>JAMPDT010000009.1 GCA_023665525.1 Butyrivibrio sp. | reverse complement strand
CCCATGCCACAAGGGAGGCAAAACGGACTTCCGCAAGGCTCTTGGACAGAGTGGCAGGCAATGACTAAGTGCATTCACAAAAACTTTCCCTTGTAAAATTCCCATAAGGGCAAAAACAAGGGAAAATATATATCATTTCACTGTATGAGGCTCTGAAAACCTTGAAAAATAAGGAAAGTTCAAGAATTATATCAACAAATCCCGATATGCCGATACAATTCGTTCCAACGACCGCAGCTCTTTCTCGCTTAAATAATTTTTAGCAACGTTCACATCACTTTTTACGATTTTTCCTTCAGGCGCTGCCGCCCATGCTGTTAGTCCCATATGCGGTTTTTGTGCGTCGGCACGCTCATAAATCAGCTCTGCCGCAGTATGACCGTGAACCGCATAATGCATTTTATTCTGTACCTTTGCAAAAAAACGCTTTCCGTCCTCCGCAGTTATTAGAAATTTTCTAATAACTGAACTATGTTGCAGCTCGCTGTCCCTGAAAATCTTTTTTATATGGTAATTTATTGTAGGGACTTCCACATCGTACAGCGCCGCCATCATTTTTTGCGTGAGCCAAATATTCTCATCCTCATAGCGCATTTCCATATTGTCCGCTTCATTTCCGACAGCTGCCGCATAGGTAAGGTATTCCGCCGCGCTTGAACGAATTGTAATTTCATTTTTCTTTTTTGGCATAGCAAAATTCCTTTCTTAGCCCTTGCGAAAAGGGCACAGCCTTATTATAACGGACATTTTGAAGGACAAAATCAAAAAACTGCCGCCCTCTGTATAAAACCAATATTGGCAAATCCTACATTCCCTCCGCCGACGCCTTAAGCCTGTCTATCGCCGCCCTGACCTCGTTCGTATCCGTGTCGGACATTTTCTCGGGCGCCGCCTTTCTGAGAAGCTTCTCAAGATAGTCAATGTCGCCCTTCACCTGCTGCCTGCGGTTCTTGTCAACGGTTTTCTTCGCCTCCCTGAGCTTAAGCCTTACGTCGCCGATTAATATCCGCGCCTCGTTTATCGTTTCAAAGGCTTCCATTCTCGTGCCGTCGGACGCCTCGTATTCTGCCGCCTCCCGCATCGCCCTCTGTATCTCGTCCTCGGAGAGATTACTGCTTGCGGTTATGGTTATTCCCTGCTCCCTTCCCGTTTCCGTATCTCTCGCCGACACATTGACGATTCCGTTCGCGTCGATGTCAAAGGTGACCTCTATCTGCGGCACGCCCGCAGGCGCTCTGCGGATTCCGTTAAGCCTGAAGGTCCCCAAAAGCCTGTTGTCCCTCGCAAACTGTCTTTCGCCCTGCAAAACCTTTATCTCGACCGAGGTCTGATAATTCATTGCCGTGGAAAATACCTGACTTTTCTTGCAGGGAATCGTGGAGTTGCGCTCGATAAGCCTTGTCGCAACGCCGCCGACCGTTTCGATCGAAAGCGTGAGCGGAGTAACGTCAAGCAGCAGAAGCTCCGACGCCGCTGCCGAATCGCCCGAAAGCTTTCCGCCCTGAATCGACGCGCCGAGCGCAACGCACTCGTCGGGATTCATATTGCGGCTCGGCTCAAGTCCCGTAAGCTGTCTGACCTTATTCTGCACGGCGGGGATTCTCGTCGAGCCTCCGACCAGCAGAACCTTGGAAAGCTCGGCTTTGCTCACTCCCGCGTCACGGAGCGCATTCATGACGGGACCCGCTGTTCGCTCGACCAAATCCGCGGTAAGCTCGTCAAACTTGGCTCTCGTAATATTTATGTCCATATGCTTCGGTCCCGACTTGGAGGTGGCGAGAAACGGCAGGTTCACATTGGTGCTCGAAGCCGTTGACAGCTCCTTTTTTGCCTTCTCCGCCTCCTCGCGCACGCGCTGCAACGCCATTTTGTCCTTATATATGTCAACGCCCTCGGCGCGTCGGAATTCCTCCGCCAAATAGCCCACCAAGCGCTCGTCGAAATCGTCGCCGCCCAAACGGTTGTCGCCCGAGGTCGCCAGCACCTCTATGACCTTGTCGCCAATCTCTATAACCGAAACGTCAAAGGTTCCGCCTCCCAAATCGTATACAAGGATTTTTTGGTTCTCGCCGTTGTCCAGTCCGTATGCGAGCGCCGCCGCGGTCGGCTCGTTGATGATTCTTTCGACCTTAAGCCCCGCGATCCTTCCCGCGTCCTTTGTCGCCTGACGCTGTGCGTCGTTGAAATAGGCGGGAACCGTAATAACCGCCTCGGTAACTCTCTCGCCGAGGTAGTTCTCGGCGTCCTTTTTAAGCTTCATAAGTATAAAAGCGGAAATCTCCTGCGGCGTATATTTCTTGCGGTCAATGCTTATTTTCGCGTCCGTGCCCATTTGGCGCTTGATCGAGGAAACGGTTCTCTCCGCGTTCGTCACCGCCTGACGCTTCGCGGGTTCGCCCACCAAACGCTCCCCCTTCTTGCTAAACGCCACCACCGACGGCGTTGTCCTTGTACCCTCCGCGTTCACGATGACCGTGGGCTGTCCTCCCTCAATCACCGCAACGCAGCTATTCGTCGTTCCCAAATCAATTCCGATAATTTTGCTCATTGCGCAGCTCCTGTTATTAAGCCTTATTTAAGCTCCCCGGCAGAACCGAGGATTAATAAGATTAATATAATATGTCAATATGAATAATTTATGACGAATTTCTTTAAATTTTATAAAATCGGCGCGCCCCTCTCCAACGCTCTTATCCGAACCGCGCGCCGTTTTGCCGCTCGTAAAAATTCAAAAAATTTTTAACAGCGTGTTCACACTTTTGCCATTCTTTTGAAATAAAAGGCACATATACTATGGTTAACAAAGGAAAGCTATATAGCTGTCGGTGAACCCTACACCGAGAATCGTTATAGAATCTTTTCATTGATCTTCCCCTCTTTTTTAAAGAAGGTATCGCGAAATAGCAGGCTATCGGGCGGTGCCTTCTTTATTGCTGTCCGCGTCTCTGTTTTTTTAATTTATGCTTGACATATACCCTTTCCATAAAATAAAATGATATTAACTCGTGAGGGAGTAGTCGGCGTAGGACGCGGCAAACCAACAATCTCGTTCATAGGAAATCCCGCTTGCACGGCGCTTGGGGAAGGTTATGTTCTGGTTTGTCTTAAATGATGAGACTCATGTGTAGCTTTTGCTATGCATAAGTCTTATTTTTTTTCTGCGATGCATTCGGAATATCTGAATTTACGGGAGGATATTATTTATGGATATTGTTTCTTTACTGCTGCTGGCAGTCGGGCTTTCTATGGACGCCTTTGCAGTGGCGATTTGCAAGGGGCTTGCGATGCGGGAGCTCAGGCTTAAGCATATGCTCATAATAGGCGCGTGGTTCGGCGGCTTTCAGGCGCTTATGCCGATGCTCGGCTATCTTTTGGGGAGCCGCTTCGTAAAATTCATCACCTCGGTAGCCCCGTGGATCGCCTTCGGACTGCTGCTGATTATCGGCGGCAATATGATAAGGGAGGCGTTTTCCGAGGAGGAAGCCGAGGCTACGGACGCGCTGGGCTTTAAGACTATGTTCCTTATGGCGGTTGCCACAAGCATAGACGCGCTGGCAGTCGGAATTACCTTCGCCTGCGTCCCCGTCGCCGTATTTAAGGCGAGCGCGCTGATCAATACCGCCGCCGCGGTCCTGATTATAGGAGCGGTCACGTTCGTAATTTCGGCGGCGGGAGTAAAGGCGGGCAACGTGTTCGGCACGCGCTACAAAAATAAAGCCGAATTTGCGGGAGGACTGATTTTGATTCTGCTCGGCGTAAAGATACTTTTGGAGCACTTCGGAGTAATTTCTTTTTAAAAATAAAGGAGGTTTTTATTATGCCCTTACCCGTACAATTTCTTTTATTGATCGCAGGCTTCGTCTTACTGATGAAGGGCGCGGACGTTTTCGTGGACGGCTCGTCGGCTCTGGCGGACAGAATGGGGATTCCGCAGATAGTTATAGGTCTTACGATTGTCGCCTTCGGGACAAGCGCTCCCGAGGCGGCGATAAGCATTACCGCAGGAATCAAGGGAAGCGCTGATTTGGCTGTCAGCAACGTGGTCGGCAGCAACATAATGAACGTACTGCTGATTCTTGGACTTGCCTCGGTTATCTCGCCGCTCGCTATCCAAAAAAACACGCTGCGCTATGAGATACCGTTTACCGCGCTTATCACGCTTCTGCTGCTCGGCTTGGGAATATGGGATTACAGCGTCGGAAGATGGGACGGCGCGCTTTTCCTTTTGCTTTTGGCGGCGTTTATGGTATATCTTGTTATGATGTCCAAAAAAAAGAACGCCTCGGACGCGGCTGACGAAAAGCCCGCCGCCAAAATGCCCGTATGGAAAATAATTCTTTTTATTATCCTCGGCGGTGCCGCCATAATATTCGGCAGCCAGCTTACGGTCAACTCCGCGACGGCGATCGCCCAGCATTTCGGTATGAGCGAGCGTCTTATAGGGCTTACGATCGTGGCGTTCGGCACCTCGCTGCCCGAGCTGATCACCTCCGTCACCGCCGCCGCAAAGCACAAGGCGGATATAGCAATCGGCAATATCGTCGGCAGCAATATTTTTAACATACTGTTTGTTCTCGGAACGACGGCGGCTATAACTCCCGTCGTGTATTCCAAGGACTTTATAGCGGACAACCTCGCCGCGCTTGCCGCAATGGTGCTTCTTTTCGTATGCGTTGTCAAAAATAAGAAGCTTACCAGACCGGGCGGCATAATTATGCTGTTAAGCTACGCCGCTTATTTTGTATTTTTTATCATAATGTAAAAAAGGATTACCGATACTATGGAAGACGTCCGTAAAACACGGCTTTTTGAAAGCACTCCCGTTCCGAGGGCGGTTATAACGCTTGCCGTTCCGACCGTAATAAGCTCTTTGGTAATGGTGATTTACAACCTTGCCGACACCTATTTTGTCGGAATGCTCAACGACCCCGTACAGAACGCGGCGGTTACGCTTGCCGCGCCCGTGCTGCTTGCTTTTAACGCGGTAAACAATCTGTTCGGAGTGGGCAGCTCCAGCATGATGAGCCGCGCGCTCGGTCAAAAGGATTACGATACTGTATCCAAAAGCTCCGCCTTCGGCTTTTACTGCGCGGTATTCTGCGGACTGATTTTTTCGGCGCTCTGCACGGTATTTCGCGCGCCTCTCCTGCGGCTTCTCGGAGCCGACTCCTCCAACGCCGCCCAAACCGCCGCTTATCTTAAATGGACGACAAGCTTCGGAGCAATGCCCGCGATTCTCAACGTGGTTTTCGCGTACCTTGTCCGCGCGGAGGGCTCCTCGTTTCACGCGAGTCTCGGGAGCATGAGCGGCTGTCTTTTGAACATAGCGCTGGATCCGATTTTTATTCTGCCGTGGGGCTTAAATATGGGCGCGGCGGGCGCGGGGCTTGCGACCTTTATCTCCAACTGCGCCGCCTGCCTGTACTTTTTCGTATTTATGCTCGTCAAGCGCGGCAAAACCTATGTATGCATAAGCCCGCGCAAATTCGGCTTTTACAAGGGCATTGTGGGGCGCGTCTTTAACGTCGGCGTACCCGCGTCGATACAGAATCTTCTGAACGTGACGGGAATGACCGTGCTGAACAATTTCATATCGGCGTACAATAACGATGCGATTGCCGCAATGGGTATTTCGCAGAAAATAAATATGATTCCCATGTATATCTGTATGGGCGTTTCACAGGGCATAATGCCGCTTATCAGCTACAACTACGCCTCGGGCAACCGCGCGCGCATGAAAAAAACCCTGCTTTTCTCGGCAAGGCTTTCAATAATATTCATAACGCTTGTGGCGGCGCTCTATTTCGCCGGCGCGGATTGGTTCATAAATATGTTTATGCGCAATCCCGAGGTCGTCGGGTACGGAGCCGCGTTTCTGCGCGGTATGTGCTTGGGACTGCCCTTCCTTGCGATGGACTTTCTCGCGGTCGGCGTATTTCAGGCGTGCGGGATGGGCGTAAAGGCGCTTGTTTTCGCGATTATGCGCAAAATCCTGCTTGAAATCCCCGCCCTGTACATACTTAACCGCCTTTTTCCGCTTTACGGTCTTGCCTATGCGCAGTTTTCCGCCGAGCTCGTGCTTGCGGCAGCCGCCGTGATCACCTTGGCGCGTATGTTCAAAAAAACCGAAGCCGCCTAAGCCGACGCGCAGCTTCTTTTTTCCTTTGCCATATAATATACAGCCATTCCGATATAGCCCGCCGCCCTCAGCGTATTTACCGCGAGGTACCCGGCGCAGGCTCCGAGAATGCCGCCGCTTTGTGTGCAGATTGGCACGACAACCGCCGCTGCCGCAACCGAAACAATGCTTATGACAATGCTTAGCTGCTGGTTCCTGTATATTATTATCACATTTTCAAAAAGCGTGTATATCGAAACCATTCCTCCCGCAAGCATAAGGAGGACGTTTTCCGCCTCGTAGCCGTGAAGGTCGATCCCGTAAATCAGGGACAGCACATAGCCCCCGAGCAGGTACATAAAGAGCATACTGGCAGCCGTAATCGCGGCGATTACCGCCACCTGCTTCAGCACAATCCTCTTGAAGCCGCGTCTATCGCCCTTGTCATGGAAAAGCGCCATTTTGGTTATCCATATGCGCATTGTAAAGCTCGCGAGCAGGTCCACCATAAATACGGGCATAAAAAGAGAGCTGAACACGCCCTGAAACGCGTCCCTCTCCGCATCGGGCATTGACAGCCCCGCAATCGCATATTTGGGCGCGTTGTTGATATATACATATATAAAGGAGCTGACAAAAAGCGCGAAGCACGCCAAGGTCAGTTCCCATATTTTTTTAAATTTAAAGCGGGAGCCCGACTTGGCAAAATGCGCGGCGAGCGGTAAATCCACCGCCGCCAAAAGCAGAACCGACACAACCGCAAGTATAACGCTCGATACTGCCACGTCCCTCGTTATAAAAACCGCGGCGACAAAAACGATTATCATCAAAAAATCCTTGACGAACTGACTTTTGCCGCTTATGTCGAACCGCCCCTTTTGCTGGTACAGTCCCTCGAAAAGGTCGGAGAAGCACTCCGCAAGCTTGTACACCGTAAAGCCCACGATTATCACGGCGCGCTCTCCCCTGTAACCCCCGAAAAAAATCCAGCCCAGCATAATAAAGACCGCCAGCAGGCAGGTCGCCGTCCTGAAAGCGAGATAGTCCCCGAAGCTGTATTTTTCCCTGACGTCCGACACCTGATAATTGCGCACCGAAAACTTGCCGACCGTCATCATCTGCTGGGCAATCATCGCCCCGACAGAATAAACTCCCGCCGTTGCTTCTCCCAGCAGGTTCGTAATGACCGCCAGAAAAATCAACGACTGGAGCGCGTATACAATTCCCGATGAAATTGTCCAGACAAAGGTTTTGCCCTCAAGTCCCGTTTCTTTTCCCAAAAATATTCCCGGAAATATTTTTTTAAGCATAGAATCCTACTGTGCGGCAGCTTCCTTGGCTGCAAGGTACTCGTTGATATGCGCCTCAAGCTCGTTGGGGTCCAGTCCGTGAACCATAGCCGCCTCTCCGAGCGTTTCGCCCTGAGCGGACGGACAGCCTACACAGTGCATTCCCGCTCCCATAAGGATTCCCACGATTTCGGGGTCAACCTGAATAAGGTCGTGAATTATCATATCCTGACTTATTTTTGCCATTATCAATTCCTCCTGTCGTATATATTATCGCCCGAAACCGAACGCATTATAATTATATAATATAGTTTGCGCATATTCAATGTAAATTTTTCCGATGAGATTCCTTCAAAAAATTTCCGTTAATTATGACCTATAATTTGCTTGTCTTATTCGGAATAGTGGTATATAATACGTTTATGGAAGAAAACATATAGGAGGAGGTTTTAACTATGGCATACGTTATTTCAGACAGTTGCGTAAGCTGCGGCACCTGTGCTTCAGGCTGTCCCGTAAGCGCGATCTCACAGGGAGATTCCCAGTATGAAATCGACAAGGACACCTGCATTTCCTGCGGTTCCTGCGAGGCTTCCTGCCCCGTCGGTGCAATCTCCGCAGAGTAATTAATCCAACTACATAAACGGCTGTCACCTGCAAAGGCGGCAGCCGTTTTTATTTTGTACGCACCCGATTGATTATTACAAGCCGCCGCTCACGGTGTATTCGCCGTCCGCAGCCTCGAAGGCGTTAAGCTCGGAGCTGTAAGCGAGGGGAATATCCACGGAAATATACCTGTTGTTCACAGACCGCTCGTAATCCTTGTGATAAATATAAATCCCCGCTCTGTAATATGCGCCCGAAGCTCCGACGTAAAATCCGCCATAGCCGGAAACCGCCGCTTTATACTCCATATCCTCCGCGCTCCATTCCTCAAACAGGTCCGTATAGGCTTCATAGCTCCTGCCTTCTATGGTTACGCTTACAGCCAGCCTTCCGTCCTCCGCGTCCTGCATTTTCACCGACTCAAGCCCGCTCTCAACCTTGCCGCGCAGCTCTTTTTCATCGGGAAGGGCTATCTGCTCAAGGCTTTCGGAATCAAAAACATATACATAATTTTCGTTCGTCTCCATATCAACATTGGGAATGCTTATGACAAGCTCCTCCTGCCCGTTGTTTGTCAAATCAAGGAAAAACAGCTTTTTCTCATCTCTCGTAAAGCCCTCCTTGTTGTTGGTGTTTCCTATTCCGTTTACTACGGAATATTCCTTGCTTATTTCGGAATCATTCCTGATTATAATCTCCCCTCCCGAGGTCGGAAGCCCCTCCTCAACTCTGTGCAGCTTCTCCAAAACCTCTATTCCCTTATCCTTGGAACGGAACACTCTGTAATACCCGCCGTCCTTGATTTCACAGTCAAGCTCAAAGCCCGGATAAATATTTTCGGTATCAATGCCGTTTTCTTCATCACTCTTCTCATGCCACCATGCAAGCTCCATCAGCTCGCTCTCGGTTATTTCGGCGTCTGCTTCGGAGGTAACATCACCGTTAGCCGCCGCCAAGTTTTTGTCATTTGAAGCGCTGTCGGACACATTATTGTCCGTAGCTTTAGTTCCGCAGGCTGTTAATGAAAACATTAAGCTTGCGGCAAATATAGTGCCTAAACACATTTTAATCGCTTTCATAATATATCTCCTCTCCCATACATTTGCGCCTATTATAAATCAGCGCGCTGATAAAACACATTATTTTTCCCGTAATACTCATTGTTACCGGGCTGTCCGTTGCCGTAAGCAACCCTCAACTGTACTGTGCCGGTAATTTCTCCGTAGTTTGACAGGTATACTCTCTTCAATTTTTTTCCGTCTTTATATAAGCTTCCGTCTTTATAAGTTATGCTCTCGTAGGCACTTCTGACAGAACAGAAAAACGTACAACCGTCATAACAATTCAAATGATACACCAAGCTTATATCCGCATATAATCTCCTTGCATTCTCCATCGCCTGTGATGCCAGCTGAGTAGCGGAATGCTTCATCATTTCTTCATATGTGAATACACCGTATGCGGCAAAGGCATTTTTGGCAGTGACAATTTCATATGCCGTTGTCCCTCCGTAAAGAACAGCGGGGTTGCTTGAATGCATTCTGTTCTGTATAACCTGTGCAACGCCAAGCTGGTCTATAACATTATCATATGATTCTCCGAATATGACAGTAGCAATAGTTTTAATCTGTGTATCCTTTGAAGGCACCAATGCATATGCGGACGCCTCGTTCTCAGAATAAAAATCGTTTATCTGCGTAATTATCTCCGCAGTATAACCATACCGCTCAATAAACGGTTCCATTTCCTCCCTGCTTTTTCCGTCTATAAATCTGTCGTTTTTCGGGTCAAAATATCTTCCGCTGTAATTCCATCCTGTTTCATCATCACAATACCACCCGCTGTATCTTATTTTATTGATATTTGCTATAAAATCCTTATCGGAATTGAGTACGGCACTCCCTTCGGAAAGCTCATAAACCCCGTCCAATACTCCTTCGGAATATGTATATTCCGCTATTAAATCTTCTCCGTATATAATTCCGACAATTAATCCGTCTTCTGTTTTATAACGGTATTCTTCACCCTCATAAACAAATCCGCAGGGCTTCAGTTCCTCATAGAGATAAATCACTTCTTTATTATCATAATATTCTCGAATTATATTACCCCATTCATCATATTCAAAATATATCGTTTCACCGTTTACTGTTTTTGAAACGCGTTGATACTTATCATTATATTCGTATTCCGCAATTAAATCATCTCTTTCTACTTCTGTCAACACGTCAAAATATGTATCGGAACAGTACTTCCACTCCAATTTATTGCCTGTATATACAGACTGGGAATTAACCGATTTAATCACCCTGTCTTCATTAAAACAATTTTGGGCAAAGCTATATTCTTCGACCTGCGAAAGTTTTTCTATGACAGCAGTATCATATGGTTTGTCCGGCTCTGCGTCCGAAAAGGACGCATAAGCGGCTGCCGTTTCGGTTAAAAGCATACCTGCGGCAAATATAGGTCCCAATATTCCTTTCATATATTTGTTTCCCGGCTTCATATCAGTTCCTCCTTACAGTTATCATTAATTATACATATATATATTTCTTCTTCATTGATATAATACCACTGCACTTTCATTATGTCAATAAGCGTTCCTTGAATTTAACAAAAAATCTATTTAAAAGGCGGAGCAAATGCTCCGCCTATAATTTATACCCTCTACCCTCTTTTTTTCCGCTTCTTTTTCCAGCCGCGTCCCTCGCTGTACGCCGCCGCCTCGCGGCTGCTGCGCTGACAGCTTCGTATCGTTTCGTCAAGCTTCTTGAATCTTTCGTCCTCGGATTCCTCCTTAAGGCGCAGCAGATAATCCATTTCCTTGATAACTTTTTCGCTTACGGTGTAGCTTATCTCGTCCTTCAAAACGATATTGTTTTCCCTGAGGGATTCCGTAACGATTCCGCCGATTATCGTCCTGAACTGCTCAAGCCTGTCCGCATTGGCAGGCTCCCGCTGCGCCGTCACGGGAGCGGCTATCTCCGTACTCGCGACGCAGGAAACCGCGGCTTCGCTTTCCGCCTCCCGCGCCTGCGTACCCGCCGCGCCCGCATCGTCCGACATATCGGGGGCGTTCACGGGCTTTGCGTCGTCAAGCTTAAGGCTAAGCTCGCTTTTGCCCTCAAGCTCCGACTTGATCGCCTTAAGCTGATAGCCCTTTTCCTTAAGCTCCTTTATTTTGCAAAAAAGCTTTATGTGCTCCTCCGTGTAGTAGCGGTGCCCCAGCTCGTTTCTGGGAATGCTTAAGCCCAGCTCGTCCTCCCAATATCTTAAAACGTGCGATTCAAGCCCCGTTCTCGCCGAGGTTTCGGAAATTATGTATCGTCTGTCGCCCATATTACTGCCCCTTTTATAATTATTTCGTATATATATTACTCCTTGTCCGTTTTTTTGTGTGCTGCAAGCGTATGACGAATTATTACAAAAAAATACCGCAGCCGACATTTGAAATGAAATGCCGACTGCGGATAATTCGTTATTTTGTCCGTTCCCTGCCAATCTCGAGATTGGCGAATTTGGTAAAATCGGGAATCCAGGCAAGGTTCACCGTTCCCGTGGGACCGTTTCTCTGCTTGGCGATTATAATCTCCGCCTCGCCCCTGCGCTCGGTATCCTTATTATAGTATTCCTCCCTGTAAATAAACATTACCACGTCCGCGTCCTGCTCGATTGCGCCCGATTCCCTCAAATCCGAGAGCATCGGTCTTTTGTCGGGGCGGGATTCAACCGCGCGGCTAAGCTGCGAAAGTGCGATTACGGGAACGTTCAGCTCGCGGGCAAGCCCCTTGAGGGCGCGGGAAATCTCCGAAACCTCCTGCTGTCTGGACTCGCTTTTGCCGCCCCCCGACATAAGCTGGATATAGTCTATTATAACAAGTCCGAGATTATTGTCCCTTTTGAGCTTACGGCATTTGCTCCGCAGCTCGCCGATTGAGATTCCCGGCGTATCGTCAATGATCAGCTTGGACATACCGACGCTTGAAGCGCCCTCGGCTATGCTCGCCCATTCCGCGGGAGAAAGGCTGCCCGTCCTGATATTTTTGGAATCCACCTTCGATTCCATGGATATGATTCTGTTCACGAGCTGGAGCTTTGACATCTCGAGACTGAAAATCGCCGTCGTAACGTCGTGCTTTACCGACACGTGCTGGGCGATATTAAGCACAAACGCCGTCTTTCCCATCGACGGGCGCGCCGCCACAAGAATCAGGTCGGAATTCTGCATTCCCGCCGTTTTGTAATCGAGGTCCGTAAAGCCCGTCGCTATTCCCGTTATTTTGCCGCCCGCGTTGGAAGCCGCCTGCATACGGTCAAGCGCCTCCATTACGACCTCTCCGATAGGCTGAAATTCTCCGCCGCCGCCCGTCTGCGTGATGGCGTTCACGTTTTTTTCTGCGTTGAAAAGAACCGTTTCAAGCTCGTCACCGCCGCCGTAGCAGCTCTCCTCTATGCTCTGCGCCGCCTTGATGAGCCTGCGCAGGGTTGCTTTATCCTTAACAATTTTCGCGTAATGCCTGATATTGGCTGAGGTCGGTACCGAGGTAAGTATGTCGCGCAGAAATTCCATTCCCGAAATCTCGGGAGGCGCGCCGTTTTGTTTGACCTTTTCCTGAACCTGAATCAGATCCGCGGGCTTTCCCTCGCCGTAAAGCTGCGCTATCGCCTCAAAAAGGATTCCGTACTGTCCCGTATAGAAATCCTCCTTAAGCAGCATATCGGCGGCAACAGCCACCGCCTCCTTATCCATAAGCATGGAGCCGATAACCGCCTGCTCCGCCTCCGCGCTGTGCGGCATTACACGCTTAACAAGCGCTTCATCCATTATAAGTTCCTCTCCGAAGGGCTACGCCTCCCTTACCCTGACCGTAAGCTTAGCCGTTACCTCTCTGTGCAGCTTTATGTTCACAATCGACGTTCCCACCGTCCTGATTGGCTCGTCGAGCAGAATTTTCTTTTTGTCAAACACGATTCCGTGCTGCTCCTTGAACGCCTGCGCGATCTCCTTTGAGGACACCGAGCCGAAGGTTCTGCCGTCCTTGCCCGATTTAATCGAAAGCTCGACCGAAAGCCCCTCAATCCTTGACGCAAGCTCCCTTGCCTCCTCTAGCTGCTCCTTCGCCACCTTCTCCTCGTGCGCCTTCTGAAGCTTCAAATCGTTCATATTTTTGGCGTTGGCTTCAATTCCCAGCTTTTTGGGCAAAATAAAATTTCTCGCGTAGCCGTCGCTGACCTCTACGGTCTGCCCCTTTTTGCCTAACGCCTTAACGTCCTGCAACAAAATAATTTTCATTATATAGAACCCTCCTCCGTCATCTGCTCCAAGGTATTTTTAATAAGCGTGATCGCCTGCTCCATATCCATATCCTTAAGCTGCGCGCCCGCGATTGTCATATGCCCGCCGCCGCCGAGCCTTTCCATAATCAGTTGGACGTTGACCTCGTCTATGGAGCGCGCGCTTATGTAAATCTCGTTATTATAATATGTAAGCACAAAGGAAGCCCTTATGCCCGATATATTAAGCAGCTCGTTCGCCGCCTGCGCCCCTACAATCGTAGGGCTTTGCAGTCCCGCGCTCGGACATATGGATATTGCAAAGCAGTCGCGGTAAACCTCCGAATGCCTTACCGCCTCCGCCTTCGCCTTGTACTCCGTCATATCGCTGCGCAGAAGCTTGCGCACCCTGACAATGTCCGCGCCGCACCTTCTCACGAAAGCCGCCGCCTCAAAGGTTCTCGCTCCCGCCTTATTCGTAAAATTGTTCGTGTCTATGACAATTCCCGCGTAAATGGTATCCGCCTCAATCGGTTTTATTCTTATATTGTCGCATATATACTGCAATATTTCCGCAACCATTTCGCACGCGGACGAAGCGTAAGGCTCGATGTAGGAAAGCGTAGCGTTCTCCACAGGCTCGCTCCCCTGTCTGTGGTGGTCGAATACGACCGTGGTCTTGCATTTGCCGATCAGCTCGGGGCATTCCGTATAGCTTTTTCGGTTTACGTCCACGATTACAAGCAGCGTGTTTGAGGTAACCTTTGCAAGCGCCTCGTCGCTTGTGACAAAAAAGTCCTTATCGTAATCGGAGCTGTTTTTGTATAAATCCACAATCGGTCGGAGCGAGGTCGTCACATCGTTAAGCACTATGTTGGCTTTCTTGTCGAAAACCCGCGCCGCCGCATAAATACCGACCGCCGCGCCCACCGCGTCAACGTCGCTTATCTTGTGTCCCATGATCAGCACGTTGTCCGTAGCCTCAAGCAGCTCTCTGAGCGCGTGAGCCTTGACGCGCGCCTTGACGCGCGTATTTTTCTCAACCGAATTGGTCTTGCCGCCGTAGTATGTAACCTTGCTGCCCTCGCGCACAACCGCTTGGTCGCCGCCGCGCCCGAGCGCCAAATCAATCGCCGCCCTCGCCATATCGTAATTGTTCATAAAAGCGCCGTTTTGCGCGCCGATTCCTATACTGAGCGTTACCGACATTTCGTTGCCGATATTTACGGATTTCACGTCCTCAAGTATGCTGAAACGATCCTCCCTGAGCTGCTCCAGATATTTGTACCTGAACACGACAAGGTATTTGTCCTTCTCAAGCTTTTTGACTATTCCGCCGCCGTTTGAAATGTATTTGTTTATTTTCCTGTCAACCAAAGCCATCAGAAGCGAGCGGCGCACCTCGTCGATGCTGTCAAGCGCCTCGTCGAAATTGTCGATATAAATAAGCCCAACCACGCCGCGCTCGTCGTGCAGCTCCCTGCGGCACTCGGTAATTTCCGTTTCGTCAAAAAGATACGCCGCATACAGCTTGGCGTTCCCGTCCGTTATCATAAAGCCCGTATCGCGGCTGATTCCCTCCGTATCGACCGCCTCCACCGTGAGCCTGTAATTCCTGTCGCTGTAAACAAGGCGCGTTTCTATGCTCGCCCCCATTACCGCCTGCTCAAGCTTAAGCTCCTCCGCCTCGGGAAAAATCGACGAAAGCGTATGGTGATAGCTGTCCTTGCTCACGACCTTTGCAAAAGCGTTGTTAAGCCATATTATTTTGCCGTCCCCGTCCAAAAGTCCGTAAGGAACCGCAAAATCGTCCATCATCTTTTTCTGCATTTGGGCGTAGCCCGAAGCGAAGTCGATTATCCCTTTTACAAAAAAATTACGTTTTACCAATAAAAAAACAAGAAGCGCCAGCAGATACACAAACAGCGCCGCCGTCATCACGACCGCCGCCCGTATGTTGATAAAATACACTCCGACATTCACAAGCGCAAAAAATACAGCGGCAAATATCGGCCACAGCATATACGCCTTAAGCGCTCCCTTCATTTTACCAAGCGGACTGTTCATAAAACGCCTCTCTTCCCAAACCCCGACCGCGGCGCGGCAGGCAGTCGGTTTGATACTTCTGATTGCCGCCACGGACATTATAACATAAAGTTTATGCTTTCACAAGAGCTTGAAAAGTCATAGCCCGAGCGGCTGTTTCTGCGTGCTGTTATTGTCGTCGGCATTCGCAAAAATATATACGGAGCCGACAACCGTCGGCTCCGTTCGTAAAACCTGCATATTTCCCAAAATTATTCTTTAACCGCGCCGAGCGCAATACCCGAAACGATATGCTTTGAAAGAATCAGATAAACGATAATTACGGGGAAAATCGAAAGCGCAATCATCATATAAACCTGACCCATATCAAATTTCAGCCAGTCCGCGCTTCTCAACTGCGCAATGAGTATGGGAAGCGTTTTCTTGTCCAAATCCTTCAAAATCAGCGAAGGAGTGAAGTAATTGTTCCAACTGCTTACAAAGGAGAAAATCGCCTGCACCGCAATCGCGGGCTTCATCAGCGGAAGAACTATTCCGTTGAAGGTACGAAATTCGCCCGAGCCGTCGATTCTCGCCGCCTCGATAAGCGAAAGCGGAAGCGCGCCCTCCATATACTGCTTCAAATAGAAGAAGGTCACGGGAGAGGCGATTGACGGCAGGATAAGCGGCCAAAAAGTATTCATCATATGCAAATCGTCAACCAAATTGATGAAGCCGAGCGCGGTAACCTGCGTGGGAATCATCATAATCATAAGTATGAACGTGAACAGGAACTTTTTCAGCTTGAAATCATACGCATGGAGCGCATACGCCGTCATCGTCGAAAAATATGTACACAGAATCGCCGAAGCGGCGGCTATTATCAAGCTGTTCCGAAGTCCCTTAAACACGGGAAGCGTGCCGTTTATGACATTCCTGAAGTTGATCGCCATCGTTTTTCCGGGGAGCGCGGAAAAGCCCTGCGAAAGCTCGCTGTTGCTTCTTGTCGCGTTTACGAAAAGCACGTAAAACCAAAACAGGCACAGGATGGAAATTATTGTCAGTACGATATATGCTATCACCTTACGGAGCGTAAGCGACGCACTTTTTTTGAGCTCGCCGTTAGGCGTTCCCTTAACATTCTTTTTCGCCATAATCTTACCCTCCTAGTTGTCTTTTTTTCTGTACATAATATTATATACGGTAAGGCTGAGAATCGTGGTAATCACAAACAGCACTACCGAAAGAGCGCCGCCCATACCGTAGTTCTTGCTGTACAGGTGCTTGTTCAGATACATAATGAGCGACATCGAGGTACGGTTTATACCGCCCGAGCCGTCGGTAAGTATCTGAGGAACGTCGAACATCTGGATACCGCCAATCAGCGAGGTGATTATTACGTATATAAGTATCGGCTTGAGCAGCGGAAGCGTGATTTTGGTGAATCTCTGCCATGAATTGGCTCCGTCCACCTCCGCCGCTTCGTAAAGCGATACGTCGATTCCCATAATGCCCGCCATAAGAAGTATAGTAGTGTTGCCGAACCACATCAAAAAGTTCATGGCGGCTACGAGGCTTCTGGCTCCCCATATGTTGTTTATGAAGTCAATAGGCTGTTTTAAAACTCCTATATTTACCAAAATATGGTTTACAGGTCCGTTTGCGGAAAACAGCGCGAAGAACAGCATCGAAAACGCGGATGCCATTATGAGGTTGGGAAGATATATTACAGTCTTAAAAAAGGCGCTGCCCTTAATTTTAAGCCTGGTATCAGAAAACCACTGCGCCAGCAAAAGCGATACAATAATCTGCGGGATAAATCCCATTATCCACATGATAGCGGTATTTCCGGCATATTTTAACAGGTCGGTCTTAAACAACGTCACATAATTCTCTATGCCTATCCAATTCGGCCCTATTACCTTACGACCGTCTCTGTAATATTCAAATAAACTGTAATAAAATGTATTCACCAGCGGTATAAGCTGGAACAAAAGAAACGTAACGATAAACGGTATTATAAATATGTAGCCCCATTTATTGTATCTTACGGCTTTCCTGTTCTTCTTATTTATATCAACCGCGGCGGCACTCTTCTGATTAGCTGCCATACCTTCACTCCTAACAATAATTTCTGCGTACCGAAACTGCTCCGCCCCACATAAAATCCCGCCGGATTTGTCTGTAAGGTAAAAAATATGCCTGCCCCAAAGAGCAGGCATATTATAAACCGTTTAATTATTCAGCGCTGTACACAAGCTCGTAATCCTTGATTGCGGGATACTTCTCGCCGATAGCCTTCTTGAATGCATCCATTGCCTCATCAAGAGTAGCGGCTCCGAGGAAATAGTTGTGCATTGCGTTCTGGAACTCCTCGTTGCAGCCCTGATCGTACTCGCCGAGATACTTGAGATCGATCTTGCCTACGCCTGCATTGTAGTAAGGAATAGGATTCATTCCGAGGAAGTCGGACTTGTACTCAGCATCGTTTGCGATAGCGTCCATAGCCACCTTGTTGTTTACGAAGTCGTTCTTCTTCTTGCAGATTTCGGTCATAATGTCCGCATCCGTCGTAAGAGCAAGCATGATGTTCTTAACAAGAGTCTTGTTGTCGGTGTTGGAGCCTGCGCAGATCCATGTACCGCCCCAGAAGAAATTCTGAGGTCCCTCGCATACCGACCATACGCCCGAGTTGGTGTACTCGTTGGTCTTGGGATCCTTAAGACCGATGTTGAAGTCTACAAGCCATGCGGGTCCGAAGTAGCAGAATACCTTCTGATCTGCGGGGAAGCCTGCCTTCCACTCGTCGCTCCAAAGGATAGTCTTGTCGTTGTAGCCCTTGTCGGTGAAGTCCTTTGTCTGCTTAACCCAGTTCATGATAGCGTCGTCAACGACAATCTTCTGACCGTCCTTGTCAACCCACTTTGAGGATACGTTGTTGGAGAATACGCGGTAGCTGTCGTCAAAGCCGGAAACGATCTTGTAGCCCTTGTCAGCCATCTTCTGAGCGGTCTCCTCAAATGTAGCCCAATCCTTTACAGCCGCCTGAACGGTGTCGGGATCGTCAGCGCCGAGCACGTCCTTTGCAATAGCCTTGTTGTAGCAAAGTACGCCGGGGCAGCCCTGCCATGAAAGACCCTTAAGCTTGCCGTCGGAGCTTGTCATAACGTCCTGGGTGTATGTAAACTGATTTGCAATCTGCTCCTTGGTAATACCCAAATCGGTAATATCCATGGAAGCGGGATCGTCAACATACTTAAGCGCGTAGTCAGCCTCTACAAGGAAGATGTCGATCTTCTCGTCGTCGCTTGCTTCGCCTTTGTCCTCTTTTTCAAGCTGCATATCAAGGTTATCCTGATACTTGTTGTCCTTGTTCTCAACGATAACGAAGTTGACCTGTACATCGCCGATCTTGCCGGTCGTTCCGTCAACCTTCTCATATCCGGGATAGAACTCCTCAACTCTCTCCTTGAACTCCTCGTTCCATACATAGATGTTGAGAACCTTGCCCTCGCCCTCGCCTACATTGCTGTAATCGATCTTATCTGCGTTATTGGGAGCCTTTGTCTCGTCTCCGTTGCCGGCATTGGTGGGCGCCTCAGTCTTATCGCCCGTACCCGATGATGAAGAAGACGAAGACGTTCCGCAGCCTGCGAATGCTGCGACTGACATTGCAGCCGCCAAACCAATGGCTGCAAATCTCTTAAACTTTGTCATTGTTCCTCCGTTCCGCCGCATACCCTATTGCGGCTGATTCTTTTTTCTCTCACAAAAACGATCAAACTAAATCGTTTTCGCAACTAAATAATACACCTTAATAACAATAAATGCAACCACTTTTTACATTTTTTTGTTAATTTTGACTATTTTATTTTGTTAAAGTAAAAAATAAAGAGCCTCCCAACCGTTCTCAAGCCCGATTGGGACGCCCTTTCTCCGAAATCGTTTTCTGTTATATTCTTCCCACGCTCTCTCCCTTATACAGCTCGGAATCAATTATAATGCTCTCGATAGCCGTCAGCCTCGGCTGCTCGATAAGACCTATAAGCTTTTCCGCCGCGCACCTGCCTATATTGGAGGTATTCTGTATAACCGTGGTAAGCCTCGGCTCAAACTGTATCGCCATCGGGATTCCGTCGTAGCCCGCAACCGATATGTCATCGGGAATGCGAAGCCCCATATTCCTGAGCGCGATTATTCCGCCGAAGCAGGAATAATCGTCGGGGTACAGTATGCAGGTCGGAGGAACCGGCAGTGCCATAAGCTCGCGCGTCTCCCGCGCCGCCTCCTCCATATTGCGGTACCTTATTTCGCGCACATAAGCGTCGTTCACGGGAATCTTGTTGTTTTCCATCGTGATATAGAAGCCCGAGAGCCTGTTCGTGGTGGGCAGCGAAGCCTCCCCGTAAATATAGGCGATCCGCCTGTGCCCCATATCCGCGGCGTACTGCGTCAGCATTGACATTCCCTTTAAATTGTCGGAGAGCACCGAAATTCTCTCGTTGGAGCTGTAATCTATCGTGACAATCGGGATTTCGCTGTTTATAAGCTCCTGCACCTCGGGCGCCTCAAACTTGACGCAGGCTATGACCACCCCGTCAAATCTTCTGTAACGGCTGTGCTCCAGATAGCTCATTCCGCCCTCCCCGTATTTGTGGGATATTATAAAAGTAATGTCGTAGCCGTATTTCTCCGCCGTAACCTTAAAGCTGTCAAGCACCCTCGCGAAAAAATCGTGCGTAAGCCCGTTCATCGCCTCGTCCACGAAAAGCACGCCGAGATTTTTGCTCCTGTTGGTCTTAAGCACCTGAGCCGCCGCGTTCGGACGATAACCAAGCTCCGCCGCCTTTCGGCGCACAAGCTCCTTCGTGCCGTCGCTTATATCTCTATGATTGTTCAGCGCCTTGCTCACCGTTGATGCCGAAACTCCGCACGCCGACGCTATATCCTTGATTGATACCATGTCTACCTCTTTTGCCGCCGCCCCGTCCGTATCCGGGCAGCCCTTCTAGTCCTCTTTTTTTTCAAGCTTTTTGAAAATATGCCTGTATATGCCCGCCGTAACGTAGATAAGAACGGCGAAGCCGCAGAGC
Source organism: Butyrivibrio sp. (assembly GCA_023665525.1). GTDB lineage: Bacteria > Bacillota > Clostridia > Lachnospirales > Lachnospiraceae > Eshraghiella. Next base: position 14,349 of record JAMPDT010000009.1, on the reverse strand, counting down.
AGCCAAAGCCAGCCCGCGTATATCAAAAGCCCCGGAACCGACAGAAAAACAAGAATCGGGACAGCCCACACAAGCCATATCAGAACAGTCCATGCAAGATTTCCAAAGCCCACCTTAAAGCCGTTAAGAATCTGCGCCATTATCGTATTTTTGTATCTTGCGATAAGCATAAAAACAAACGTGCCGCCCGCCCCCGCGATTATAACGCCGATCGCGCACAGTATGCACGCCGCCATATTCGCGCCCGACGTAAAGCCCCATATAAAGCCGTACACGAGCGCCGACATAATTCCCGCGAAAATAATCCACACAAGCGTCGAATTAAGGAAATTTGACGCGAAAGCACGAAAAAATACAGATGTGATTTTCACATCCGGCTCCTCCTTCATCTTATAGCACACAAAATCGGCTGCCGTAAGAGATGCGCCGATCGTCACAATCGGTATGCAGCACAGCAGAAAATAAATGTTCACCAGTATAAGACAGCCGAGCTTATACATAAATCTGTTAAAGGGATTATCCGCGTGAAAAAGTTTGTTCATTCTCCGCTCCGTTTTACCGCTATTTGCGCAGAAACAGCCCCGTTCCGTCCCGCAGAGATTATCGCGCCGAACGGGCTTTTCCGCAATTTAAATATTATATCAAAGTATACCAAAAAGCAATTTATTTTTGTAAATTTTCAGAATATTTTCAAGGCTGCGGCTAAACTTCTTGTATTTTAGCATTGCCTTTGATATAATGAAAGCACTTGCGAGGTATTTGCCGAAGCGATTCGGCTCCCATTATTTACCGTGAATTTTGTTCGGCGCGGCGCGCTGCCCGTGAACGTAATGGGTTATTTTTTATCAGGAGGATAATGTATATGAAGTATGGTTATTTTGACGATTCCAACAGAGAATACGTCATCACCACCCCGAAAACTCCCCTGCCGTGGATCAACTATCTCGGTTCAAAGGAGTTTTTCACGCTTATTTCCAACACCTGCGGCGGCTACACCTTCTATAAGGACGCCAAGCTGCTCAGGCTCACGCGCTACCGTTACAATGATGTGCCCAACGATATTAACGGTAAGTACATTTACATAAAGGACGGCGATTCGATTTGGAATCCCGGCTGGAAGCCCGCCAAAACGGAGCTTGATTCGTACGAGTGCCGCCACGGCATGGGTTACAGCAAATTCAAGGGCTCCAAGAACGGACTTGAGGCTTCGGTTCTCACCTTTGTTCCCATGAACGACAACTGCGAGGTCACAAGGCTTACGCTCACCAATAATTCCCAATCGGACAAGGATTTCAAGGTATTCTCCTATGTCGAGTGGTGTCTTTGGAATGCGGACGACGATTCGCGCAATTTCCAGCGCAATCTCAGCACGGGAGAGGTTGAGGTTGACGGCTCGACAATCTACCACAAGACGGAGTACCGCGAACGCCGCAACCATTACGCGGTTTACTCGGTAAACAGCCCCGTTGACGGCTTCGACACCGCAAGGGACAGCTTCGTCGGACTTTACAACGGAATCGACACTCCCGACGCTGTCGTAAACGGCGCCTGCACAGGCTCCGTGGCAAGCGGCTGGTCGCCCATCGCAAGCCACCAGCTCAACGTAAAGCTTGCTCCCGGCGAAAGCAAAAGCTTCGTGTTCGTTCTCGCATATATCGAAAATCCCGTCGAGGACAAGTGGGAAGCCCATAACGTAGTCAACAAGAAGCCCGCAAGAGCGCTTCTTGCCAAATACCGGACGGACGCCGACGTTGACAGGGCGTTCGCCGAGCTTAACGACTACTGGAGCGCGCTTCTTTCCAAATATACGGTCAATTCCTCCAACGACAAGGTCAACCGTATGGTAAATATCTGGAACCAGTACCAGTGTATGGTAACCTTCAATATGAGCCGCTCCGCCTCCTATTACGAGTCGGGAATCGGACGCGGAATGGGCTTTAGGGATTCCTGTCAGGATCTTCTCGGCTTCGTTCATCTCATTCCCGAGAGGGCGCGCCAAAGAATTATAGACATCGCCTCGACGCAGTTTGAGGACGGAAGCGCTTATCATCAGTACCAGCCCCTCACCAAAAAGGGCAACGCCGACATCGGAAGCGGCTTCAACGACGATCCGCTTTGGCTTATTGCGGGAACAAGCGCCTACATCAAGGAAAGCGGCGATATTTCCATACTTAAGGAATCCGTTCCCTTCGACAACGACGAATCCAAGGCGCAGCCGCTTATGACGCACCTTAAACGCTCCTTTGACTATATCGTGAACCACAAGGGACCGCACAAGCTCCCCCTTATCGGACGCGCGGACTGGAACGACTGCCTTAACCTTAACTGCTTCTCGGAGCAGCCCGGCGAGTCATTCCAGACCTTCGGACCCTCCGAGGGACCTGTTGCGGAATCGGTATTCATCGCGGGAATGTTTGTAAAATACGGCAAGGAGTACGCGGAGCTTTGCGAGCTTCTCGGAGATTCCGCCGAGGCTTCCTACGCGCTTGCCGAGGTTGATAAAATGTACGAGGCGGTTCTCGCGGACGGCTGGGACGGCGACTGGTTCGTGCGCGCCTACGACGCGTACAGCAACAAGGTCGGCTCCAAGGAATGCGAGGAGGGACAGATTTTCATCGAGCCTCAGGGCTTCTGCGTCCTCGCCGGAATCGGCGTTGAGGAGGGGCACGCAAGGAAGGCTCTCGACTCCGTCAAGGAAAAGCTTGATACGAAGTACGGCGTAATGATTCTCCAGCCCGCCTACACCAAATACCATGTCGAGCTGGGCGAGGTCACCTCGTATCCCCCGGGATACAAGGAGAACGCGGGAATCTTCTGTCACAACAATCCTTGGGTTTCCTGCGCCGAAACCGTTATAGGACGCGGCGACAGAGCCTTTGAGATTTACCAAAAAACCTGCCCCGCCTACTGTGAGGAATTCAGCGAGATTCACAGAACGGAGCCTTACGTATATTCGCAGATGGTTGCGGGACGCGACGCCAAATTCCACGGCGAGGCAAAGAACAGTTGGCTTACGGGTACCGCCGCATGGACCTTCGTAAACATCTCCCAGTACATTTTGGGCGTTGCCCCGACGCACAAGGGACTTTCAATCAATCCCTGCACGCCCAAGGGCTTCGGCGATTTTACGCTGACAAGAAAATTCCGCGAGGGCACCTACAACATCACCGTCAAGAATCCCTCCGACGTTGAAAAGGGCGTTAAGTCGATGACGGTTGACGGCGCCGCCGTTGAGGGCTGCGTAGTTCCCTACGTTCCCGGCAAGGAGATTTACAACGTAGAGGTTGTAATGGGATAAAATCCGCTTAATTAAAGGACCGCGCTCCGTTCGGCATTGCGGACGGCTCGCGGTCCTTTTTTATAAAATACTGCCTAAACGCATTTCAGCAGGCTCTCCATTTCGGCAATCCCTTTTTTCTGCGAAACGATGATTGCGTCGAGAATGGGAACCAGCTCCCCGCATATCCGAAAGCGCAGAAGATTTTCCGACATTCGGATCGCCCCCTCGTGGTGGGGAATCATTTCATACATAAAATCCGCGCTTACGTTATTGACGGCGCAGGCGTTTCTCATTTCGGCAAACATCGTCCGCGTAATTTGCCCAAAGCATTCCCCATACATACAAATGTCCCACTGCGAATTTTTAAGCTTGGAGCACTCGCAAAGCGCTTCCCGCATATTCTCGATGCTTTTCGTCTGCTCGTCTATTATTCCCGACGCTATCTCCCGCAGGGGCGCGCAGTCCGTATATTGAAGTATATTGCGCGACATTTCTATCGCCGCCATATGGTGAGGTATCATCTGCACGATAAAATTATGCGAAAGACTGTCTGTCAGCCTTGCTTTTGTCATTCCCTTAATCATATTGTCCATTATTTTGTCAAAGCACCTAAGATATTCCTCTGCCGTGCCGTCGAGACGCCGATTTTTCCTCATTGAAGCCGTTCACCCTCAAAGCCTGCGCCGTTTATATATTTATATGCAAAAGCGCATAATCGGTTACGCTGTTGAAATATTCCGATTATTGGTGTACAATTCGGGTAAAATAAGTTTATCATATTAAAACGGAGGCAGACATATGTGTACGGCAGCAACCTACAAAACACAGGATTTTTATTTCGGCAGAACCCTTGACTATGAGTTTTCCTACGGGGAAAAGGTCACGGTAACGCCGCGCAGCTTTCCCTTTTCCTTTACGCACGAGGGCAGCCTCGACAGCCATTACGCGATGATAGGCATGGCGCATATTGCCGACGGCTACCCGCTTTACTACGACGCGGTCAACGAAAAGGGGCTCGGTATGGCAGGGCTTAATTTCGTCGGAAACGCGCATTACGAAAAAAAAGCCGACGGCAAAAGAAATGTGGCGCAGTTTGAGTTTATCCCGTGGATTTTGTGCCAATGCGCGAGCGTAAGGGAGGCAAGGGTCCTTCTTGAAAACGTCAATATTACGGACGACGCTTTCGGCAGTATGCCGATAGGACAGCTTCACTGGCTGATCGCGGACGGCGACGAGGCGATTACCGTCGAGGCGGTGGCGGAGGGCGTTACTATATACGACAATCCCGTGGGCGTACTGACGAACAACCCGCCCTTTAGGGAACAGCTTTTTAACCTCAACAATTATATGGGGCTTTCGACCAAGCCTCCCGTAAACTCCTTTTCGGACAAGCTTTCCCTGTCCGCTTACAGCCGCGGCATGGGAGCGCTGGGGCTTCCGGGTGATTTGTCGTCGCAGTCGCGGTTTGTCCGCGCCGCCTTCGTCAGGCAAAACTCCCGCTCGGGAGCCTCCGAGGAGGAAAGCGTCAGCCAGTTTTTCCATATTATGGCATCGGTTGACCAGCAAAGGGGCTGCTGCGACTTGGAGGACGGCAAATACGAAATAACCATTTACACCTCCTGCTGCAACGCCTCAAAGGGCATATATTATTATACCTCTTACGACAATCACCAAATAACGGCGGTGGATATGCACAAGGAAAACTTAGACGGCAGCGCCCTGACGGCCTTCCCGCTTATTTTGACCGAGCAGATACGAATGCAGAATTAGCGCCCCCTCTTTTTTTGCGCCCCATAATTTTGCAGAAAATTACCGCAGCCACGGTGCTCACCGTCGTCGCGATTATTCCGGGAATAATTATTGCCGTCGGACTTACGCTTCCGTACTCGGCTCTGTACGCTATGATATTTACGGGAATAAGCTGAATGGACGAAATATTTATGATAAGAAAGGCGCACATCGCGTCCGACGCGGTTTTCACGTGCCGCCCTGCTGCCTCGTCCTGAAGCGACGCGAGCGCCTCCATAGCCTTAAGCCCCGCAGGCGTAGCCGCCCAGCCCAGCCCGCACAGATTGGCAATCATATTCATGGCTATGTACTCCGCCGCAGGATGCGTCATCGGCACCTCAGGGAAAAGAAATTTAATAAGCGGACTGATTTTTCGCTTCAAGGAAGCTATCAGTCCGCTTTTTTGCGCAATATTCATAAGTCCTGTCCAAAGCGACACGATTCCGAGCATTGTAATGCACAGCGATACCGCCTCGCCGCCGCCCTCAATAAGCCCGCTGCTGACCGCCTCGATATTTCCCGTCACGGTTCCGTACACCACTCCCGCAAGAATCATAAACGCCCAAAGGTAATTAAGCATACGCGCTTCTCCGCATACATTAAATCACAACAGTATATGCCGTTTTTTGCGTCCCTATTACCCGAAAAAAATACGGCAGCTTCGGCAAAATTCCGCTCCCGCCGCAAGCGTATTGCCCCATTCGCGCTCCTTAAGCTCCCCGTCAAAATCCTCTCCGTCGCAGCGCCCGTACCACGGCTCAATGCACACGAACGGCGCGTCCTTTCCCGCAGGGCTCCAAAGCCCCACCAACGGCGCGTCAAACTCGACCGTAACGTATTCCGTCCCGTCGGGCTTCGCTAACGAAACCCGATCCGCCTGACTGTTTTCAAGTATAAGCGCGTCCTTCAAAAAAAGCTCCCTGCCAAGCGCAAGGATACCTCCGCCCGTTTCATAGCGCACCCTGTCCGCCGCTGCCGTTCCCTCCGCGGTAAGCCGCGTGCAGTCAAAGCCCTCAATCGGCTTCCCGTCCTTGTAGAGCCTTATCGTATAATCGCTCTGCCGCCCCTCTCCGTTTACGGGGCACATAAAGGCGGGATGTCCTCCGATTGAAAAATACATCTCGTCCTTTCCCGTATTTATCACTTTCCATTCCACCGTCAGCCCTTTGCCGTCAAGCTCATAGCTGATTTCAAGCCGAAAGGGGAACGGGTACGCTCTTTGCGTGTCCTCGTTGTCCGTGAGCGCCATCGTTATTTTCGTATCGCCCTTGCTCACAAGCTCAAATTCCATATCCCTTGCAAAGCCGTGCTGTCCCATCATATAGACCGCGCCCTTATGCCTGTACCGCTTATCCTTAAGGCTTCCCACAATCGGGAAAAGCACAGGCGCCGTCCTCCCCCAGTATTCGGGGTTCGCGTTCCACATATACTCAACGCCGTCCCGGACAACGGACGAAAGCTCCGCGCCCTTGGCGTTGACTGTCACCGCGGTATTCCCGTCGGTGAGTATAAATTCGGTTTGTTTTGAAGTCATATCGGTATCCTTTCGCGGTATAATTACAAGCCTATTATCTCACAAAAAATAATCTTACGTCAAACGGGAATATTACAGAACCGTCAACAACGTTCCGACCCCGATCAAAACGCACCCAATCAATGACTTTACCGTAAATTCCTCGTGCAAAAACACAAATGCCAAAATCAGTGTAATCACCACACTGAGCTTGTCTATCGGCACGACCTTAGACGCGGCTCCCATTTGTAAAGCCTTATAATAGCAAAGCCATGACGCGCCCGTCGCAAGTCCCGATAAAATTAAAAACAACCAGCTTTTACGGCTTATTCCCGAAAATCCCTTCTGCGCGTGCGTAAGTAATACCATTCCCCATGCCATAGCAACGACAACAACGGTCCTGATTGCTGTCGCAAGATTAGAATTGACTCCGTCTATCCCGATTTTCGCGAGTATAGAAGTAAGCGCCGCAAAAACGGCTGATAGCAAGGCAAATACAATCCACATTTACTGCTGCCTCCGCTTCGTTTTTCGATTTTCCGAATATAATTTTACCACAGCACAGAGGAGATTACTACAAATTTTTATAGCACCGTTTTAAAACCCGCGTCCGCTGCCTTTCTGCGGCACGCGGACGCGGGTTTGCGTAAAGCGGTATTCTGTTTTTACATCTCCGGCAAGCCGTACTTTGCGGCGACAAATTTGTAATACTTATAGGGTACGAAGTAACCCCTGTCGTGCCGGCAGACGGGGCATTGCGCGGGAACATTTTTGCCCGTATAAATATGTCCGCAGTTGAGGCATATCCACTCGGTCGCCTCCTCGCCGACGTACATTCTGCTGTTTTCGATAAGCTCCGCAAAGCAGCCGAAACGGTCGCCGTGTACCTTTTCGATTTCCGCAATCATTCTGAAGGAATTGGCAGCCGCGTCGAAGCCCTCCTCCTTCGCAACCCGCGCAAATTCGGGGTATACGGACTCGAACTCCTCGTACTCGTTGTGCTGCGCGCTCCTCAGCAAATCCTCAAGCTTGTCGAAATTGTCCACGGGATAGCCCGCGCTGTCAATTACGATTGTTCCGCCGTTTTCGGATTTGAGGTGATTGTAAAAAATTTCGGCGTGCTCCTTTTCCTGATTGGCAGTCAGCGTAAAAATATTGTAAATAAAATAGTTTCCCGCCTTCTTCGCCTTTTCCGCCGCAAACGTGTAGCGGTTCCTCGCCTGACTTTCTCCGGCGAACGCCCTCATAAGGTTTACTTTTGTTTTGCTTTCGGCAAAATTTACAGACATAAAATCAACTCCCGTTAAATTTTTTACGGGCGTGCATCACACGCCCGTTAATGATTTTATTATCCGTAAAGCTGCCAAAAATATACACTCCTGGAAAAATTAATCCTCCCGATAGAAATTTATCAGACAGCCCGCAAGTATTATCCTGCGTTCGTCCTCGGTAAGAGCGCCTATTTTAAGCTCAAATTCCTTCATATCCTTGTTGGCGACATACGCCTTTACGGAGGACGCGCCGTTCTTTATCGCCTCCGCAATCCTCGGTATGAAAATATAATCGAGGTTCTCAAACGGAAGCTCGCCGCCGTCGATTATGAAAGGAATCATACCCCAGTTAATGAGGTTGGAGCGGTACCTCTTGGTCGCGTACTCGTTGGCAATATTCGCCCAGCCGCCCAATACCTTTTGGCAGGATGCCGCCTGCTCCCTCGCGGAGCCGTCGCCCGGCTTTACCGCGAAAATCGTGCTGCCAACGCCCGTATTGTCCTTGCAGACGTCGAAGGTTTCTTTTATTTTATGCATAACGTCGCGAAGCTCGGGAAGCGCCTCTCCCATGCATTTGCCCGCCTCTCTCGCCTTTTCCGCCTTCTGAACCTCCTTTGCGCGTCCCACATAGAGCGGGTCCTTCCTCGAAAGCGCAAACTCCGCAAGCCCCAAGGGATTGGAACGGAAGGAGGAGGTTTCTCCCGAGGGAATCAGCTCGTCCGTCGTCGTAACGGGGTCGTGGATTTCCGAAACGCACTTGATAATAAGGTTTTCGGGAAGCGCGGGCATTGCGGGCCAATCCTTTATATTGGGTCCGAATTTGATTTCCTGCTCGGGATCCGCCTTGCCGTGGCTGTCGAATACCCTGTTCGCATAAATCGAAGCGTCGAAATGATATTTAGGTCCTCTGAACTCAACGTCAATGTCCTCTGCCGACGTAAGACAGCCCTTATTGGCGGCGGTCGCGGCGATTGAGCGCGCGTCCATAAGCGCAACCGACGAAATCTGTCCGTTCTGGAGCTTCGAGCCCTCCCTGTTCGGGAAATTGCGCGTCGAATGCCTTATTGAAAACGCGTTGTTCGCGGGCGTATCCCCGGCGCCGAAGCAGGGACCGCAAAACGCCGTCTTGACAACCGCGCCCGTGCCGATAAGGTCGGCAAGACTGCCGTTTTTGGCAAGCTCCATATATATCGGCATACTTGCGGGATATACGCTTAACGTAAATTCGTCCGCGCCTATCGAGCGGCCGCGCAGAATATCGGCGGCGGCGCAGATGTTTTCAAAGCCGCCTCCGGCGCAGCCCGCTATGATTCCTTGGTCAACATAAAGCCTGCCGTCCCTTATTTTGTCCGTAAGCTTAAAATCAACCTTTCCGTCAAGGCTGATTAACGCCTTCTTTTCGCAGTCGTGCAGAATGTCCTCGAGATTGGCGTTCAGCTCGTCTATCGTGTAGGTGTTGCTCGGGTGGAAGGGCATCGCAATCATAGGCTTGACCGCGCTCAAATCAACATAAACCACGCCGTCGTAATAAGCGACGCCGCCCGGATTCAGCTCCTTGTACGCCTCGCTTCTTCCGTGAATCTCATAAAATTCCTTTATCGTACCGTCCGTTTTCCATATCGACGAAAGACAGGTGGTTTCGGTGGTCATAACATCCACGCCTATACGGAAATCGGCGCTGAGCCTTTCCACGCCCGGACCGACAAATTCCATTACCTTATTTTTGACATATCCGCTGCCGAACACCGCGCCTATGATAGTGAGCGCAACGTCCTGAGGTCCAACGCCCTTTGACGGCTCTCCCGTCAGATAAACCGCCACGACCTCGGGCATATTTATATCGTAGGTCTTGTTAAGGAGCTGCTTTACAAGCTCGGGTCCGCCCTCGCCGACTGCCATTGTTCCGAGCGCGCCGTAGCGTGTATGACTGTCCGAGCCGAGAATCATTTTGCCCGCCTCCGCAAGCATCTCGCGCGCGAACTGGTGGATTACCGCCTGATGAGGGGGAACGTAGATTCCGCCGTATTTTTTGGCGCAGGTAAGCCCAAACATATGATCGTCCTCGTTAATCGTGCCGCCGACCGCACAAAGGCTGTTGTGACAGTTGGTAAGCACATACGGAATCGGGAATTTTTCAAGTCCGCTCGCCCTCGCCGTCTGAATTATCCCAACAAAGGTAATATCGTGCGACGTAAGCTTGTCGAATTTAATCCGAAGCCTTTCGCTGTCCCCCGACGTGTTGTGCGATGTGAGAATCCCGTAGGCGATTGTATTTTTTGCCGCCTCCTCCTTGGAAACCGCCCTGCCGCATTTTGCTTCAAGCACCTGAGCCGCGCCGCCGTTATCCTCCACAAGCTCGGTTCCGTTGATTAGATAAGCGCCTTTTTCGCTTAATTTGACCATTGTCTGTCCTCCTGCTATAATATTTCTATGAAAAATATTACCCCATACAAGGGAAAAAATCAATCTTTTCCGTCATAAACAAAAACGGCGGCAATTCGGAGGTACGGTTATGATCGGCGCGGTATGCAAAAAGGACTTGGGAAATGAATATACGGACTTGCCCGAGCGTCTGGACAGAGAGGTTATCTATGAAAGCGATTACGTCTGTTTATATGCCGACAAGGTGAGATTACCGAACGGATTTATCATAGAAAAATATCACCAAATCCATTACCCGCACGAGGCGGTAAGCATTGTTGTATTCAATGAAAACGACGAGATTCTGCTGATTCGGTCCAAGCGTTATACTGTAATGCGTTTGGAATGGGAGGTTCCCGCGGGACGAATTGAAGCCGGCGAATCAAGGGAGGACGCCGCGCGCCGTGAGTGTATGGAAGAAACAGGCTGCACGGTCAAGGATCTAAAATTCTTATGCACCCAAAATCCCGCAAACGGTATGTCCGACTGCGTATGCCATGTTTTTGCCGCGAGGGTTGACACGGAATCCATGAGCTTTGACGAAAACGAAGTCAAAGCCAAAAAATGGGTTTCAAGGGACGGCGTATCGGAAATGCTGAAAAACAACGAAACAAAGGACGGAGTATCCATATTGTCGCTGCTTTTTGCTTTGCAATTTTATAAGTTTTAAAAAATATACAGGAGGTTTACAATGTCAAACAAAAAAGAATTTACTTTCCGTTCAAGGGACGGCGCAAACACCTGCTACGCCTATTCGTGGGCGCCCGAGGACGGTCAAATCAAGGCTGTGCTCCAAATAATCCACGGAATGGTCGAGTATGTCCAAAGGTATGATGCATTTGCAGAGTTTCTTGCAGCGCACGGCTTTCTCGTCGTGGGCGAGGACCACCTCGGACACGGCAAAACCGCCGCCACCGAAAAGGATCTGGGGTATTTTTGCCCGCACGACCCCGAAACCGTGCTTGTGCGCAACGCGCACAGGCTCAAGAAAATAATTCAGGAGCAGAATCCCGGCGTCCCCTACTTTATTTTGGGGCACAGTATGGGCTCGTTCATTTTCCGCAAATACCTTACGATGTACGGAAGCGGAATAGACGGCGCGATCGTTATGGGAACGGGCTTTATGCCCGCGTCCGTCACGGGCTTCGGCGTTTTTTTGACGAACCTCCAAAAAATATTTTTCGGAGACAGACACGTAAGCCGCTTGATTACCAAAATCGCCTTCGGCAGCTATAACAAAAAAATTCCCGACCGCCGCACCGAAAGCGACTGGCTCACGCGCGACGAGGAGGTCGTGGACGCGTACATCAAGGATCCCTTATGCAGCTTCAAATTTTCGCTGAACGCATATCGGACGCTTTTCAAAATCCTCGGATATGTTTGTAAGGAAAAAAATCTTGCCTCAATTCCCGTCACTCTGCCGATTCTTGTGACCGCGGGAACCGCCGACCCCGTAGGCAATTACGGCAAGGGACCGACAGCGGTGTACGAGCAGTACAAGCGCCTCGGCATAAAGGACGTAACGCTTAAGCTTTACGAGGGCTATCGGCACGAAATACTCAATGAAATCGGCAGGGAAGCGCCCTTCAACGATATTCTTGACTGGCTGAACGCGCACTGCGCGCAAGAAAGCGCCTGAAATCGACAAGGACAACGACGGCGCAAACGATCCATATCGCGGGCTCAAGGAAGCAGATCCCTACATAGCCCGCCATCGGCGCTATGAAAAACGCCGCCGCGAATTTGCCCGCAAGCTCTATTACGCTTCCGCAGATCGGAACGAGCTTGCGCCCCAAGCCCTGGAGCGAGCTTCTGAGAATAAGCAGTATGTTAAGCACAAAAAAGAACGGAAGATTTATTTGTATGTATTTTACGGCGGTATTTATGACGAAGCCGCTGTCCGTTCCCGTGAGCGCCTTCACGGCGGGTCTTGCGATCGTAAACGCGCAGACTGCCGAAACGGCGCTCCACACCGCTCCGATTGCCATAGAGGTAAGTATTCCCCTTTTAACTCTCCCCATATTTCCCGCGCCGTAATTCTGGCTCGCAAAGGTCGAGGCGGAAAGACTCACCGTTCCCAGCACCAACATAAATATATCGCCGAATTTCCGCGCCGCCGTGTGCGCCGTGACCGTTGCCTTGCCGAGCGAATTTACCGCGTTCTGCATAGCCACCGAGCCTATTGAAACCACCGCGAGCATTAGTCCCATCGAAAGTCCCGTAACCGACAGATCTCCGAGAAGTCTTTTATCCCTTTTAAGGCTCGCCCCATCAAATTTAAGCAGTACGAATTTTTTTCTTACGGCAAGCACGCACAGCGCGACCGACGCCGCCTGCGCCTCAGCCGTCGCGTACCCCGCTCCCGCAACTCCGAGTCCCAAATATTTTACAAAAAGAATATCCAAAATCACGTTTAAAGCCGTGGCGATCACAAGAAAATAAAGCGGTATCCTGCTGTTTCCGATCGCCCGAAACATTCCCGCGAACATATTGTAAAACATCGTCACCGCCGAAAAAAGCAGGATAACCCTCAGATAGCTCTCCGCGTCGGCAATAATTTCGGACGGCGTATTTAAAAATACGAGCAGGGGCTTGATCCCTATCATGCCGAAAACGGTAAGCGCGGCGGAAATCCCCGCTGTCAGAAGATAAGAAAAAGTGATCGCCCGCTTCATTTTCGCGGTATCGCCCGCGCCGCAGAACCGCGCGATAACCACCGAAAAGCCGTTGGTCATTCCGTTCGCAAAGCTGATCACCAAGCTGTATATGGGAGCCGCCGCCCCAACCGCCGCCAGCTTGTCGTCGCCGAGAAGGTTCCCGATTACCGCCGTATCCACGATATTATAGCACTGCTGAAAAATATTTCCGATTAAAATGGGGAACGCAAAAAACAGCAGCGCCCTCAGTATGCTGCCCTCCGTCATAGAAGTCCGTTTTGCCCCTGTCCTTGCTCTCGTCACGGCGTTCCTCCCGCTTGGTCCGCGCTGTCCTTAGGCGTTAATACTCCTTTGCCAAGGGTTCATTATAGCACACACGCGCTCCCTGTCAAAGGCAAATTCCTTACTTTATTCGGATTTCAAGCAAAAAATTGGCATAATTCTCAGCTTTTGGGACATAATCAAAGCATACCCGCAATATCGGGATCTATCTGATTTAGGTTAAGGAGCGCCAAAACTATGGATATTGCTTTTTTCGGAACAAAGCCCTACGACAAGCTGTGGTTCGAGCCTTTAAGCAAGGAATACGGCTGTCACATACATTTTATCGAAGCCAAAATGAATACGGACACCGTTGTGCTCGCGGAGGGCAGCAGCGCCGTCTGTATTTTCGTGAACGACTACGTTACCGAGGAGGTCGCGCAGCGTCTGTCCTCAATGGGCATCAAGCTCATTCTGCTCAGGTGCGCGGGCTTCAACAACGTGGATTTATCAGCCACCAAGGAACTGGGCATTACGGTCCTGCGAGTTCCCAGCTACTCCCCCGCCGCCGTCGCCGAATTTTCCATGGCGGCAATACTCGCGGTAAACCGTCAACTGCACCGCGCCTACAACCGCACCCGCGATTTCAATATGAGCATAAACGGTCTTATGGGGCGCGATATGAACTGCAAAACCGCGGGAGTAATCGGCACGGGCAAAATCGGACAGTGCATGATTGATATTTTCAACGGCTTCCATATGAAGGTGCTGGCTTACGACGTTTATCCCAACGAAAACCTTGACGCGGTCTATGTTTCGCTCGACGAGCTTTTTGAAAAATCCGATTTTATATCGCTTCACTGCCCGCTCACCAAGGACACCTATCATATGATAAACGGAAATTCCATCACCCGTATGCGCCCCGGAGTTATAATCTCCAACACCTCGCGCGGCTCGCTGATTGACTCCAACGCCCTTTTGGACGGGCTTAAGGAGGGCAAAATCGGCGGCGTGGCGCTCGACGTATACGAGGAGGAGGAGGGAATTTTTTACGAGGACGTTTCGGGAAAAATAATTCAGGACGACGTGCTTTCGCGCCTCTCCACCTTCCCCAATGTCCTGATAACCTCGCATATGGGCTTTTTCACAAAAGAAGCG
>JAMPDT010000099.1 GCA_023665525.1 Butyrivibrio sp. | reverse complement strand
TTATTTAACGCTTTCAGACGTTGGCGTCAACCGCGCTTCCCTTTATATCCTCGTCAAGCAGCTTAAGCCTGTCGAGCATTTCCTGTATTTCTTTCTGCGCGTCCTCGCTTACAGAGCCTGACGCAAGCTTTTCGGTAAGCTCCTTGATGTGCTTTTCAAGCTGCTCCTTTTTCTCGTCCCTCTCTGCCTTGAGCTTTTCCTCTTCCTCCTTCTTCTCGGCTTTCTTCTTTGCCGCCTCAAGATTCTTCTCGTACTCCTCGTCAATATGCTCGGTTGCCTCCTGCTTGAGCATTCCGATTATATCCTTGCTTGCCGCCTCGGCAACCGCTTCCGCCGCGCCCTGCGCCTCAAGCATGGGATCCTTTTCAAGCCTTGCCTGCTTCGTCGCCCTGACGGTCCCGAGGTTCCCTTCTATTTCCAGCTTATTGTTTTGCAGCTTTTCCCTGCATTCCGTTTCGTATTTATATTTTTCAAGGCTTCTCTGCTGATAATCCGTCAGACCGCGCGCCGTTATCTCCGAATACTTATCCCATTCCTCCTTGCTGAGATTGGCGATCGGATCCTGCGCCCTCTGCAAAAGCTCAAGCTCCTTCTGCTCCTCGGAGCCGTCCTCGATTCCGTATTCGGCTTTAAGAGCCTCCCGCTCCGCCTCGGAATTTTTTATCGTTTCCTCAAGCTCCCTGTTCTCGCTCTTAAGCTCCGCCGCCTTACTCCTAAGCTGCGCTATGTCGGCGTCGATTTTTTTGTCGCCCTCCCACGCGTCGCCTATAATCTTCTTGATTTCCTTCTGCGCCTGCTTACGGCGTTTTTCAATCCTTTCGGCATAGTCCCCCTGTCCCGTGGAGCCTATGTTTCCCGCAAAAAAGCCCTTTTTACCGCCGCCCGAAGCCGCTCTCGCCGCCGCCTTTTCGCGCCTCGACATTCCCGCCGTATCCGCCGCCGTCTGCAACCGAATATCCGTATTGTTGTTTACTCTCATATTATTTCCTCCGTGAAAAAAGTCAGTCTAATCCGTTACACTGTACGTTCTGTTTATTATATCGGCTTTGCGCGGGCATAAATTAACGGCTCCAAGCAGGCTTGGAGCCGCTATTCGCGTCCTTCGCTCCGTCGTAAAAGGACCTTCGGACAAACTACAAATACCGCACGGACATAGCGCGGCTTAATCGCCGTCCCTGCCGCAAAGCATCGTAATCTCCGTAATTGCTGCCGCCGCAACGCCGAGTATCAGCAATATGAGCAGCGTCCTGACATACGGATTGTCGGAGGTATCAACAAGGTTCCCCTCGCCCTCCAAATCTCCGTTTCGGTCGTTATCGGGGTCGGTGCTTCCCTCGCTTTCGCTCTCGGTTTCCGTCGGCTGTCCGCCTGTTCCCTTCTCGGGAACGGTGGTCGGCTCCGACACGGTATTTTCCTCGCCCTCCACTTCGCCGTTCTTGGACGGGTCTTCTCCGCTTCCGCTTTCGGAGGGCTTAGCGGCTTCGGTGGGCTTGGAGGCGTCGCTTGCCGAGGGGGTTTCGGGGTCGGACGGATTGGGGGCGTCGCCGTTCTGCGCTCCTCCCTTAACGCTAAATGCTTTTCCTACATAAAACGTCTTGTCCATGCCATATTTATCACTATAACCCGAAATACTGACTATGTTATATGTGTCTTCTTCGGTAAGAGCTTCACCGTTTTCCGCATCGACATACGCCTTATAGGATACAATCAGCCATGCGTCGGTGTCCTTAAAGCTAAAGGTTACGGTTTTTTTCTCCTCCGAATATTCGTAGTCATAATCCTCCCCTCTCTTAAGCGTCACCAAGCTTCCGTTGTCATTCCTTTGGACCTTAATTGTTTCCTCAATATATTCAAGCCTGCTGCCTCCCATCTCGTCGGTAACAATCAATTTATCATCAGGCAATTCAATCCTGTTTTCGTTAATATTAATTGTATACTCACTGTATGGAGCGGTATTTTGATCGTACTTCTGTATCTTCTCTATCAGACTCGGCGGCGTAAGCACCGTTATGTCTGTACTTTCGCCTATACTTTCGCCGTCGCAAGACCCTGTTACGGTGTTTTTGAGCTTAAGCTCCTCGCCCTTCTTAAGATACCCATTCACGTCATTTAGCTTAGCTTTGTATATCAGCTTAAGCATAGCACTGTTGTCGCCTGCTTCTATCTTGCTTATACGGTCATACAAATCACCTGTAACATCTATTGTAAACGTAATTTTTTCTTCTTGCTCTTTTATTGTAACGAAAGAAATAAAATCCTCTTCTCCATTGTCTATCCACCACTGACTGTGCACCGTACTCACAGTCAGGCTGCAATCAATGAGCATAAGCTCTTCCGGAAGCGTATCCTCTATGGTTATTTTGCTTCCATTTACATAATCTATCGGTTTTTCAAGCTCGCTAAATTTATCAAGGTCAATTTCAACCTCATAATTTACCGAGTCAGCGTTGCTGTCAGGAGTTCCTTTCTTAATTATGGCGGATTTGTTCTCCCATTCATCTTCACTGCTGAGCGTTGCTGTATTATCTCCCAGTTTATAATGAAGCCTAGCCTCGTTTTTGTATACCTTGCCGTCCACGGTAGAATCATTTACCTGCGTATCGACATAAATGGTAATTTTATTTACTTTATTTATTATTTCATTAGAAAAGCAAATTTTATCCGAATATGCCTCCAGCCAAAACGGCACATTCGCATCTTCGTTGCTCCAATCTTTAACTATCGGTTCTACGGGATCTTCTTTGTCAACCTGTATTTTGACAGTCTCTCTAACAAAAGTGTGATTGCCCTCGCTTGGAAAATCCATAAGAGAAATCTCTTTTATACCGGTCGGTAAATTTTCAATTACTATTTCCCATGAAATTCTTTTGGTTTTTTTATCATAGCCGGTGCTGCGCTTATGTAAGACATTTTCCGCGTCAGCTTTAATAACCGCCTCCTTTTCCGCTTTATATTTATGTCCCTTGATCTCCACAGCAACTTCATTTTTAATGTACTGATCAACCAATCTGTTGCCGTCTTTCAGCATTTTATCGGGTATGACCGTTGTATATGTCAGCTTATAGCGCACAATTTTACCCGTACTGTCCGTCTTCGGCTCTATTTTTTGCTCGATTGCTTCATCAAGCATATCGTCTATAATTTTAATGTCATTTTCATTCCTGACCTCACCCGCAAAATCGTTAAGCTCAATATTTACTGTCCAATGAATTTCTTTATTTTCAATATCAACAACGCAGTCCTTGTCTACTCTCGGTCTTGACACAGACGCATAGGCGGAATAAGTCTCGGCTTTTTGTTTTCCTGCGTCATTGGTATATTCTGCGGTAATTGTATTTTTATAATCTTCACGGATTTCTTTAAAGCCGTCTTCGTCATAAATTTTTCCGTCTTTGTCATCAACATGCATTGTATATGTAAAATCAACATAATCGCCCTCCTGCATACCTTTATCGGTAAGGAGTTTCGACAAATTGTCAAGCGACATTTCGTCCCCGACAGCAATGCCCGCAACACTGCTGTTTATTATTTTAATTTCAATCGGACCTCTAAGCCCGCTCCCATGTGTGTCCTTAAGCTCTATTTTACTTATATATCCGCTCGCCCATATGCCCGCGCGAAACTCCTGCTGATGGGTATCCTTATCCATACTGCCGTTAGGATATTTCCACACGCCCAAAGCGCTTCCGTCGCCGGACGGCGTGTACTTGAACCAAAAAGTATCCGTATTAAGATTAATGCTTTTTTTATCCCCTTCGTCGTCTTTTCCCATATAAACCTCAGCATAGGCGTTCATTTCCGCCCAGCCGTTGCGATTTAATGAAGCTGCATAATCATCGTCAAAATCTGCGGTTATAATAATTTTGCCGTTGCTTTCGTCCGTTTCAACAGTAAGCGTTCCCACCGATTGTTGGGAATCTTTTTTCCACAGCTTTATAATTTGCTTTCCCTCAAATCTGATATGCTTGTAATTTGAGATTTCGGTTCTGTATGTCTTATAATCATCTTCATTTCTTAATGCCCAATCAAACTTGATTGACAATTCATCATTGTCCTTAAGTTCAACCAAATTATCCCCGGCAGAAGTGGTTCCCTTATAGAGCGGTTCCTTGGTCCCGTCGTCTTTCAATTTGTTAATTTCAAAATTGCGGACAAGAAGCGTCCCCACATCTCCCGTATCGTCCGCCTTCACCGCCCTGCTGCTCGGCAGCATGACAGCCATGCTTATGCAGAGAATGAGCATGTACGCGGTCCACAGCTTAAATCTTTTTTTCATATAAAACCCCACCTTCCGTTTTATTTCCGTTCAAAAAATTCCGATCGGGCAGGTTCTTTCCCGACCGCCGCGCGGGAACCGCTTCGCAGGGAGGCGGCGCAATCCGTACAGTCCGCGCAGTGCATAACAGCCACGGCGTTGTCACGCCATGGCTGCAGCAAAAACTTAATTATTTTGTCGTATACGAGGCAATGCGGCAGGCCGCAGATACAACCGCATTCCGCATAATAACAGCAATAATTTTATCTGTAATAATTGTATCACTTAGGAAGGGTTTTTTCAATCATTTTGTGAGAATTTCTTTCAGCATTTTGTTGACAATTTCGGGATTTGCCTTTCCCTTCATCGCCTTCATGGTCTGTCCCACAAGAAAGCCGATCGCTTTCTCCTTTCCCGATTTGTAGTCTGCAACGGATTGGGGATTTGCGGCGACGATTTCCTCGACGGTGCGCCGCAGGGCTCCCTCGTCGTTTACCTGCTTAAGACCGTTTTCCTCGACGTATTTATCGGGATCGACGTCCTCCGCAAAAATTTTCTCGAAAACCTCCTTTGCCACGGAGCTGTTTATCGCACCGCTTTCCGTAAGATTTATAAGCTTTGCGAGATTTGCGGCGGAAAAGCTTATGTCCTCCGCGTCCTTTCCGTTTTCCTTCAAAAGACGCATGGTTTCGACCATAAGCCAGTTGGACACCTTCTTGGGCTTATTGCAGATTGCCGTCGCCTCCTCGAAAATATCCGCCGTTTTTTTGGAATCCGTAATGATGTTTATATCGTAATCGGGGATTCCGTATTCCTCGCGGTAGCGCTTCATTTTTTCGGTCTTAAATTCGGGCTGGCGCGAGCGTATCTCGTCAAGCCACTCGTCGCTTATATGCACGGGCACAAGGTCGGGGTCGGGGAAATAGCGGTAATCCTGCGCGTCCTCCTTGGAGCGCATCGCGTAGGAATATTCCTTATTGTCGTCCCAGCGCCTTGTCTCCTGAATAACCTTGCCGCCCGACTCGAGCAAATCTATCTGCCTGTTTTTTTCCGCCTCAATCGCGCGTTCAATCGCGCTGAAGGAGTTAAGGTTCTTGGTTTCCGTTCTCGTTCCGAAGCCCTCCGCGCCGACCTCGCGCACCGAAAGGTTGACGTCGGCCCTCATCGAGCCCTCCTGAAGCTTGCAGTCCGAGGCTCCGAGGTACTGGATTATCAGGCGCAGCTTTTCGAGGTACGCTATTACCTCCTGCGCGCTTCTCATGTCAGGCTCGGACACGATCTCTATAAGCGGCACTCCCGAACGGTTGAAATCAACGTAGGACACGTCGTCCCAATCGTCATGCACAAGCTTTCCCGCGTCCTCCTCCATATGGATTTCGTGAATGCGCACCGACTTTGAGGAGCCGTCGGGCAGCTCTATATCCACGTGCCCGTCGCGGCATATCGGGAGATAAAGCTGTGAAATCTGATAATTCTGCGGATTGTCGGGATAAAAATAATTCTTGCGGTCGAATTTGCAGTCGCGCGTGATCGTGCAGCCCGTGGCAAGCCCGACGGCAGCCGCGTACTCCACGACCTGCTTGTTCAAAACAGGGAGCGAACCGGGCATACCCGTGCAGACGGGGCAGGTGTGCGTATTGGGCGCGCCGCCGAAGGCGGTCGAGCAGCCGCAGAAAATTTTTGTTTTGGTGGCAAGCTCCACATGAACCTCCAAGCCTATCACAGTTTCGTAATTTTTTGCCATATCAGTCCGCCTTCCTTTCTGCCGCCGAGGGGAACCTGCCCCTTGCCTGCTCGTATGCGTATGCCGCGCGGATTATATTTTTTTCCTTAAAGCAGTCGCCTATAATCTGCATTCCTATCGGGAGTCCCTCGCCGTCGAAGCCGCAGGGCACGCTTATGCCGGGGAGCCCCGCAAGGTTCAGGGAAATCGTGTAAATATCTCCGAGATACATTTTTATGGGGTCCGAAAGGGATTCTCCGAGCCTCGGCGCGGTGGTGGGGGCGACGGGTCCGATAATCGCGTCGTATTTTGCGAACGCCTCGTCAAAGGCTTTCTTTATAAGCGCCTTTACCTTAAGCGCCTTAAGATAGTATGCGTCGTAATAGCCGGAGCTTAACACGAAGGAGCCGAGCATGATCCTGCGCTTGACCTCAGCCCCGAAGCCCTCCGAGCGGGTTTTTTTGTACATATTGTGAAGCCCCTCGCAGTCCTTTGCGCGGTAGCCGTACTTCACGCCGTCGAAGCGCTCGAGATTGGAGCTTGCCTCCGCCGCCGCAATCGTATAGTAGGTGGGAATCGCGTAATCGACAAGTCCCAGCTCAAATTCCTCTGTTTCGGCGCCCTTGTCCTTAAGCACGCCGACAGCCTTCATAACCGCGTCCCTGACCCGGCTGTCAAGCCCCTCTCCGAAATAGGTGGTCGGAATGCCGATTTTCATACCCTTTACGTCGTCCTTAAGCGCGGAGGTAAAATCCGTGTCCGTCCTTTTCATCGAGGTTGAATCCTTTTTGTCGTGAGAGGCGATCGCCTCCATAACCGTCGCGCAGTCCGTCACGTCCTTGCAGAGAGGTCCGATCTGGTCAAGCGAGGAGCCGTAGGCTATAAGCCCATATCTGGACACCGTCCCGTAGGTGGGTTTCATGCCCACAACGCCGCAGTAGGAGGCGGGCTGTCTTATAGAGCCGCCCGTATCCGAGCCGAGCGCAAAAAAGCACTCCCCGCCCGCGACGGCGGCAGCCGAGCCGCCCGACGAGCCGCCGGGCACGCGTCCCGTATCCCACGGGTTTTTGGTTGCGCCGTAAGCCGAGGTCTCCGTCGTGGAACCCATCGCAAATTCGTCCATATTCGTTTTGCCCGTCATCACCGCTCCCGCCCTTTCAAGGTTAAGCACCGCCTCAGCCGAAAACGTCGGAACAAAATTATTCAGTATGCGCGAGGAGCAGGTCGTCAGCACGTCCTTGGTGCACATATTGTCCTTTATCGCCGCTGGCACGCCTGCCAAGGGTCCGTTAAGCCGTCCCGCGTCAATCTCGGTCTGCGCCCTCTTTGCGGCGGCAAGCGCCGCCTCCTCGTCAAAGGTGACGTAGCAGTTAAGCTCCGGCTCGTTTTTTTTGATCCGAGCGATTACCGCTTTCATAGCCTCAACCGCCCCTGCTCTGCCCGTCCTTATCTCGGCGGCAAGCTCTGCCGCCGTCAAATCCGTTAAATCCATAAGTCCTCCTAGCCTTCCCGTTATGCGCGGCGCGCGAACGGGAACCTTATTACTCGACGGTTTTGGGAACCGCAAATTCCTCTCCGTGTCTTTCGGGAGCATTGCGCAGCGTATCCTCGCTGCCGTCGCCGTTCGTCACAATATCCTCGCGCATTACGTTGTCCGTGGAAAAAATATGCGACATCGGCTCTATGCCGTCCGTGTCAAGCTCCCCGAGCTTGTCAATATAATCAAGCATATCCGCCATATCCTTCTTGGCGTTTTCCCTGTCCTCGTCGGAAAGCTCAAGCTTCGCCAAAATTCCGACATACTCTATCGTTTCGTCGCTTATAACATTTGCCATAATCAATCCCTCACTTTGATGTGAACCTCGCGAAGCTGCTGCTCCGTGACCTCGTTCGGCGCTCCGCACATAAAATCCTGAGCCGTCCCGCTCATCGGGAAAGGAATCACCTCGCGGATATTTTCCTCATTGCGCAAAAGCATTATCATTCTGTCAACGCCCGGAGCCATTCCCGCATGGGGCGGCGCGCCGAATTTGAACGCGTTGTAAAGCGCTCCGAACTTGCTCTTTAATACCTCCTCGTCGTAGCCCGCGATCTCAAACGCCTTGACCATTATCTGCATATCGTGGTTGCGGACCGCGCCCGACGAAAGCTCGATACCGTTGCAGACAATATCGTACTGGTACGCCAAAATATCCAGCGGATCCATCGTATTGAGCGCCTCAAGACCGCCCTGCGGCATCGAAAACGGATTATGCGTAAAGCCGATCTGCTTTGTTTCGGGATCTCTCTCAAACATGGGGAAGTCGTTTATATAGCAGAAGCGGTACGCCTTTTTCTCAAGCAGTCCGAGCTTTTCGCCAAGCTCGTTTCGGATCTGTCCCGCGTAGTACGCCGCTCTTTCCTCCTTGTCCGCCATAAAGAAAATGGTGTCCCCGACCTCAAGCGCCGCAAGCGTCCTAAACTCCTCCTTCATTTCCGCGGGAATAAATTTATCAATCGGTCCCTTGTAGCTCTTATCCTCAAGCACCTCAAGGTAGCCCAAGCCGCCCATTCCCAGCTCCGTCGCGAATTTGAGGAGCTTCTCGTGGAAGCCCTTCGACATTTCGGCGTGGACCTTGATCGCGCGGATTGTTTTTCCGATGAACGGCTTAAAGGTGCATCTTTGGAAAAATTCGGTCACATCTATAATTCTTAAGGGATTGCGCAAATCGGGCTTGTCCGTTCCGAACTCGAGCATCGCCTGCTTGTAGCTGATAACGGGATAGGGAGCCTTTGTGACCTCGTAACCCTCGGGCGCGAATTTCTCGAACGCAGCGGTAAGCACCTCCTCGCCCACTCTGAACACGTCCTCCTGCGTCGCGAAGCTCATCTCGAAATCAAGCTGGTAAAATTCTCCCGGAGAGCGGTCGGCTCTCGCGTCCTCGTCGCGGAAGCAGGGCGCAATCTGGAAATACTTGTCTATGCCCGAAACCATAAGAAGCTGCTTATACTGCTGCGGAGCCTGCGGCAGCGCGTAAAATTTGCCCTTGTATTTTCTTGAGGGCACGATATAATCCCTCGCTCCCTCGGGCGACGACGCGCAGAGAATCGGCGTCTGAATATCCACAAAGCCCATCTCGGTCATTTTATCGCGCAGAAAGGCTATGACCCTTGAACGGAAAAGAATATTCTCCTTTACCTTTTCGTTCCTCAAATCAAGGTAGCGGTACTTAAGCCTTACCGACTCGCTTACCTCCTTGGAGGTCTGCACCTCGAACGGAAGCTGCGCGTACACCTGCCCGAGCATGGTAATCTTATGCGCCTCAAGCTCTATCGTACCCGATTGGATTTTGGGATTGTAGGTTTCCTCGTCCCTCTGCTCCATAAGCCCCTCGACGCTTATGCATTCCTCCTTTTTGATTCCCTTCAAAAGCTCCGTTTCCCTTATTACCACCTGCAAAACGCCGTACATATCCCTCAAATCTATAAAGGATACGCCGCCGTGGTCGCGGATATTTTCAACCCAGCCCGCAACCTTAAGCTCCCTTCCGATGTCGCTCTCGCTTACCTTGTCAAGCGTTGTGTCCCTGTAAATGTTGCCCATTTTCAATTTAACCTCCTAAAAATAAATCACGCGGAAAATTCGCCCGCCGCGCCGGACGCTTTGCCTCACGGGAAATTCTTTCGGCTCCCCGCAGGACAAAAAAATCCCGGAATACTGTCGTCAGCATTCCGGGACGAATAATTTAAATTATCCG
>JAMPDT010000098.1 GCA_023665525.1 Butyrivibrio sp. | reverse complement strand
TCTCCTGCTCTCAAACTGCATGAGTATGTCCGCGGCGTTGACCGTCAGCTCGTTATCGTCAGCCGTAAGCTTTCTCATGGAGGCGAGATACTGCGACGCATTTCTGCCGTTTATCATCGTATAGTCGAGCATAAGCCGCTGCTCGTACATAATGCTTGCAAAATCAAACCGCTCAATCAGGGCGTCCAAAACCTCCTCCGTCACAAGCACCTGCCTTGTAATGTCCGAAAGCCGTATCTCCCAATAGCTGTCGGTCGCCGAGGCTTCCTTTACTATACCCGCGACCACGAGCGTCATGGGCTTTTCGCTGACGTCGTTCTGATATTCAAAGGTGATCTTTTCACCGACGATAAAGCCCATTTCATCGGCGACGCTTTCGCTGATCATGCAGGCGTACTCGCCGTCGTCCGTCACGTATTCGTCCGCCCACACTCCGTTTGAGACCTCGGTATGCTCCTTTAAATCGCTCAGGCAGGCAACGGAGGTCATTCTGCTTTTGGAGCCGAAACTGCTGCTTGTGCTGCTTCCCGACAGCCTGAGATATTTCTGCGATACCACGGCATAAGCTCCGATTTGCTCAAGCCAGCCCTCCTCCTGCTCGTTAAGCCTCTCATACACGCTTGCCGCCGTCGGACAGCTCTCCGTGTCGTACAGTCCGTTTTTGGAGATCACGGCGGGGAACTGTCCGTTTTCCTCGACATATTCGGCAAAGCCCGTCCTTAAAAGGCGGTTGGCAGAACCGTTCTCAAGCATCGGGTGGCACGCAAAGACCGCCGCAAGCAGGGAGATTCCGGCAAGCAGACAAAGATTAAGCCATTTTTTATTTTTTATTTTATGCAATACAAATCTTAACACGATCACGCCTCCGCCTAATAGGGAACTGCCAGCATATCCCCGGGATTGACACCCGAAAGGATTACCTGCTTCTGTCCGTTCGCAATATTTTCATCAATAAGCACATACTGCTTCACGAGCTGTCCGTCCTTTATACGCCACACAAAAGCTTTCCCGTCGTTTTCTTTGTTTATCGCCTCGACGGGCAGCACCATAACGTCGGTCATGCTCACGTATAGGAAATTCACCGTAGCGCTTAACGGCATTTCGTATGCGTTATCATCGTACAGCCTTACATAAAAGCCCGCGCTGCCGTCGTAGGAGGAGCTGCGCGTAAGATGCACTCCCTCATCGTCGGAAAAAAGATAGGTTTTTCCCGAATTGACGCCGCCCGCGGTCCAGCCTATGCACTCGCCCTCGTAGCTTTCCTGTGCAAAGTTAAAATAAACCGTTTCACCGAAATCGGCGATATTGTCAAGATAGCCGCCTCCCGGAGTAATGCTCCCGACAGGTCTTTCCACCGACTCCATTTTCACGTACATCTTGGGCTTGGAGGCGACGGCAATCGTCAGTATGCTGTCGCCCGCCGCCACCTTGTCGCCTTCCCTTGCCCCGATATTTTTGACGGTCCCGTTCAAGGAGGAATAAACGCTTATTTTGCCGCTTCCGTCGTTTCCCTCGTGAAGCGTGTCGTAGCGCTTTTGAAGCGACGCGAGATTTCTTTCATGGGAGTATATCGAAAGCTGTTTTCGGCAATCGAGAATGCTTATATCGCAGGCAGTGACGGAGGTGGCTTCCTCCCCCAGTCTTTTAAGCTCCGCTTCAAAGCGTTCAAGATCGGCGGCGTAAGCCTCCTTTTCACGCTCCATATCAAACTGCGCCTTCGTAAGCGCCGCCTTTCCCTCGCCCGAATCAATTATGTAAAGCAAATCTCCCTCGGCTACCTCCTGCCCCCTTTCTACGCATATTTCAAGAATCTCGCCCTCGTATTCCGAATTCTGCAAAAGGTCCAAGGTATCCGCAAGCTCGTATTTCTGCGAAAAGTTTCCTATCTCAAAATCCGCAAGCTCCGCCTTGTATTCCGTATAATTCGACGGCATAACCGACGCCGATTCGTAAAATATCTGCTCGCCCTCCGAAATTCCGCTCACTACCTCGGTATAATTGTCGTCGCTGCTTCCCGTTTCTACGTAGCGTTTTTCCCTGCCCTGCTCCGAAGCCTTTACATACACAAAGCTGCCCCCGTCGTCCGAGTAAAGCGAATCGTTCCCGACAATAAGCACGCCGCTCAAATCCTTCTCGCAAAAATACACGGGGTACGTATCTCCTATATTAAGCGCAACGCCCTCGGGACAGGCAATGCGCACATTGGGATATGATTCCCTCATTCTGGCAACCGCCATTTCCCGGGGCGAATACGAAAGCTCCCTCGCCTCGTACCTGCTGCCGCCTATCTGCAAATATTTTATTTCGTATGCGGAGTATTTGTATTCGTTTGACTTTATGTCAAGCTCTATGTACGCCTCGTCCGAATCGCATATGATGACCACGTTTTCGTCGGCGGCGGCATAACGGCTCTCAGCAATGTTCTTTATGTACGCAACCCTGCCGTTGCAGTCGGCTGTCAGCGTTCCCGAGTTTATAATATCCTGCTGCGAGGCGATCTCCCGCATAATATTTTCAACGCGCGCGTTGTGCAGCATTTCGTCGTAGCGGCTGTTCTCATTCGCCGTGGCAATCGACAGAGCAAGCCGCTTTGCGCCCTCCGTATCTCCCGAATCCAGCGCCTCCTGTCGGTAAATGCCAAGCTTCCTTAATTCCTCGTCCGCTATTTTACGGTTAAGCTCATAGGTCGTATTCTCGTAATCAAGGCTGCCCGAAAGAGAATCCATCTGCTCGACCGCGTAAGCTATATCGGCGTAAGCCAGCACATCTCCGACCGCCGCTTCATCTCCCACCTCGACGGCGATTTCCGATATTCTGACGTTCTCACCGTAAAAATAGCAATGGCTCTCGGGCACTACCGTTCCGAAAATGACGCTTGTGTTCCCGATGCTTCCGTATTCCGCGGGACGGTACGCATAATTGGTCGCCGTCGGCTCGGCAAGCTCCGGGATCCCGCCGCTGTCGGAAACCTTGCCGCACGCCGTAAAAAGCACTGCGGCAAGGCTTACCGCCGCCGTAATTTTTGTCAGAAAAGCCCTTTTCAATCCAAACACACCTTCTCTCCTCCCGAAAGACCGTCGTTAATAACCCGATAGGAATCCACGCTTTCTCCCAACTCAACCCAAGCGACGCTGCGAAAGCCCTCCCCGTCGAGCACATACACAAAATATCTGCCGTCCGTCTCGTGTATAGCCGATGCCTCGACATACACAACGTTTTCCAGCACGGGCTTTTCAATAACCATGTCAAGCGACTCGGCGTCCGACACAGCCGACATATCCGAAATCGGCTCAAAGGTAAGCAGACGCTCCTCACGTCCCGAAACGTTTTCCGTTACCTCAATGCCCGCCAGCCTAAGCTCATAGCTGAAAACTCCCGATTCCGCCGTATATTCGCCGCCGATCTCAAACTCATAATCGGAGCTTGTTTTTGCGGTATAATTTCCCGTCCCGCATATCTGCGTCACCAAATTCCGTCCCTCTACCAAGAACCCGCTCGTAAGATAGTCGTCTATTCGGACTATCGTTCCGTCGCTGCGCGCAACTATCTGATAGCTCTCCAGCTTTGACCGCGCCTCCTCTATGTAGAGCTGCGCCACAGTTATATCCTCCTCAAGCATACGAATATCGGAGCTGTAATCCGCCTCGCCGTCAATCTCCGTAAGCCTGTTAAGGTGCTCGATCAAAAGCCTGTTGTCCGCGCACTGCTGCTCGTAGCCCTCAATAACGCTTTCAAGATTATCCGAATTAAAGGAAACAAGCAAATCGCCCGCCTTAACCTTATCGCCCGGCGACACATGGACCTTATCCAAGGTCAAATCAAGCGAGCTTACATTGTAGGACACCCTTTCGTAGCCCTCAGCTTGCAGAGAAAGCTTAACCAAAGGGTGCAGATCCCCCTTTTTAGCCTCCGTAACGCGGCGGCTCGCCTTCTCATACATATCCTTTTCTATTACCGCAAGCTCTCCGTTCTTTTGGGAACAGCCCGCAAGCGCCGCCGAAGCAAGGCAAAGAACCAGCGCCGCCGCCGTTTTGTTTATATGCCTAATCATAATGCCTCCTCTTTACAGACATTTTTATACCTTTATCAAAAAAATATATCCTCTGTCGGAAAAAAACTGCATGGCATATCGGCTTTTGCCTCCCTGCGAGGTAATCAGAACCAAATCCTTCCACTGCCATTCCGTCTCCGATTCCTCCAAATCTGGAAGCGCCGCCCATTCCCGCGCGTCCAGCCCGTATGTCGGCAGGCGCGTATAAACCGCAGCCGCATAAGCCGCGTCCGACAGCCTCACCGTATGCATGTCAGCGATTCTGTCCGCGATATTGCTCCAAGGGATATACGCCCTTGCGCCAATCAAGGTGCCGTCCTCCAGCACATACACCGTATGTCGCTCATCTCTGTCAATGCTTTGAAAGGTCACCTTCCAGTAATACGCGGCGTATGTGTTAAAAACGCTGTCCACCGCCTTGTACGGCTCCGCCTGCCAGTTGTACCAGTTTCCGTACTTTGAAGAAAGGCTCGTCGGATAAAGCCCCTTACCGTACAGCTCCTCAATGCAGTCCCTTGCCGCTGCCGCCGCATGATGCATACGTAGGCTCATCTCGTGCTCGTCCGCCTCCTCAAGGCTGCTTTCCCATGAACCCGATACCAACCTCAGCCTGTCATAGGAATCCATCTGCTCCGATATATTGCGCGACAGCGCAAAGCTTGAAGCATTGTAATATTTTGCGGGCGCCGCCTCCGTTTTGCCGAGATCGGAGGCGCTGATTCTTTTTATCAAAAGCCCCGGCAGAAATATTCCCGAAAGCACGGCAGCCGCCGAAGCAATGACGACAGAAATATATTTTACCGCTCTCTTATTCACACTGCGCCTCCGCTTCCGTTTCAAAATCCACGACCGCCGAATTAAACGCCGCCGTCACCGTCGTCCCCTCTCCGAGCCTGCTCTCCACCGAAAGCTCGGCGGCGTGCCTTTCAAGAATCGCGGCGGCAAGCGACATTCCAAGCCCCGCTCCGCCCTCCTTGCGGGAACGGGATTTGTCCGCCATATAAAATTCCTCGCAGATTCTTTCGGCGTCCTCGTCCGACATACCGATTCCGCAGTCCTCCACGCTCAGCTCGTAAATCCCGTTTTCTTTAAGAACGCCGCCAAAGCTTATGACCGCTCCCACGTCGGAAGCCTTTCCGGCATTGTCGATAATATTTGTAAAGACCGTCACCAAAAGCTCCCTGCTCCCGTATATTACAGCCGGCTCAATTTCGGCAGCCAGCGTTATCCCCTTGCCGTCGAGCACGGGCTTCATAATCCCCGCGATTTCCGCGCACATATCCGTTGTATGAATGGGAAGCATTTCTATTTGCTTTTGCTTAAAATAAATCAGATCAAAGAGCTTCGACGACATTCTCTCGAGCCGCCGTCCCTCGGAAAAAATATAATTCAGCGCGATAAGGCGCTCCTCCTCCGAAAGCTCCACGGAGCGCAGCATATCCGCATAGCCTATTATCGCCGTCATCGGAGTTTTGATTTCGTGGGTGAAATCCGCGACAAAGCGTTCCCTTCGGCGCACCATATCGTTAAGCTCGTCTATATGCGACGCGACCGAGCGCGACATACGGTTGAACTTATCTGTCAAAAGACCGACCTCATCATTCGTCCCGACCCTTATATGCACGTCGTAATTTCCCTCCGTTATCTCGTCGGTAACGCGGTTCAGCCTTTCGAGCGGACGCGTGAGATACGCGCTCAAGCCGTACATAACGGCTCCCAGCGAGCATACGATTATCACGGCAAGCAGGCGGTAAAAGCTTATCTGACTGTCCATGAGCAGATACGCCTCCGATATGTCGCGCCTGCTGACGACGCAAAGCTCCGCGCCGTTTACGGTACTGCATGAGGTAACATATATATAATATCCGCTCTCCCGCCGGCTTATCTCATAATTCTTGCCGCCCAACGATATGTTTTCAAAAAGCCCGTCGTCGGGCAGATTCTCCATGCCGTCGCAGGAGTACGCATACTCGGAATCGAATTTTATATAAAAATCGGACGACGACAGCCCCGAGCGGATCAGCGAGCCTATACGCTCCAGCTCCTTTGGCGCGTCGTAATCCCCGCCGCCGTTTATAACCCGCAAAAGCTCATACTCCACGGACGCCTGTAAGATATTGTTCTCGGCAACCGCGTTATGGATCTGCGCGCTTTTCGCGAGCTCAAAGTTCCGCCGTATCATCAGATAGCCCGCGCTTCCCAGCGCCGCGGACAAAAGTATTATATTTACAAACAAAACCTTGTATCTGAATTTCATTGCCGCCTTCGGAATAATTTTATTATTCGAGCCTGTATCCCACCTTAAACACGGTTTTGAGCAAGCCTTCAAGTCCCAGCTTTTTCCGAAGCCGCTGTATGTGCAGATCAAGCGTTCTCGATTCCACGGAGAACTCCAAGCCCCAGATTTCCTCGTATATTTTTTCCCGGAAAAGAGTGATTCCGCGGTTGCGCATAAACAGAAGCAGCAAGTCAAATTCCTTGGGCGTAAGCTCGATCTTTGCGCCGCCGTATACGGCGGTGCGCTTTTTGGCGTCAACCTCGATACCGTTATAGCAGAGCCTCTCGGATTCTTTATTGCGCCGCCTCAGCACAATGCCGATTCTCGCGAGCAGCTCCACCGTTTCAAACGGCTTGACGATATAATCCTCCGCGCCCGAGGTCAGCCCCCTGATCCTGTCGCTTAAGGACGCCTTAGCGGTCAGGAAAATAACGGGAATATCCATTGTTTTTATATATTCCATAAGCTCAAAGCCGTCCAAACGCGGAAGCATAACGTCGAGCAGCACCAAATCGAACCCGTTCCGCTCGAGAATATCCGCCGCCTCCATGCCGTCATACGCGCAGGTACACTCGTAGCCTGCCTTCGTCAGATTTATTTTGATTAAATCCGAAATGGCGCGTTCGTCCTCAACAATCAATATTCGTATCATATGCCGCTCCCAAACCTTACAACCATAATACCACGAATAC
Organism: Butyrivibrio sp.; assembly: GCA_023665525.1. GTDB lineage: Bacteria > Bacillota > Clostridia > Lachnospirales > Lachnospiraceae > Eshraghiella. The sequence continues at coordinate 2,730 of JAMPDT010000098.1, read as the reverse complement.
GGCGCTAAATCAAATCCTTTACGTTTATGGGAGTTCCGTCAACGGCATTGATTATCAGCATATTTTCCGCTCCCCATTCAAGGGAATTGCTGTTCCTGCCGATAAGCCTCCAAGCGGGGACATAGCTGTACAGATCCCCTCTTTCCGCGTCGCGCAGCCTCACATAGCCGAACGCCATTGTCTGAAAGCTTACCGCCGTGCCGTCGGCAGCCTCATAGGCGGTATAATTCCCGATATTATCGGAAAGCTCGCTTCTGATAATATCCTTGATTATATCAAAGGACAGCACCTTTACCCCTTCATTTACGGAAACAACCTCCAAGGGATTGTTTATTTCCGCGTATATGACGCTTTCGCCCTTCACATACACCGTCATAATGCTCCTTCTTGAATATTGGGGATTCGCGGCATCCGCGTAATTTTCCCATTTGTTGTAAACGGCGTCATGCTCATGAGCAACGATATTTTTTTCCGTATCCAAGGCTATGCTGTAATTAAAATAATATCCGTCCGTCTCTCCATAACCGTCGGCGGTAATCCATTGGAGATTCCCCGAGCCTCCCATATACTTGCCGCTGTCATCGCTGCGGGTATAGTCGTATATAACCTCGTTAAGACCGAAGTTCCGAATAAAGCGGTCGGCGATTTCCTGAGCAGCCGCACAGCCCTCCGACCTTTCATAATCAAAGTTGTCGTATATCTTGACAACGCCCGCGGAATACTGCATATGCCCGGGAGCGACCTCCCTTATATCCACCGGCTCGATTATTATGCTTTGGTTCCTTATCGGATAGGATACCTCATTCGGTTTCACGATGTTAAAAAGAAATGAGCGGTGTCCCTTCGGATTCTCGTTCAGATAAGACTGAAAATACACCGCGTACATCATTCCGTTCCAATACCCCGCGAATGCGTTCCCCGTCATATCCTCCGCAACGATATACTCCTCGGGCGCGGTGTCGAGACAGCTTCTGTATTCCTCAATCTCCTTTGTTAAGGCTTCAAGCTCAAGCTGCTTTTTTTCTCTCTCGCTCTGTTCATAGGCGAGCTCTACCTCCTCCGAAAGCACTTCGGCTTCGTACTGAAGATCGACTATATGATGCCTGAGCTGTTCCTCGGGTATATTTTCCATATCATACAGATAAATCTCCGATTCGCCGAAAATTTGTTTGAGCACCGTTTCCTTATATTCCCGGGAAATTTCTATCTCCGCCGCCTCGGTCACAACTGCGGTTTTGACCGAAATCTTGTCAATTTCGGCGTCGATTTTGACCCTTACCTTTCCTCCGTTCTCCAAAACGGCGTCAAACTCCTCCTCCCAGCTTTCGTCCGCGTCGGAGTAGAGTAGATTGCTCTGCGTCCTGTCCGCGCTGCTTTGCTCGGATTTGCCGCCGCAGCCCGCGAGCAATGCGGCGCTAAGCACAGCCGTCGCGCACATATATATTTTTTTATTCATAAAAAATACAACCTCCCTGCAAGTACAGTCTATGTATATTATAGCAGGCACTTGTAAACAAGTTGTATCAAACAAACATATGCGGCAAAATTACGGCAAAATCCGCACGTTTTTATGTCAGCAGCACGATTTTCACGCGGAATTCCTTGTCGTCGCAGCTAAGCGTACAGCTTCCCTTGTACCTGCGGGCAATCTGCTTCATAATCTCTATGCCGTAGCCGTGCGCGCGCTTGTCACGCTTGGAGGTGGGAACGCCGTTTTTGCGCACCGACACTTTTTTCTCGACGGGATTGGCAATCTCTATAACGGTATAGTTGCGCGTGGAATTAACTCTTGTGCGTACATACGCGCCGCTTTGCGACGCGCACGCCTCTATTGCATTGTCGTAGGCGTTCGCGAGCAGTCCGCAGACGTCGCTCTCCTTCATATTCCCCATACCGTTTAACATACCCTCAAAGGTAAACTCTATTCCCCTTTCCTCGCAAAGCTTCCGTTTCTGCCCCACAACCAAGTCGGCTATCCCGTTTCCCGTGGGAATTATATCGGACTTTATGTTTTTGACGCCGAGCTGATTTATATATTTGTACACATCGTCGAATTTGCCCTCGTCGCAGAGCGTTTTCATAAGCGCGAGGTGCTTATTGAGGTCATGGCTCATACGGCGCGTCTGCTCCTCGTTCTCCTTTGTATCCTGCAACGCGGCGAGCTTAAGCTTCATATATTCCGTTTCGGCGCTTATCTCGGTCTGTCGGTACACCCTCCTCCACGTTTCCGCCACACTGTAAAAATAATACGCGGCACCGAAAATATACGCGCCCCCGAATACAGCCACATATACATAATGCATCGCGGGAGCGTGCGGCTGGCGGTTCGCGAGCGCCATAAGCTGCCCTACCGTAAAGGCAAAGAAAAACAGCGCGACACTTCCGAGAATCTCTCTTGTGCGGAAATACACGGTGATACGGTATTTTTTTACAAGACCGCACAAAACAACAAGCAGAGACAGCAGAACCGCGTCCACCTCGACGGACAGCAGGCTTTGGGCATAATCGCCTATCACAATATTTTTGTTTACGTTCGCAAACATATTCTCAATCATTGCCGACGGAATGTTCGTCAGAGTAAAATAAATCAGAAACGCGGGAATAATACGCAGAAGCGCGTACCCTCTTTTGTTTGCCAAAACAAGAAGCGTGACAAGCACCGCGAGAAACATTGTGATATACGCCCAGTCAGCCCCCAATACGGCGGCGGCAGCAGCCATACACGCGGCG
>JAMPDT010000097.1 GCA_023665525.1 Butyrivibrio sp. | reverse complement strand
GCTGCGACGGCAGACCGATCGTATGGCCCGCGCCCACGCACGGCAGAGCCGACAGTGAAGAAGTAAAAGCCGGACTGCTAAAGCCCTACGTCGGAGCCTGTACGCAGATAGACTTCTCCCTTCCGTGTCCGAGCATCTTTGACACGGCGGAAGAAATCAAAGAAAAATACGGCGTCCGTGCGGTGCGGCCCCTTGCGGAGAAAACAATGCAGCGGATAGCGCGGGGACTTAAAAAATTTGTACTCGACAATCACGAACCCTTTATAGTCCCGACTGCTGTAAGCAGCGCAGAGCATTATCTGTGTGAGCCTTACATGATCCAGATTGGACAGACAGGCTTTGCCGCGGACAGAAGCAAAGATGTAAGGGACCCGCTGACAACGGTTGTAAGTAAAAACGAACACTGTATTGTCGAGCCTAAACTTGCGCCCTATATCATGTGCAACAACGAAAACAACGTCGGCGCATCGGCAGAAAACCCGCTTCCGACAGTGACGACAGGCAACCGCAACTTTGTTATCTCACCCACGCTCATACAGTACCACTCCGAAACATCTGACGGGGAGGTGCGCGGACAGGAAACGGACCGCCCCATTATGACCGTGGACGCGTCAAACCGCTACGCCCTCGTGAGCGCGTTTTTGCACAAATACTTTGACGGAGGCTGCACGGGAGCAGGAGGCTGCACGGGAGCAGGGGACAGCCCCGCAAACCCTCTTCCGACCGTAACAGCACGGGACCATAACAGCGTCGTGACGGCAAACCTTATCCAGCTCAACCACAACAGCGTCGGAGCAGATGTGACCGAACCCCTTCCGACAGTAACGGCAGGAGGCGGACATTTCGCCGAAGTCAGGGCGTTCATGGTGAAATACTACGGCGGAGCCGTGGGGCAGGACATATCTGAACCGCTCGACACCGTGACATCACACGACCGCTTCGGCTTGGTAACGGTACACGGAGTTGACTATCAGATAGCGGACATCGGCTTGAGAATGCTTGAGCCGAGGGAACTGTACAACTGCCAGGGATTTCCCGAGGACTACATCATAGACCGCGACTTCGAGGGAAAAGAATACCCGAGAAGCGAACAGGTAAAACGGTGCGGAAATGCCGTACCGCCGCCCTTTGCCGCGGCGCTCGTGAAAAGCAACCTCCCCGAACTGTGTGTCGGGGAGCGGATGCCGAATATGAGGATAGACGGCGGCAGCGGCGGGCAGCTCCGATTTGCAACATAGAACTACAAAGGAGGATACAGCATGAGCTACGAAATCAGAAGCACCTATAAAGTTTCGCAAACATATGAATTCAGCGTAGATTGGAATGAATTTAACTTTCTTGTGGTTTACGGAAAACATATAAATGGAGGCTTTATAGCAATACCTAATTGGGGTATTTCGGTTGAGGCGGGAAGTCCGACAAGTATCTTCTACAACACCGAAAAGCTTGCTCCGAAATTTGATGACTGCGAAATTCCAAAGGTTATAGCGGAGGCAATAAAAGAGCATTACGAAACTGTAAGGAGGTCAGAATGAAAAAAATATACATAAGCGGTCCCATAACAGGACACGACGACTATATGCGCCGCTTCGGCGCCGCGGAAGATCTGCTCAGGGAGCAGGGCTGCATAGTTTACAATCCGGCAGCGGTCAACCAAATGATGCCGCCCGAAACGGATTATGAAGAGTACATGGCAATAGCAATGACAATGCTCTCCTTCTGCGACGCCATATATATGCTGCGGGGCTGGCAGGAAAGTCTCGGAGCGAACCGCGAATACGGCTACGCCCTTGCCAAGCACCTGAATATAAGATTCGAGGAGGACTGAAATGATTGATACGAATAACAAAGAATGGCTCACAGAGCTTGGAGACAGGACGGCAGCGGCGAAAGAAAAGGAGGCGCTCAAAGCCCACCAAACCGAACAGCGCCGATGTGCCAACGGACACAAATATCTCTTCCCGTATATCATACACCCCGATGCGGGAGCCATATTTGACGCGGGGATCATAGGAAGGCACAGGATTGAGCCCATGGCGGTATGCCCCGAATGCAGGGTGAGGGTCTGAGGAGGAAAAATGAGAGAGATTTTATTCAGGGGCAGACGGGTTGATAACGGAGAATGGACAGAAGGATATTATTTCAAGGCGTGGAGCCTATATGTCGGCGCGGATTACACGCATTTCATCTTTAATTGCGACAGGAGGGAAACCTACGCAGTAGTTCCCGCAAGCGTCTGCCAGTATATGGGATTGACCGACCGAAACGGCAGGAAGATTTTTGAGGGGGATATTTGCAAAAGAATAACGCTGCCGTTACGGCTTGAATATCTTTTTGAAATCAGATATGTTCCCGAGAAGTGCTGCTTTTTAGCGGTAGATTTGGACGGTACAAATATGAAGTTTATAAGCGATTACTTTAACAGCTATTACGACATTGAGGTTGTTGGCAACATTTTTGACAACCGCGAACTTTTGAAAGAGGAGGCAGCGGAATGAAAGAGAATGAGGTTATCGAATGGCAAAAAGCATTTAAAGAAACCTATAAGGGTATGCCAAAGAAAATTGCAAAGGAAGTTGACAAGGCTTGCGGTATGGCGATAGAAGCGTTAGAGGAAATCCAACAATACCGCTCAATCGGCACAGTCGCCGAATGTCGTGAGGCTATGAAAAAACAGAAACCGAAAACCCCTCACGTTTGGGGCGACGGTTACGCCGACGGTAAACTTGTCTACGATACATACGACTGCCCGAACTGCGGCGAAAGCTATGAAACCGACTGCGACAATTACGGTTACTGCCCCAAATGCGGACAGAGGATTGACAGGAGCGCTTTTGAGGAATCAGGAGGCGGTTCTGATGAGTAAATGCCTGTTGGGAATAGAACAAAGCTGCGATGAATGCCGAATGTGCGTGCAGGCGGCAGGGAAGGAGAACGAAATGCATTACAATAAGTTTACAGCTGCGGTAAAGAAACATATGAAAGAAAACCGGGAGCGGATAAAGGTCATTGAAGATTTTATGGTAACAAACCCCGATGCGGACGAAAAGGAGTGCAGGGAAAATATCTTTACACTGGAGGGCATAAACAGGATCTTGGGCTTTATTACCGCCCTGAACCAAAGCGTCCTTGACCAATCGATTTATATATACGGAGCGGAAGCGCAGACGGACATGGCAATCGAGGAAATGAGCGAGCTTACAAAGGCGCTCCTTAAATTCCGCCGCGCTGAAAAAGCGCCTAAGGAGCATGACCTTGAAAGGCGTCGGCAGGACATATACGAGGAAATAGCGGATATGATCATAATGCTCGCCCAGCTCATTATGATATACAACGGAGGATTCGGCGAGGAGCAGATCTGCGGGATCATCGAGGAGAAGGTAAAGCGGCTCAAGGAATGTTTTGAAGGATAAGATTTTTGAAAAAATTTCAAACATATATTGCGTCACCTATCAAGACGTCCTTATAGTTGAAATAAAGGCAGGACAAGCTTCAGGAGACACTAAATTTGGAGGAAGCGGATAGATATGGAAAAGAAGATCTTAGACCCTTGCTGCGGTTCGAGAATGTTTTGGTTTGACAAAGACAACCCAAATGTAGAATTTTGTGATATTCGTACACTGGAAAAAACAGAATATTACCCCGGCAGATACATAGAAATAAATCCCGATACGGTGTATAATTTCACGGAATTGCCATTTGATGACAATAGCTTTCATCTTGTTGTATTTGACCCTCCGCATTTAGAGTACGCGGGAGACACCTCAATTATGGCTTTAAAATATGGGAAATTAAAGGGGGACTGGAAAGCAATGTTATCAACCGGCTTTGATGAATGTATGAGAGTATTAAAGCCAAACGGCGTTCTGGTTTTCAAGTGGAGCGAGATACAAATCCCTCTCTCGGTCATATTGACTTTATTCAGCCAAAAACCTTTGTTTGGGAATCGTTGTAGGAAACGAGGGAACAAGACACACTGGCTTTGTTTTATGAAAGACGTGTGAAATGCTTGGACATTTGGACAAAACAAAATAAATTTTGAAAGGAGCAGAGAGTTTTCCCGGGAACAAAGACGTCTTTCTCCAAAAACAAAATGAAAACAGACATTTTTACCACTGATAAAAAATATCAGATAATTTATGCGGACCCGCCATGGACATATAAAACATGGTCGGACAAAGGCAAAGAAAAGAAATCGGCAGAAAATCATTATGATTGTATGAGCAAAGAAGATATGCAATTGCTGCCAATACAATCATTGTGTGAAGATGATTGTATCCTATTCCTATGGATTATTTTTCCGTGCCTTGAAGAAGCACTGGAATTGATTAAAGCATGGGGCTTCAAGTATAAAACTTGTGGTTTTACATGGGTTAAAAAAAATAAGAAAACCGATTCATGGTTCCGGGGATTAGGATATTGGACGAGGGCGAATGCAGAATTATGCTTGATAGCAACCAAAGGCAAGCCTAAAAGAGTATCTAAATCGGTACATCAGATTATAGACGCTAGGATAATGGAGCATAGCAAAAAACCGGACGAAATCAGAGACAGAATTGTTAAACTGTGTGGAGACATACCACGAATTGAACTTTTTGCAAGGCAAGAGTTTGACGGCTGGGACTGCTGGGGGAATGAGGTGTAATTACAACTGACAAAGGGAGGAAAAATAAACCGCAGCAATAAAACAATCAAACCAAAAGGAGATCAAAACAATGACAAAACAGACAGTACAGGCAAGCATAGACCTTGCAAGCTTCGCAGGCGGCGCCTTCGCCGAAAAACTCAACGAAGCGCTCATGCAGGTCGCGGAAAACATTCAGAACCCGAACACCGAAGCGACCACCAAAAGACAGATCCAAATCGTGCTCAAATTCGTGCCCAACAAAACAAGGCAGCTCGTAAGCACGCAGATAGCGGTGACAACCAAGCTCGCCGCCACCGAAGCCATTGATACCCAAATGATAATGGGCGTAAATATGCGCACCGGAGAAATCGAAATCGCGGAATACGACGGACGAATCAAAGGACAGATGTCGCTTGCCGACTGCCTGGAGGTGGCAGCGGATCAGGCGCCGCCCCCGGAAACCGCACAGGAAGCGGCGGCAGCGGCGCTCCCGCAGGGACCCGGCACGGCAGCGGAACAGCCTCCCGCGGGCAAGCCATTGGATCTGAAGAACAGGAACAGACAGGTTGAAAATGAAGGCGCTCCAAAAACAGGAACCGCTTCGGATAACATTTCCCGTCCCGAAACGGGAGAAATCCCCGAAACCGCGGTCAATGAACCGCAGAAAATAGTACCCATCAGCGGCAGTAAAGCCGCAAACGAATAAGGAGGACAGACATATGGAAGGAATCAAAGAAGCAATCAAATACATAGCGGAGCTGGCAGTGGAGGCGGACAAGCCCGAACAACTGGAAATCAACGGACATACCTACTGCACCAAAGCGCTTACGCGCTACGATAAGCCTGACAAAGCAGTCCCCATCAAGGCAACCACGCTCACGTCCCTTGTGGACTACATAAAAGAAAGCCGCGGGGAACTCCGCGAGCGCATGATCATTCAGGTGGTAAGCCCCACAAAAGTACTGCTTTATTCGGGACTGCTGGCGGAGCGCGACCGCGAAACGCTCTTTGAGGCAGACGCGCTGCTCCCGCAGTTCGAGTACGGCCGCGAATACGAGCAGGAGAATTTCATCATCGCGATGCAGTCCTGCTTCCAGCCGTGCGAGGACCGCGAGGCGGTTACGATACTGGCAAGCAATATCGTCAACACACAGGAGGCAACATACTCGGATAACGGGACCACCCAGCAGGCAGTGATGAAAACGGGCATTACGACCAAGGACAACGTGCTTGTGCCGAATCCCGTGCATCTGTACCCGTACCGCACCTTTCTCGAGGTCGAGCAGCCGGGGAGCGATTTTGTATTCCGTGTCGGCGAGGGGCGGGGCGGCGCGCCCGTATTCAAGCTTGTGGCGGCTGACGGAGGGTCATGGCAGTCGCAGTCGCTTGAAAACGTCAAGAATTACCTTACAAAGGAGCTTAAGGACATACCGAACCGCGAGGGGATCACGATCATAGCGTAAGCGGCGCGGATAGATTGGGGCTTGTTCGATAATTTTTATATCACGGCAGCCATGAGGCGAGCACGGCAGCGGGGGCGAAGCCCCCGCGGAAGGGAGGAACAATGAAAGAAATACCGAATGTTGAGATTAAGGATAAGTTAAATCTGACCCCCGAAGAGGCGGCAAAATACAGCAATATCGGCATTAACAGAATAGAAGAGATGTTGAGGAAACCAAACTGCCCGTTTGTACTGTATATAGGCAAAAAAAGGCTTGTAAAAAGGATACCGTTTGAGGATTATCTGAGAAAAGTAATTGAATTATAATGTGGACTTGTGAGCTTTTATATGGTAATATAAAGACACTGTATCAAAGCTCTTTTCTGAAAAGAAAGGAGATCTTATAATGGGAAAAGATTTAAAAGGGAAGGAGTTAGGCGTTGGAATAACACAACGGAAAGATGGATTATATACGGCTAGATTTACTGACAGGTATGGCAAGAGGCAGCAGAAATATTTCAAAAAATTACAGGAATGCCGTAATTGGATTGCCGAAGCTCAATTTCAAAATGAGCATGGAAATATAGCCGCGTGGGAAAATATGACGGTCGATGCGTGGTTCGAGTATTGGCTGAAGGAGATTAAAGGTAAAAATATCCGAAACAGCACAAGCATAGGGTATGAAAATAGATACAGAATCAGTATCCGTGAAAATATCGGTCATATGTTATTGACCCAAGTCAAGCCTTTACATTGCCAAAACGTATTGAACCAAATGATAGGTAAGTACAACACATCTACTATCGGCAATGTAAGGGTTGTAATGTTCAGCTTATTTGAATCCGCAGTCGAAAATAATTTAATTCCGAGCAACCCTGTTAAGAGAAGCGTAAAGGCTTTCTCGGACAAAGTGCAGAAAGCACGCAGGGTATTGACGCAGGCAGAACAAAAAAAGTTACTGGAGGCGGCAAAAGAAAGCAAATACTATAATCAGTACGCGCTTATCCTGCAAACAGGCTTAAGGTGCGGAGAAATGTCCGCTTTAAAATGGGAGGATATTGATTTTAAAAGCAGAACAATGAGCATAAAACACTCAATGGATTGCGACCGAAAAGAGATTGAGCTTGGAGATACAAAAAGCGAAGCCGGAAAAAGGACAATACCTTTAACGGACGAGGCGGCTGCCATACTGAGAAATCAGAAAAATAAATTGGCAAAGTATAGTATTGTAAATATGAAGTATTCAGATTTTATTTTTCTGAATGAAAACGGTTGCCCGATAAGGAGGGCATTATATGACAGGAATCTTCTGTCGATTGCAAAAAAAGCAGGCATTGACCGATTATCCATGCATACGCTCAGGCATACGTTTGCGACGCGGTGCATAGAGGCGGGAATGAGACCCAAGACCTTACAGATAATTTTAGGACACTCAAAAATCAGTATGACAATGGATTTATATGTTCATGTAACTGATGATGAAAAGGAAAAAGAACTGCGTGGAGTGGAAAAAATGCTGAAATTGGTGTAAGAAGTGGTGTAGAAATTAACAAAAAATGCTAGAAATACCTTAAAATAAGGCTTTTTATTAACAAAGGGTATGATTTAACGGATAATATTTATGCTTCTCATAAAATTAAAAGAGTCGAAGCTACTCGTATGATTAACTGCAACAGCGAAGCAAGGGGGAAAATTAAGGAGCTACTTATTTCAAATTTTTAGGAGAATTGAATTTATGATAAAGAACGGAAAAGGTGGCGGAAATACCAAAACTGGGCTTGTTTTCGAGGGGAAAACGGATTTAGCTACTTTCTTGAACAGTCAAGATGGATACTGTGTGACAGATGGCGTTGTGTTTTATAACGATGAAAAAGTTGCCCGCATTTTCAAAAAACATGGCTTTTATAGATACTTAAAAGAAGTCGGAGTTGATTGGACAAAGATAATTTCTAAGAAGCTTCTGCCGGATGACAGTATTTATGTAATCATAAACAATACATATATTAATAAGGTCAGAGAATACAAATTGTGTGATTTTGGAGATGAAGCAGTTATTGACGAACAGTACTTTAATGATTGTGTGGCGATTTTAAAAACAATGATTGGACGTGTTGATAGAGAAATTAGAAATACATATAAAGTATAGTGGCGACATTTTGACAATAGAAAATCAGCAAGTTATAGGAAACAGTGTGATAAAAGAAAAATAGACGTGTATTGATAAAAACTTAAATAAATATAACTAATAACAAAGAATACGCTGAGCCTGAATATTATACTACGGGAATCAATGAGAAAATATATGACATTAAAATTGTAAAAATGAGAGGGAATAGATGGATAAAACAAATTGATATTATTCCAAATATGAGCTATACTGTTTTAAAAGGAAAAGGCGGTAAAGACAATGTATAATCCCCAAATCGAAACGTTTATCCGAGTGGCGGACGCAGGCAGCTTTAATAAGGCGGCGGACGCGTCCGACATAACGCCGACCGCGATGATAAAGCAGATTAATTCATTGGAGTCGGAGATTGGCGTCACGCTGTTTTTGCGGACGCATAGGGGGCTGGCTTTGACTCGTGCCGGCGAATCCTTTTATAAAGACGCAAAATACATGATTGAATATAACCGTAAGGCGATAGCGAGTGCGAAGGCGGCAATGCAGGAGGAAACAAGTGTTGTCAGAATCGGCACGTCGCCCCTGACGCCCGCGCAGCTTTTGACCGACCTGTGGCCGCAAATCCACCGTCACTGCTCCGACATCAGCTTTCAGCTTGTGCCGTTTGAAAATACGCCGCAAAACGCCAAAGAGATTTTGAAAAATCTCGGAGAGAATATAGACGTCGTGACGGGAGTTTTTGACGAAACCCTGCTTGATTTGCGCAAATGCGCGGGCTTTGAAATTTCCAAGGAACCAATCTGCTGCGCCGTTTCCATATATCACCCGCTTGCCAAAAAGGATAAGCTGACCGTGGAGGATCTGTACGGAGAAAATCTTATGATTATTCGCCGAGGGTGGAGCCGTTCCATGGATGAGATACGGGACAAAATTTTAGGCGAGCATCTGCCCGTCAATCTTGCGGATTTCGATTTTTACGACGTCGATGTTTTTAATCGCTGCGAGCGCCGAAGGAATGCGATGCTCGTGATAGAAAAATGGTCGTGCGTCCACCCGATGCTGAAGGTGCTTCCCGTGGAATGGGATTATGAGATTTCCTTCGGGATACTTTGTCCGTCGCAGCCCACCAAAATGGTGGAAAGGTTTTTGAATGCCGTCAGACAGGTTGTATCCGCGAATTGAAAGGTTCGGTTATAACTTAAGGTATATACTGCCGTACTAATCGAGACTTCTCAAGAAGCCTCGATTTTTTTATAATTAAACGGGAACGGGGATTAGAGATGCAGCGAGCGGCGGCGTAACGAACTGGTCGTTTGCCTCGGAGGGCTTGATCGACGAACTGAGCGTTGTGGTTGCGCCTGTTGCGGACGGAGATACAAGGGCAGTGTCGATTTTTGAAGATTCGGACGGTGTGTCCCGACCGCCCGTTCCCTATAACCTAAAGGAAGTAAAGTCCTTTGAAAAAGACGGCGTGTGGCTGCGGTATTTGAAAAAATGAAATTTATAAGAAAAGGAGCAGGAACAATGAAAAAAAATTTTGGAGCAAAAACATGGATGTATCCCCTGCCGGTGCTGATTATCGGCACCTATGACGAAAACGGGAACGCTGACGCCATGAACGCCGCGTGGGGCGGTAT
>JAMPDT010000096.1 GCA_023665525.1 Butyrivibrio sp. | reverse complement strand
CCGACAGGCGGCGCGCAAGACGCTCCTTTTCCACGGCGTCCAGTCCCTTGGTCGGCTCGTCAAGTATAAGGAGCTTGGGATTTTTGGCAAGCACGGCTTCAAGCGCCAAAAGCTGCTGCTCGCCGCCGCTCAAATCGTAGGGGTGCCGTCCCGAAAAGCGTCCCGTTCCCTCGTCCTCCGTGAAATGGCAGGTCACGTCCTGAAAGAGCATAGCCGAATCCTGACCTGCGCGCTTCACTCTGCGTCCGTCAATTTTCACGCTGCCCGAGTAGGGCTTAAGGCTGCCCGCCGCCAAATATGCGAGCGTGCTTTTCCCGCTGCCGTTTTCACCGCAAAGCGACAGGATTTCGCCCTTTTTTACGGTAAGGCTAAACTCCGACAGCACGGGCGGCTGCTCCTTAGCATAAGAAAAGCAAACCCTCTTAAGCTCAAGCATATCGGGCGCGTCCGAGGCGTTCTGCGCACGGCTAGCGCGCTGCCGCAAATCCCCCGCTCCCTTTGCGGCGTACAGCCGCTTCGCCTCTCCTAACGTAAGCGGAACGGGATTTTCATCGGCAAATATTCGGGCTGTCTGCGGCAGGAACATCGCCCTTTTTTCGTCCCCCGCAAGATAGAGAGCCATCTCCCTCGGAGGCAGGCAGCGTATATTTTCGCCGTCAACCCATATTACCTTGTCGGCGTCCGCAAAAAGCCTGTCAGGTCTGTGCTCGGCGAGCACCACGGTTATTCCCAGCTCTCTGTTCATATCGCGCACAAGGGCAGTCACCCTGTCCGCCGCAACCGGGTCGAGCATTGCCGTCGACTCGTCCAAAAGCAGCGCCTCGGGAGCCATAGCCATAACCGACGCGATTGCGAGAAGCTGCTTTTCGCCGCCCGAAAGCGATGCGGTACTGCGTGTAATCCATTTGCTTATGCCGAAATATCCCGCGGTTTCGGCGATTCTCCTTCTAACCTCGTCCCCGCTCCTTCCCTGATTGGCAAGCCCGAACGCAAGCTCGTCGTAAACCCTGTCGTTGACAATCTGACTGTCGGGATTCTGCATAACAAGCCCCGCGCGGCTTCCCATAAGCTCTCGGATCCGCTTAAGCAGCGTGGTCTTGCCGCCTCCCGTGGGACCGCATACATAAGCAAGCTCCCCCGCCGCGATATTTATTTTTTCAAGCTGAATATGCCCCATTTAAGCCGCTCCTTTCCCTCGTATATAATCGGCAGCGCGCAGTCAAGCGCCGTAAACGCCGTCCTTAACGGGAGCGGCATAAAATACATTGCCTGCAAAGCAATTATGAGCGCAAGCATAAGTCCGTCCGACGCCTTGAAGCGATAGGGGGAATATCTTTTTTTTCCCGACGAATAGCCCCTCATTTCCATTGAATCCGCTGTCTGCATACTGCTTTCAAGCGCCCATGTAAAAACCGCGGACATAAGCCGCATATAATCCGCGGGAGTTTTTGACGCTTCCCCCGCGGAATTTATGTCGTATGCCCTTTTGACCCTTTTAAAGCGGGCGGCGTACTCGGACACAAGATGCAGAACCATGGATACCGTAAGTCCGAGCTTCGGGAGCCTGCCCATAAGCGCGATTATTTTTTCGCTTGTCATTATATCCGAAAAGCTCGCGAACCACACCAGCACCGCCGACAGCATAAGACCGCTCAGCGCGCCGTAGCGCAGCGCCTCAAGCGTTACCGCCCTTTTGTTTATAAAAATAAGCTCCGTCGCTCCGTTATGCGACACCAGCGCGTTGACTGCCGCCATTGCCAAAACCGCCGCCGCGCTGAATATAAGCTGTCCCAACGGGAAACGGCGCTTCACAAGAGCGAGCCAAAGCATTCCGACAAGCCATGACAATGCCGCCGTATATATGTCCGTAACAAACATCGCGGGCATTACCGCCGATAAATAATACGCCGCGAGCACAAGCGGGTGAAAGCCGCCGAAACGCTTCATTGCGTGCCTCCCTCCTTTTTTCCGTCCTTCGTATATATCCACTCCACATAATCGCCCTCGTACAAGGTCAGGGAGGCGCAGGATTTATTGGGATATTCTCCGTTCACGCGGTAGGTCCAGCCCGAAAGACTTCCGTAATCAAACTCGGAAAGACCGCCGATTCCCCGCACATAAACATTGCCGAGCATTCCGCTTCCGCCGTAGTCAAGATTTATGCGCTCCCGCGCGAGAGCGCGCTTAAGCTGGTCAAACGCCGTTTCTCCCGATTCCGTCATTATTTCCTGCCGCGAAAGCAGCTCGCCGTCACAGCCGACAACCGCAATATAGGTCGTTATCTCACCCTCGTCATAAAGCTGCGCGTAATGCTCGTCCCTTGTTTCGATACGCGAAAACGCGGCGGCGGCAATAACAGCCGCAGCCGGAACAACGATCCACAGCGCCCTGAATTTATCGAGCCTGCGCCTTATAAACGAAACGGCGAGCGCGATAAGAGCGATTAGGGCAGTGACGCATATAATCAGGGCTTTTATTGCCGCTCCCGTGATTTTACCCGAAAAAATTCCGCTCCCGAAGACTCCCGAAGACTCGTCGTTTGATTCAATCTCCGTCTCGCTCTCCGTTTCCTTCTCCGTCGGCTTTGCGGCTCCGCTCCCGTTCGTTTCCGCCTCCGCAGTTTGAGGCGGACGGTCCGAGCCGCTGTTTCCGAAATCGTATATAAAGCCGCCGTCTGTCAAATATTTGTTCAGGCAGACCGCCGCCGCCAAAGCCTGCGAGGTTGCCATTTTGTCCGCCGTCCTGCCCTTTATATGAGAAAAGCCTCCGTCCGCGCATTCATATTCGGATATTGCGTCCCATACCGTGCGCGAATTTTTGATGAAGCGTTCGTCCCTTGCGTAATCTATATCCAAGGCGCAGAGCGCCATAAGCACCTGCGCCGCGCTTTCCGAATTTTCGGTTCCCAGGCTTGCAAAGCCCCCGTTGTCCCTTTGCAGCTCGGACAGTCTTGAGAGCGCGCGTTCAATTTCGCCGCCGTATTCGTTTTTGTACGGGGCGAGCGCCTGCAACGCCATTGCCGTAACGTCCGTATCCGAATACTGCCCGCTTAGCGCAAAGCCTCCGTCGGGAAGCTGCATTTTGACAAGCTCGGACGCGAGCGCAAGACGCTCGGCGCGCGGAACGTAATCGCCGCTGTCAGCGAGCAGCAGTCCGTATATACTGCTCATTATTCCGCCCTGTCCCGTATATTCCCCTATTATTTCCGCTATGCGCTCCCTGTCGGTCCCCATGGCTGATTTCGCCAGCGCGATCCGCTGATAATCTGTCGGAGCGAGAGCGCTGTTTTTTTCCAGATATTCGTCAAGCGCCCTGTCATATTCGCCGCAGTCAAGCTCGGGCTCCCATTGCTTAAGGCATATAAAAAGCCACTCCGCGCCCTCTCCCGCATAGGGAACAAGGCAGACCCTCAGATATTCCTCATAATCCGAGACGCCCGCCTGCTCCATTTCATATTTCCATATTCTTTCCGCCGTCCGCTCCGCCTCACGCGAAGCCGCGTCCGCCGTTTCCCGCGCGGATACCGAAGCCGCCGAAAAAACGGCTCCCAGGGCGGCTGACAGCCAAAAAAAAGCTGCCGCCGCCCAAACCGCCGTTTTATTTCTCATAAGCTTCCTTTTTGCATACCGCCGTCACGGCAGCAGCCAGTGCAGCCGCGCACAGGACAGCCAAAGCCGCCGTAAGACCTGCGTCTCCCGCCTCGACGTCCTTTTTTACCGTAACGGCGCAATCCTTCGCGCTTCTGAGCACAAGGGGCAGTCCGTTTTCCGCGTACTTGCCGTATTCAAGCTTATGCTCTCCGTCCGTAAGAAGCTCCGCCTCAATCACAACCGCGCCGCTTTCGTCGGTCGTGTACTCCTTAAATTCCGTTTCGCCCGTGTACCATTTTACGGTCATGCCCGACACGGGATTGACAACCGTGGAGGGGTTGTAATTCTCATCGTAAACGGTGTCCTTGCTTGTAAAGCTTATTATGCCCTCGTCAAGCTTTTCCAAATCCATCTCGGGAAACTGGAAGCCCGCCCCGAACGGATCGGCATAATAAAGCACCACGCTGTCGCCGTCCTTTATTTCAACCGAGCTCATTCCCACTCCGGGATCCTCTCCGTTGACGGTAAAAAGCCAGCCCTCATAACCTCCGAAGGCGGCAGCCGCCTCGTCGTTTACAGCCGCAAGGTACGCGCCGTATTCCGATTCGGTGATTGTCAGCTCAAAGTCCTCCGACGCCGCGTCCGCGTCCTTAAAAAAACCGTCGAGCGTCGCAGATGAGGTCTTAAACTCGCCGTCGCAGACATTGCCCTCGATTCCCTCGATCCTTAAGCTTACGGTTTTTTCTTCCTCCTCGGCAAACGCCGTCGCGCAAAGACAGCCCGCCGACAGCACTGCCGCCGCCGTAAGGGCGGCTGTTTTCATAATACCTTTTCTCATGCTCTTTCTCCTTTGCTTTTGATAAATATAAAAGCACCCGCGCAGCGCGCAGATGCCCTCATCAAACGGACAAGAGGGTGCAATACTCCCTTGTCTGTCAATAAGGCTTTGCTCTTCCCTGCCCAAAAGTAAGTCCTTCGTCACAAATACGGCGAGCGATCCGACTTGCGGCATACGCCGCTCACGGTTATGGCTGTAGCTTTGGATTTGCACCAAATTCTCTCCTCAATTTCCGATTTTTAATCGGAAATTTTCTCCGTACTGCGTTTTGTTTTGATTAATATTTTCAGCCGAACAGTCCGCTTTTCCCGATGATTGCGGCGATTTCTGCCAGCTCCTCGGCGGGCTTTACAAGCGCGAAGCGTATATAGCCCTCTCCCATCGGTCCGAATGCCGTTCCCGGAGTTCCGATAACGCCCGCCCTGTCCATAAGAGCCTCGCAGAACGACTGCGAGCTGTATCCCTCGGGGACGGGCAGCCATACGAACATAGTACCTTGGGAATCGGGTACGTCCCAGCCTATCTCTCGGAGCGCTCCCAAAAAAACGTCGCGGCGGCGTTGATACTCTGCGCACTGCGCCTTAACGCTGTCCC
Organism: Butyrivibrio sp.; assembly: GCA_023665525.1. Taxonomy (GTDB): domain Bacteria; phylum Bacillota; class Clostridia; order Lachnospirales; family Lachnospiraceae; genus Eshraghiella. The sequence goes on along the minus strand of JAMPDT010000096.1, from coordinate 4,865 downwards.
TCGGTCCCTTAAGCGCGGCTACCGCCGCCTTTTGGACGGGATAGGACATTCCGAAATCGTACTGGCTCCTTAAAAGCTTAAGCGCGTTCACTATTGATTCGTTCCCCACGCAGAAGGAAATCCGAAAGCCCGTGACATTGTAGGATTTGGAGAGGGAGAAAAATTCCACTCCGACCTCCTTGGCGTGCGGCAGCGACAGGAACGAAAAGCCCTCCCTGCCGTCAAAAATTATATCGGAATACGCGTTGTCGTTTATTATAAAAAAACCGTATCTGCGCGCATAGGAAATAATTTTCTCATACATGCTCTTGGGAGCCGCCGCCCCGACCGGGTTGGACGGGTACGAAAGCACTATGTATTTGGCTTTGGAAAGAACCTCCTCGGGTATATCCTCGATTACGGGAAGAAAGCCGTTTTCCTTAATCAGGGGATAATACCTCACGTCCGCGCCGCCCAAGTAGGAGCCCGCCTCGAAAATCGGATAGCCCGGGTCGGGAAGAAGCACAATATCTCCCGGATTGCACATCGCCATGCCGAGATGTCCCATTCCCTCCTGCGTCCCGTGCACGCCCGTGACCTCGTTCGTGTTTATTTCGGCTCCGTAGCGATCCCTATAATAATCGACGACCGCCTCAAGCATCTCGTCCGTATCGACGAGCGAATATTTATAATTCTCCGTATCCCTTACAGCCTCGGAAACCGCGTCCATAATATGCTTCGGCGGCTTAAAATCGGGCGTGCCGACCGAAAGATTGTATATCTGCCGCCCCTCCCTTATAAGCTCCGCCTTCTTCTCGTCGAGCGCGGCGAAAATTCCCGTTGTAAAATGATTGAGCCTTTCGGCGCATTTGTATTCCATTGACTGCTTCCTCCCGATATACCGATTATTTTACATCAGGAGCATATCAGTTGTCAACTTTGCTTTCGTTCTCCTTGTGCCTGCGGCATATTTTGTTGTAAGCCGCAATGCCCGCCGCGCTGACTGCAAGGGTTGCGGCGAAAACCACGGCGGCAAAGGCGTATTTTTTCATTCCGAGAGCGTCGCCGCCCACCGTCGAGGTGACAATCGAGGGAAATCTTGCCACAAGGCTTATCAAAAGCCATTTCGACATCTTCATATCGGTAAGCCCGACAAAATAATTGAGTAAATCCTTGGGCGTGCCCGGTATCAAAAAAAGTATGAATATCCACATATCGCGCTTGGGCGAGCTTTTGAGGAATTTAAGCGAATCCGTTTTTTCCTTGGAAAAAAACACCTCCACCGCCCTCATTCCGAATTTGCGCACAAGCAAAAAAACGGGGATTCCGCCCAAGGTCGCCCCGATTATGCAAAGAGCCGTGCCCTCGACGCTGCCGAAGGCATAGCCCGCCACAAGCTCCATCGGCTCTCCCGGAATCACAGCCACAATTACTTGCAGCATGGTCATTCCGAGAAAGGCGAGCCTGCCCCATATTCCGTGATTGTCCACCCAGGCGCGGAAGCGCTCCGGCTCGGACACAAATTTTATCATCGGCTTCCCGACATAGTACGTCACCGCCGCCATTAGGATAACCACCGATACGACGACTGCCGATACGATTATTTTCTTTTTTTTGTCCGTCATTTCACCATTATCTCACATCTTATAATTTGACTTCCGAATCTATGTAAGCCTGCTTCCACAAGCCGTAGCTTTCGTCCTCCCTGTGGTCGGGCAGCGCGTATTTTGCGGACAGAAGCTCTCCCACATAGTCCGACACCTTTTTTGCGCCCGAATAGTTAAGATGATTTCCGCCGTCCCTCGTGTCGGTTCTCCAGTCGATCCCCATCTGCTCCGAAACAAGGTTCAGGTCGATATAGTCCGTTTCCATTTGTTTTGCAAGCGCCGCGACGGCGTTGTGCCGCTCGTAGGTCTGGCACGCAGGCGCGGGAGTTGTGACGAAAATAAGCTCCGCGCCGTTATCCCCTGCCAGCTTATGTATTTTGCGCAGATACTCCAAATTGCACGGTGATATTTCCTCGGATTTCTGAGTTGCCTTCATCCATTCCCCGCCCGTGTACGGCTCCACGGAGGTCCTGTACTTGAAGCCCTTCATCAGCGCGTCCCTCTTGTCCTCCAAGCCGCCCGTCATATAGGTCTTGAGCCTCGAATGGTACTTTAGCGCGGGTATGTATTTTGAAACCAGATTAAGTATTTTGTCGCCGCATTCCTCGGACACTCCGCCGAATCTGAAAATGCTGTTCGTTTCCAGCACGACAAGCCTTGGCTTCTGTGTTTTAAATACCTCCTCCAAAAGGGCGTAGGAGTCGCAGAGCCTTTGCGCCGACGTTCCGAACACATACGACGTAAAGCCGTGCTGCTCGTACATCTGAAGCGGTATGTACGCGCTGTATGTTTCGCTGTCCCCGATAAAAACAAGGTCTATACTGTTGTCCTTCTCCTGCGCAAAATCCTTAAGCTTTCTCTCGACCGCCATAACGTCGTATACTTCCTTTTTGGGGCGAAGCACGACGGACGCCGCGGCGACAATCACCGCCAAGCCTATTATAAAAAAGGCGCTGTGCATTATTTTCTTAGACATATTTATCCCCTCCCCGTCAATAGCCTGCGTAAATCAAATCGACCACCGTATAGCCGCTGCCGTAAGCGCCGAAAAACATCACCAGTAAAATGGCGGCGTACCAAAAGCCCCATCTCGCGGGTATTCTCCATGCGGAGATTCTCTCCCTTATGCGGATCCCCTTCTCGTGCAGGATCCCGACCGCGAGCACCGCAAGAAGTCCGACAAGCGCGATTATCAGCTCGTATTCGTCAAGCTTGAGATTGAATATATTTCCGAAGCACTCGCTTATATGAAAATCGGTCAGAATTTTTTTCAGCATCGCAAAGCCGCCGGCAAGCGTTTCGGACCTGAAAAACATTTCGCCTATAATCACGATCACGAAAAGCTTTACCGACTGCAAAGCCCTGTAAACGCGGCTCTGCCTGTTTATGCGAAGCTTATCCGCAAGCCTTGTCATAGGCTCCTCGGTAATATTTTCGATAAAAATAATCACCAGATAATAAACGCCGTAAAAAATAAACGTCCAGTTCGCGCCGTGCCACAGCCCGTTGCATATCCATACGCAGCCAAGCGCGGCGGTGGGCGCTGCAAATTTGCTTACGCCGCGCCCGAATTTTTCCTTGACCCTTTTGGCGAATTTCTTCACGGGCTTCGCAAGGGAAATCGGATAAAATATGTAATCCTTAAAAAAGGTTCCCAAGGTTATGTGCCATCTGCGCCAAAATTCCGACGCGGATTTGGCGGCAAAGGGCTGTCTGAAATTCTCGGGCAGATTTATTCCGAAAATTTCGCCGCTGCCTATGATAATATCCATACAGCCCGAAAACTCCGTATAAAGCTGTCCCGTGTAGGCAATCGCGCCCATTAACGCTATCGAGCCGTCAAGGCTTTGATAGTTTTCAAAAATATAGCCGACACAGTAGTAAAGCCTGTCGGCAACCACTATTTTCTTGAAAAGCCCCCACACTATCCGCTGGTACCCGAATTTAAGGTTCTCAAACCGTATTCCCCTGCCCGCATACAAATCGTCGGCGGTTTCGTGGTACCTCGCGATGGGTCCCTCCATAATCTGCGGAAAAAAGCTCAGATACAGAGCAATTTTGGCAGGGTTGGTTTCCGCCCTTTGCTTTCCTCTGTACACGTCCGTCAGATAGGAAATAATTTGCAGCGTATAAAAGGAAATCCCGATCGGAACCATAAAGCGGATCGGCTTAAAGCTCACCTGCCCGCCGAATTTTCCGAGCAGCCACGCGGCGTTTCCGCAGACGAAATTCGTATATTTAAGTACTGCGAGCAGGCACAGGTTCGCGACAACGCCGAGCGCCAGTATGCGCCTTTTGCGCTTAAGCACGGTCTTGGCGTCGGCTCCCTCGGACACCTTGGGACTGTCGAGCCATCTTCCGATCCCGTAGGTCGCGAATACGGCGGCAATAAGGTAAACTATAAGCTTTCCGCTTATCAGCCAGAAAAAAATACAGTCCGCCGCAAGCAGCACCGCAAACCTGAACCTTTGCGGCACAAGCTGGTACACAAGGATTACCGCGGGCAGAAAAACGGCAAAATAGGCTATCAAATGATACGACATCTTACTTCACCCTTTTCCTTTTTATTCCTCTCTGAGCCTGCAAATCATCGCCCACAGGCTTTGCGCCGAATTGAAGTTCTCGGCGACAAGCTCGGCGGGTCCGACCTCAACGCCAAACTCGTCCTCTATCTCCGACACAAGCGACAGTATTCCGAACGAATCGAGAATATGGTCGTCTATAAGCGTCGTGCAGGACGCGTAATCCACTCCGGGACGTATTTCCTCCAAAATACTTATTAATTTCTCCATTTCTTTAGTCCTCCTCATATGAATTAATGCCGTAGGTGGGCGTAAGACCCCTTACGGACTTAAATCCCTTTTCCTTTGAATAAAATACTATCTGCGGCAGCTCGCGGCTCAAAAACAGCGACATTCCCTCCGTAACCGAATACGCGCCGCAGTTCTCAAATATGAAGCAGTCGCCCTCCCTAAGCCTCGGAAGCTTTACGTCCTTGAGCAAAACGTCGTTGACCGTACAGAGCGAGCCGAAAACGCACCAGCTCATCTCCTCTCCCGCGCTCCCCGCGCCGTCCTGCACAAGCCGCATATGCGGCTTTTTCATTCCCATAAGCTGTCCGTAATAGCTGAGCTGGTGTATTCCGCCGTCCGCAATACAGTAATTATGTCCCCGCGTTGTTTTTACGTCCACGACCGAGGTCGCGTAGCAGCCGCATTCCGCCGCTGTAAAGCGTCCCAGCTCCACGTTTATCTTATCACATTCGATAACATCGTTCAA
>JAMPDT010000095.1 GCA_023665525.1 Butyrivibrio sp. | reverse complement strand
CCTCTATCGCCCTGACGCTCTTATTTCTGCCGTCCCGCAGCGCCTCCGCATACGCCTTAGCGTATCGAGTATCGTCTATGTACCCGTACCGCTTAAGGCTCTCAACGGCTCTGTCCGCAATATCGCCGACATAACCCGAAGCACGCAGCTTTTCGCGGATATTGCGCTCCGTGCGGTCGGCATCTCCGATAAGGTAGAGAATCCTTTCCCTCGCGCGCCGTTCAAGCATGCTTGTAATTTCCGCGTACACGGCTTCCGGCAATTCGCTTTCCGCCTCAATCCCGTATTTTTTAAGCTCCGAAAGATACAGCGGAAACGCATATTCGTAATCAATATATATGCGCCGCCTTTTTTTATCAAAGGGCGCAATATCCGTTACAAGCATACTATTCCTCCGAGCCGCCGTCCTGCGCATCCCCCAAAGCGTCCCCGGCGCCGTCTATTCCGTAATTGGCTCTTACCTTCGCCTCGACCTCCCTCATAATATCGGGATTCTCCGCGAAAAATATTTTGGCGTTCTCCCTTCCCTGTCCAATCTTATCTCCGTTGTAAGAGAACCAAGCGCCGCTCTTGACCACCACGTTGCAGCCCACCGCGAGATCAAGTATATCGCCCTCTCTCGAAATTCCCTTTCCGAACATAATATCGAACTCAGCCTCCTTAAAGGGCGGCGCGATTTTATTTTTTACGACCTTTACTCTCGTTCTGTTTCCAATCATCTCCCCGTTGACCTTGAGCGTCTCGATTCTTCTTACGTCCATGCGGATAGAGGAATAGAACTTAAGCGCGCGACCGCCCGTGGTCGTTTCGGGATTGCCGAACATAACCCCCACCTTCTCGCGAAGCTGGTTTATAAAAATGACGATACAGTTCGTCCTGCTTATAACCGCCGTGAGCTTGCGCAGAGCCTGCGACATAAGCCTCGCGTGAAGTCCCACGTGCGAATCTCCCATATCTCCGTCGATTTCCGCCTTGGGCACAAGCGCCGCGACAGAATCCACAATAATAATATCCACGGCTCCCGACCTCACGAGCGTCTCGGTGATTTCAAGCGCCTGCTCGCCGTTATCGGGCTGTGAAATATAAAGCTCGTCTATATTAACGCCTATGTTCTTGGCATACGTGGGGTCAAGCGCGTGCTCCGCGTCGATAAAGCCCGCGATACCGCCCATTCTCTGCACCTCCGCCACCATATGCAGGGCAACCGTAGTCTTGCCGCTGGATTCGGGACCGTATATCTCGACGATTCTTCCCTTGGGAACTCCGCCCAGCCCGAGGGCTATGTCAAGGCTTAAGGAGCCTGTGGGGACGGTTTCGACATTCATCGCCGCCGCGGGATCCCCGAGCTTCATAACCGCGCCCTTTCCGAAATTCTTCTCTATGCTTGACAGTGCCGCGTCAAGCGCTCTCAGCTTATCTTCTTTAGCCATAATCTATTCTCCTTTTCAATGTGAACAAATGTTCGCCCTTTAGAAATAATATATATTATTTTCAAGGTTCTGTCAACAGGTTTTTCCAAAAAATATCGAATACCTGTTCCATAAAATTGTTACGGGAAGTTTGAGCCGACCCGCCTGCATATCGGAGGCATAAGTACAAAACGGCGTTTGCCGCGCAGATGAATTTGAAAAAATACGGACAGGGACTTTGGAAACCTCCAGTCCGTATTTATTTTAGCACAGTCCGACATAAAAGAAAATACGCCCGATTATTAAATTTTTATAAAGACAAAGTACAAACGCTCGGTTTTATATTTGAATCACAACTTATCGCTCAGCAGAAAATCCGCCAAATGCACTATCTTCACCCCGTTGACATTGCCGCCCGCAAGCTCGTCGAGCGTTACCACATATTTCGGATAATTGTCTTTTATATCCAAGAGATTTCCCACCTCTCGATCACAATCCTCCGGCAAATTTCGGCATACCTGAACATATATCCTCTCGTCGCGCCTCACTGCAACGAAATCAATTTCGCGCGTCTCAAATTTGCCGATATAAACCTCGTATCCGCGTCTGAGCAATTCAAAATAAACGATATTTTCGAGCATCGACGAGATCGACTTGGGATTAAAGCCCATTATGCAATATTTAAGCGAAGCGTCTGCCAAATAAAATTTCTCCTGAGTTTTCAGCACCGATTTTCCTTGCAAATCATAGCGCCGGCAGCGATAGATAACAAACGCTTTCTCCAGCCATTCAAGGTAATTGTAAATTGCTTCGACAGACAGAGAGCGACCCTCGCTTTTCAGAAACTTCACGATAGCGTTTGCGGAAAACGGCTTGCCGACGTTCTCGACAACATATTTTACTGCGCGGTTAAACAAGTCGAAATTTGTGATATTGTGCCGCCTTGTAATATCGTTTGTGATTACTGAGGTATAAATGCCCTCCACTATTTGATACGCAGAGCTGTCTTCAAAATTACCCAACGCGACTATCGGAAATCCGCCGGTCCTGATATATTCGTTCAGCAATTCCTTTGCCGAGCCGCTTGACTTTTTAAAATCAAGGTACTCTGCGAACGATAGGGTAAACACGGGTATTGAGATATATCTGCCGCTCAAATATGTTGAGATCTCGCTTGACATCAGCTTGGAATTTGACCCCGTAACATAAATATCCGTATTCGCATTTTCAAGCAGGCTGTTGACGACTTTTTCCCACCCGTCAATCTCCTGCACCTCGTCCAGCAGAATATAATACCGACCGTCATCAATCATTTTTTCTTTGATAACTTTGTATATATCCTTATCGTTTATTACCTCGTCCAATTCTTTCGAGGTGCAGCGCAAAAAAATTATATGATTGTCTGAAATGCCGCTGCTTTTCAAATCATCGCGCAGCATTTCCAAAATCGTTGACTTTCCGCAGCGGCGAACTCCCGCCAAAATCTTAACAAGCTGAACATCTCTGTATTTTTTCAGCACTTCCATATAATGCGGTCTGATAATCATTTTATCGCCCCCTTATTATGAAGTATTACAAAAAACATTGGAAAAATCAAGAGTTTTTGCTTAAATTCCATAAAAACTTATATATAATCCGTACTTTTTGGTAAATACAAAACGCCGCTTACCGCGCCGCTGAACTTGAAAATATATCTGCCGCACTATATAATAGTCGCATACAAAATTTTACGGAGGTACGGCAGATTATGATTAAGGAAAACAAATATCCGATATTGGAATTTGATGACAATAGAACCGCAAAATTAAATCCGACGTCTTTTGCCGAAAAAGCGTTCGCGACGGATAAGCTGATTGTCACTTTTTTCCCCGAGGTTATGGACAGACTGGCAGACGAGGGCAAAATTACGCCTGAAAGGACGATTGACGGCGAAAACCCGGTCTTAATATACCGCTTTTCGGACGAGGATATTCTGATTACCTTGGGGCAGGTGGGCTGCCCCGCCTGCGCGGGAAATTTGGATCTGTTCAACGCCATGGGCATTACCAAGGTTATGTTCTGCGGAGGCGGCGGAGTTCTTGACAAAAACATTGAGGTGGGACAGCTTTTGGTGGTGGACGGCGCAATCAGGGACGAGGGCTTTTCCTATCACTACATAGAGCCCGCAAAATATATCTACACGGATCTTGGCACCACTGAAAAAATCATTCGGTATTTGGAGGATAATTCGGTTCCCTACATTCGCGGACTGACTTGGACCACCGACGCCATTTTTAGGGAAACTCATGACAAAATCGCCCTAAGAAAAGCGGAGGGCGCAAAAATTGTGGAAATGGAGCAGGCGGGCTGTATCGCCGTTTCACAATTCAGGGGCTTTAAATACGGCGCTTTAATATACGGCGGCGACGATGTTTCGCAGGACGAATGGAGCGGCAGAAGCTGGCGGAGCCGCAAGGGGATTCGTTATGACCTTGTAGGGCTTTGCAAGGAGCTTGTTAAAATAATATAAGCCTATTGATTTAGTCTTGATAAACAAAAAACTCAGAAGCCCTACTCGGACTTCTGAGCCGTCTGCATAGCCAATAGGGGAATCGAACCCCTGTTTCCGCCGTGAGAGGGCGGCGTCTTAACCGCTTGACCAATTGGCCGTCTGTGTCGTACTTGTTTATAATATATCAACTCCGTGAAAAAATCAAGTGTTTTTTTATAAAATTCCGAAAAAAATTATTCAGTCGTGCCGAGGACTGCGCTCCCGCCAAAAACCGCGTCGCAAAGCGCCCGATATTCCCGCCACTGCGGCGTGTCCGCAAATTCCTCAGTGCATTCGGCAATGCTGCGGTAATACCAGCCCTGAAGCGCTTCGTCCTTCATATTAAAGCTCTGCCACATTTTCGCTCCGACTGTGCAAAACCGTTCTGCGCTCGTGCGCATATTGGAAAGCTTGTCCGCCAAGGCGATAAGCTTTACCTCACGGGAGGCGTGCCGAAGGTGCGCTATGGTTTCCTGCTTGCGCACGAGCCATGTGGAGGCGGCGGATTCGCCGCGCCGCTTGTCCTCGCTCTCCTCAAGCACAAGCTCCGCCACGCGCCGTCCGAAGCGTTTTTCAATATCCGAAGCCGTATATTTCGTATCCTCGACAACGTCATGAAGCAGCGCCGCGATTACAACGTCCTCATCGTCCGTCATTTCGGCGGCAATCTCCGCCGTTTCCATGGGATGGGTAATATACGGAATATCCGTACCCTTTCTTAACGCTCCCGCGTGGGCGGTCCTTGCGAATGCAAGCGCTTCTTCATATCTTTGCGTCATATTTTTTCCTTTCCCTTGCGTCTGCGGGTTAATCAGTAGCCGAGCGCCTTTAAGTATTCCTCGACAAGCGTTTCCTTGTCCTCCGCCATGCTGTACGCGTAGACAAGCGTGTTGTCAAGCTGAATCACCGCGTTGTAAATCGTCGTGCTTTTGACAATGCATTTTTTGTATTCGGTATCCGTCTTTTCGGTGCTGATATTTTCTCCCGTAACCGAGGTAACAAGCTTGCTTATAAGATACTCGTAGGCGGCGTCGCACTTTTCCACCGTGTCGAACAAATAAAACTGGGAGCTGTAATTTTCTCCGCTTCCGTTGCAGGAGGTGGACGCCTCGCCCTCCTTTATCTCTACGGTAAGCCCGTTTTCCTCGGACACCTCCTTATATTTTTCAACCGATATGGGATTGCGCAGCGTGCTTACTCCGCAGCCCGTAACGGCGATCAAAAGAAGCAAAGCCGCTGCTGTCATAAATATTTTTTTCATTTTGTTCTCCTTTTCATTGACCTGAGCATTTCCTTGTCGGCAGAATCTATTCTGTACGATTCGAGCATTTTCTGAATCGCTTTGTTGTAGGTCCAGTCGTCCATATCCGTGTTCATAAGAAATTCTCGCGTTTTGCCGGGAAACTTGGCATATGCCGTGGCAAGCCCCCACGCCGCGCCCATTTTCGCATAATAGCCCTCGTGCCTTATTTTGCCGTAAAAAGCAAGCACCCGGTCGATATAGTCCTCCTTTAAATAATAATCCATAAGCATCACGGTTGCAAACCTTATTTCAAATTCTTTGTCAGACCTCGTATACGGCAGCAGAAAATCCCGGCCCTTTTCAAGGTTTTTGCCGAAAATCTTGAGGCTCGCGCAAAAGGTGTCGCACACGGACCAGTTGTCGATCTGCGGGACAAAGTCCCTCACAAGCCCGAAAATATAATCCGTATCCGCCCTTATACAGCCGATCACAAAGCCCTTGAGCGTCTTTTCCTCAAAGCACATAGCCCCGCGGCAGGCGTTTTCGAGATAGCTTTCGTAATCGTCTCCCGCTATGCGCTTCGCGAAAGCGCGCAGCTTGGGAATCCTCACGCCCAGCATCGTGTTTTCGCCGGGAATCAGCGACGACGAAAATTCGCCGTACTTTTTATCCGCCATTTCCTCAAGCTCGCGCAAAATATATTCCTTCGTGTATTCCACAGAACGTTCCTCCTTAATACCGCGCAGCGCGCTTACATAAAATCAAAAAGCGAAAGCTGGTTGCTCTTGGGAAGTCCGTCCAGTATTCCCAGATCGCCCATGAGCGCGGCGTTCGTGCTTGATATTTTGGAGCGGTTGATAAGGTCCTCCACCGACAAAAACCGCCCGTTCTTGGCTGCCTCGTAGATCCCGTCCGCCGCGACCTCTCCCAGCCCGTCGATGGACTTAAAGGGCGGCAGAAGCTTTCCGTCAACGATTTGAAAATTTCTCGAATGGGATTTGTACAAATCAATCGGAATGAAATCAAAGCCTCTCGCGTACATTTCCTGCACGATCCTCATATCCTTAAGCTGTCCCTCCTCCTTGTTGGAGAGCTTGTCCCTGCGCTTGTAGTCCGCAATACAGTAATCCAGCTTTTCGCGCCCGAAGCACATAAGCTCATATGAAAAATCGTCGGCTCTTATGCTGTAATAGGCGGCGTAATATTCGAGCGGGTAAAAAACCTTGCAGTAGGCTATGCGCCACGCCATCATGACATAGGCGGCGGCGTGCGCCTTGGGGAACATATACTTGATTTTCCGGCATGACCAAATATACCAGTCGGGCACGCCCGCCTCAGTCATAACGGCTTCCCATTCATCCTTAAGCCCCTTGCCCTTGCGGACGGATTCCATTATCGTAAACGCCGTTCCCGCCTCGATTCCCATTCCGATAAGGTACACCATTATATCGTCCCTCGTGCATATCGCCGTGGAAATCGTAGCCTTTCCCTCCTCGATAAGCGTCTGCGCGTTGCCGAGCCAAACGTCCGTGCCGTGCGAAAGCCCCGCGATCCGTACAAGGTCGGAAAAATGCTGCGGCTTGGTGTCTATAAGCATCTGCATGGCAAAATCAGTTCCGAACTCGGGAATCCCGAGACAGCCGAGCTTCGTGCCCCCGATGTCCTCGGGAGTTATTTTAAGCGCCTGCGTGCCCCGGAAAAGCGACATAACCTCGGGGCTGTCAAGCGGAATCGTTTTGGGGTCCTTCTGCGTCAGATCCTGAAGCATTCTTATCATGGTCGGATCGTCGTGCCCGAGTATGTCGAGCTTTAAAAGGTTGTGGTCAATACTGTGGTAATCGAAATGCGTCGTCACGATATTACTCGACATATCGTTCGCGGGGTGCTGTATCGGGGTAAAGGAATGTATTTCCTCCCCGTAGGGCAAAACTATAATGCCGCCCGGGTGCTGTCCCGTCGAACGCTTTACGCCGACGCCTCCCGCGACTATGCGGTTGATTTCGCAGTCCCTTTTGTGCAGCTTTTTTTCTTCAAAATATTTTTTAACGTAGCCGTACATGGTCTTGTCGGCAAGCGTGCCGACCGTGCCCGCCTTATAGGTCTGTCCCTCTCCGAAAATAACCTCGACGTAGGCGTGCGCCTTCGATTGGTACTCTCCCGAAAAATTAAGGTCAATATCGGGCTCCTTGTCGCCGTTGAAGCCAAGGAAGGTTTCAAACGGAATATCAAAGCCGTCCTTGTCAAGCTTATGCCCGCATACGGGACATATCTTGTCGGGCATATCGCAGCCCGCTCCGCCCGCGTACGCCTTTACCTCCTCGCTGTCAAAATCGCAGTAATGGCATTCGGGGCAAAGATAATGGGGGCTTAGGGGATTTACCTCCGTAATTCCCGACATCGTCGCCACAAAGGAGGATCCGACCGAGCCTCTCGAGCCGACAAGATAGCCGTCCTCATTGGACTTCCAAACCAGCTTTTGGGCAATTATGTACATAACCGAATAGCCGTTTGAAATAATCGAGTTAAGCTCCCTTTCGAGTCGGTTTACGACTGTTTCGGGCAAATCGGGGCCGTAGAGCTTATGCGCGTTGTTGTAGCAGATTTCCCTCAGCGTTTCGTCCGAATGCGGGATTACGGGAGGGCATTTGTCGGGGCGCACAGGCTCTATACGCTCAATCATATCGTTTATTTTGCGCGTGTTGGTCACAACGACCTCATACGCCTTATCCTCGCCGAGGTACGCAAATTCCGCGAGCATTTCCTCCGTGGTGCGCAGATAGAGCGGAGCCTGATTGTCCGCGTCGCCGAAGCCCTGCCCCTTCATAATTATCCGCCTGTATATCTCGTCCTCGGGATTGAGGAAATGCACGTCGCAGGTCGCGACGACGGGCTTCCCGAATTCCTCGCCTAGCTCGACGATCCTTTTGTTAAGCCTTATCAGATCCGCGTCCGACTGCACCTGCGTGAGCTTTTGGTCGGCTATCATGAAGCGGTTGTTGCCAATCGGCTGGATTTCAAGATAATCGTAAAAATTAACGATTCCCGCGATTTCCTCATGGGAAACGCCCCTTAATACCGCCTGAAAAAGCTCGCCCGCCTCGCACGCCGAGCCGAGTATCAGCCCGTTCCTGTGCTTTTGCAGCTCGCTTTTGGGGATCCTCGGCCTTTTGTTGTAATAGGTGAGGTGCGACATCGAAACCAAACGGTAAAGATTGACCCTGCCCTCGTCCGTGGCGGCAAGAATGATTCCGTGATAGGTTTTCGCCTTTAAAATCGCGTTCGTATTAAATTCCTTAATTTCGTTGATTCCGTCAAGGCTTTCTATGCCCCTCGCCGTAAGCTTTTTAACAAGCGCGAGAAAAATATCGGCGCACGCCTGCGCGTCGTCCACCGCCCTGTGATGGTTAAAGGGCGGCACGCCGAGCGCCTTTGCCACATGGTCGAGCGTGAACTTTCCCAAGGACGGCAGAAGCGCCCTCGCAAGCGCGACGGTGTCCGCGACGGTGCAGTTAAATTCCCGTCCGAGAACGGTCCTTGCCTTTTCCTTTATGAAGCCGACGTCGAAGCCCGCGTTGTGCGCCACCATAACCGCGTCCCCGCAAAATTCAAGGAATTTCGGCAGCACCCTTTCTATTGTATCCGCGTTTTCGACCATCGCGTCGGTTATTTTGGTAAGCTGCTCGATATTGAAGGGAATGGGCATAAGCGGATTCACGAAGGCGGAAAATCTGTCCGTAATTTTTCCGTTCGTTATTTTTACGGCTCCGATTTCGATAATCCTGTCGTTCACGGGAGAAAGACCCGTCGTTTCCAAATCGAATACGACAAAGGTAGCGTCAAAGCCCTGTCCCGACGGATTCTCGATTATCCTTGCCAGATCGTCCACAAGATATGCCTCGATTCCGTATATTATCTTGAAATCCTTGTTGTCGAGCTTTGTGTGGAACGCGTCCGTGAATGCCTGCACCACGCCGTGGTCGGTGATTGCGAGCGCGGGGTGCCCCCATTCGCTCGCCTGCTTTATTATTGCGCCTGCGTCGGATACGCCGTCCAGCTCGCTCATCTTCGTATGGCAGTGCAGCTCCACGCGCTTCTCCAACGCCATATCCGTTCTTTTTATCCTGAAATCGCCGCTTTTCATAATTCCCGTGAGCGAGCCGACGTTAAGCTCGCCCGAAAAAGCGTCGATATTGGTAACTCCCTTTATTTTAAGAAATACGCCCTTTTTTATATCGGATTCAAGCGCCTCCAAATCCTCGGGCTCAAGGAAAAGCTTTACGGTTATCGAATCCGTAAAATCCGTCACGCCGAAAATTAGCAGGAACTTACCGCTTTTTAGCTGTCGTTTATCGACGGACATAACCTGCCCGCAGAAGGTGATTGCTCCCATTTCGCCCTCGACGGCTTCAAGCTTTATCGGCTCGTCCTCAAAATCCCTGCCGTAAATTACGTCGGGATTGTCAGAGCGCTTTAAGGGGCGTTTCCTTTTGCCGCCGTCGCTTCCGTAAAGACCGCCGCGCTCCTTGTATTCCCTGAACGGGGAGCCGCTTTTTCGCTTGGGAGCGCTCTCATCGCCCCGCTTTTTCGCGTCCGAAACGGGCTTCGCGGCGCCTTCCCCGCTTCCGTTTCCGCCCTCCAAAGCGTCCGCGCCGCCGCGCGCGGCGTTTCTTTCGGAAATTTCCCGTATCATTCGGTCAAGCTTATGTTCGGCATCTCTTTTGTGCCTGCTCTCCTTGGGCTCCGTATAAATTATATCGAC
>JAMPDT010000094.1 GCA_023665525.1 Butyrivibrio sp. | reverse complement strand
GGCGCATTTCGGACCCGACAAGCGGGCTTTTTATGCTCAGGCGCGGCGTTCTTGAGGGCGCGGCCTTACGTCCGATAGGCTGGAAGATACTGATCGAGGTGCTTGCAATGTGCCGTTACTCCAAGGTTACGGAGGTGCCGTACACCTTTCGCGGGCGCAACGCGGGAGAATCCAAGCTTTCGGGGCGGGTAACGCTTGAATACATACGTCAGCTTTTCGGACTGATACCGAGAGCGGCGCGCAACCGCGTAAACGTCGTGAGGTGGTCGCCGGCGCGGCTGGAGCTGGAGCTTTTGGAATTAAATTCACGTCTTTAGATACAATAAATACGGACAAGAGCGTTTTGCAATACACATGAAAGGCTTTGACATACGATGAGCAGTCAGAAGAAAAAAAAGAAGAGCCGCAAAAAAAACGGCAGGAAGCCCGAGCAGAGGCATTCGGCGGGCGTTAAAATAAATAATAACAGCGCGGACGGCGAGACCGAGGCTCCCGCCGCCGACGTTGAAAATAAAGCCGAGCAGGATACGGATACGGTCAATGACGAGCCTGAAGTCCTCGCAGATACGGTTAATACAGTCAATGATGAGACTGCCGCCTGCGGGGAGGAGAAGCGCCAAACGGAGCCGCTTCGCGAAACCGAGGCGGAGCCGCCCGAAAAGGCAGAGGACGAGCCGCTTCAAAAGACCGAGGACGAGCCGCCCGAAAAGACCGAGCCGTCGGACGGCAGGAAGCTTAAGGGCGCGAAAAAGGCGGTTCTCATAGTGGCGGCGGTGCTCTTTGCGGTTCTCTTGCTGCTTATGTCGGCTTATTTTCTGCTAAAGGAATATGTGAACCGAAGGTTCCTCGACCAAATTAACTATGAATCGACGAACGAAACCTTTACGATAAACGAGAATATTCCCACCGAAACACCGTCGGAGGGCGAAACCATAAACGAGGAGGACAATATCGACGAGGTGCGGCACGGACTTATACAGGCGGATGCCAAGACCTTTTTCCAGAACGGGGATTCGGCGGAGGCAGGCTATGTTACGAACGTCCTGCTGATCGGCTCCGACGTGAGGCCGGGAAAGGAATGGAACGGCAATTCGGACGCAATGATTCTTATCTCAATCAACGATAAGACCAAAAAGGTGGTTATGACCAGCTTTATGCGCGATATGTACGTGTATATACCGATTGTGGACAGATGCTCCAAGCTGAACTCCGCGCACGCGTTCGGAGGAAGCGAGCTGCTTTGTCAGACGATAACGGGAGCCTTTAAGATTAAGGTTGACAAGTATGTGCGCGTGGATTTCTACGGGCTTATGGATATAATCGACGCGGCGGGAGGCGTGGATATGCTTGTAACGCCCGAGGAGCTTCCCGTGCTCAACCAATATATCACCGATATGTGCAAGGAAAGCGGAACGGGTATGGTTCCCGACGGCTACTATCTCAACGAGTCGGGGAACGTCCACCTGAGCGGAATGCAGGCGGTGGCATACGCTAGGATCCGTTATGTCGGCAACAGCGATTTTGAGAGGACGAACAGACAGCGCAAGGTGCTGGGAGAGCTTATAAACAACTGCAAGAAGATGGGTATATCGCAGATTACGGAGCTTGCTGACGTCGCTCTGCCCAGAGTGTCCACCAATATGAGCCGCAGCGAGATATGGGACATTATAAACAATGCGGTAAAATATATGGGCTATGATGTGGTTACGCAGAGAGTGCCGTTCGACGGCGCTTTTACCTCGGAATATATTAATTATCAGCAGGTGATTCTTCCCGATTATGTGCAGAACGTGGAAATGATGATAGACGGGATTTACGGAGAATAAATAATGATAAGGAGGCTTTAATGGATACTTCATTGGTTATTATGGCTGCGGGAATAGGCAGCCGCTTCGGAGGCGGGATAAAGCAGCTTGAAAGAATGGGTCCCGAGGGGGAAATCATTATGGATTATTCCATATATGACGCGAAGCGCGCGGGCTTTAACAAGGTTGTTTTTATAATAAGAAAGGATATAGAAAAGGATTTCAGAGAGATAGTCGGCGACAGGATTTCAAGGGTGATGGACGTGGAATATGTGTACCAGCAGCTTGAAAATATTCCGAGCGGAGCGCGGACGGCTAAGGGACGGACGAAGCCGTGGGGAACCGGGCACGCCGTGCTGATGTGCAGGGACGTCGTAAGGGAGCCCTTCGCCGTGATAAACGCGGACGATTTTTACGGGGCGCAGTCCTTTGAAATAATCCGCAGGGAGCTTGCCGATCCCACGCATTCGGGGGGCAGGTACAATTTCTGTATGGCGGGCTTTAAGCTCGGGAACACACTCAGCGAAAACGGCGCGGTTACGAGGGGAATATGCGTCGAAAAAAACGGAATGCTTGAATCCGTTTACGAAACCTCGGGGATTGAGTACGACGGCGGCGCGCTTAAGTACAACCAAGCGGACTGTCCCGCAAAGGCGACGCTCGACAGCAGGGTGTCCATGAATATGTGGGGGCTCACGCCGCAGTTTTTTGACGAGCTGGAGCCGAGATTTGAGACTTTTTTGGACGGACCGGCAAAGGACGACGTGAAATCGGAGTTTTTGCTGCCGAAGGTTGTGGACGAGCTTATCCATGAGGGGCTTGCCGAGGTCAAGGTGCTTGAAACGGACGGCAAATGGTTCGGAGTAACCTACAAGGAGGATAAGCCCTCGGTTGTAAACTCGATTAAAAGGCTTGTCGAGGCGGGAGTGTATCCGAAGAAGCTTTGGGGATAAAATAAGGGGAAACGCAGGATGAAAAACAATAAGAGCAGGAAAAAGAAAATGAAGGCGGGCGCAAGGGCGGCGGTAATCGGAGGCTCAATAGTCGGCTTTATATTGGTCGCGGCGGTTGCGGTTGTATGCGTGCTTATCCACTATATAAACAAAATGAATTATGTGCCTTTGGACGAAAACTACACGATAGCGTCGGAAACAATGCCCCATATCGAAGACGTTACAAATCCGATGGTCGTGGAGGAAACCAGCAGGGATTCGTCGCAGGAGGAGCTCAACGAATATCAGAGCCTTGCGGAGGCGGCGCTTGAAAACGTAAAGGGCGAGTACAGCGAGCTGGGAGAGATATACAATATTCTCCTTATCGGCTCCGACACGAGGGAGCAGTACGATACGGGACGCTCCGACACCATGATGCTTATTTCGATAAACCGCGAGCAGAAGCGTATCGTGGCGACCTCCTTTCTGAGGGATTTGTACGTTAAGCTTCCGCAGAGGGGCTACGACAAGATAAACGCGGCGTACGCGTGGGGCGGCGTGGAAATGCTGCTTGATACGCTCGAGTATAATTTTTCACTGCACATAGACAAGTATATTTCGGTTGATTTCTTTTCCTTTGTAAAGGTTGTCGATATATTGGGCGGAATCGACGTTGACGTTCAGGAGGACGAGCTTTTTTGGTGCAATCAGTACATACACGCAAGCAATCTGCTGCTCGGGGAGCCGGAGCATTCCGACTATCTTGAAGGGGCGGACGGCACTCCCCGGCATTTGAGCGGCAAGCAGGCTCTCGCGTATTCGCGCTTCCGATATGTGGGCAACGGGGATTTTACGAGGACGGAAAGACAGCGCAAGGTCATCAATATTATTTTTGACAAAATGAAAAAAATCAACGCCAAGACGCTTATAGAGCTGCTTGACTCGATTCTGCCCATGGTTACGACCAATATTCCCACGGGCGAGTTTTTGGAGCTGATTGCGATACTTCCCGAAATATCGAGGTACGATATAATTTCGTGGAGCATTCCCGACGACAGCTATAAATATCTGACGATTGACGGCGTATCGAGCATAGGAATTGATTTTAACCATTACATAGACAAAATCTATAAGTATATGTACGCCGATATTGACGAGCTTCAGACAACGGCACAGTGATTTTTTGCAAAAGAGAATGGCAGCATTCTCTTTTGTGCATATATTATAATAAGCGCAAAAGGGCGGGCGGGGACAGCTTTGAGAATATGTGAGCTTCGCGACAAGGAGGTAATCAATTCCTGCGACTGCAAAATCCTCGGATTTGTCGTAGACGTGGACATTGATATGTACACCGGCAAGATTCTTGCGATAATCGTGCCGGGACCCTCCAAAATATTCAGCTTTTTCGGAAGGGAAAACGAATATGTGATTCCCTATGAGTGTATCTGCAAGGTGGGACCTGACGTAATACTCGTAAACGTGTGCGAGGAAAAGGTTCTTTGCAAGCTTCAGTAAGAATGGGAGGTTTTATGGCGCGTGTTATATGGATCGTTCTGGACGGCGTGGGAATGGGCGCGCTGCCGGACGCGGAAAAATTCGGAGACGCGGGCGCAAACACGCTCGCGCATACATGGGAGTACAAAGGGGGCTTAAGCATTCCCAATCTGCTAAGCCTCGGCTTGGGAAATATTGACGGAATGAAATCGCTCCCCGCGGCGGACAAGCCCGTGGGCGCTTACGCGAGGGCGGGCGAGCTTTCCGAGGGCAAGGATACGACGGTTGGACATTGGGAGATGGCGGGCGTTATTTCCGAAAGGGCTTTCCCCACCTATCCGAACGGCTTCCCGAGGGATATAATCGAGGAGTTTACAAAACGGACGGGCGTTTCGGGAGTGCTTGGCAACTGCGTGGCGTCGGGCACCGAGATAATAAAGGAGCTTGGAGCGGAGCATGAGCGGACGGGAATGCCGATAGTTTATACCTCGGCGGACAGCGTCTTTCAGATAGCGGTAAACGTTGAAAGGTACCCGCTCGAGCGGCTTTACGAAATGTGCAGGACGGCGCGCGGCATACTCTGCGGCAGCCACGAGGTCGCGAGGGTTATCGCAAGACCGTTTGTCGGACATGACGGCGCTTATAAAAGGACCGCGGACAGGCGGGACTATGCCGTTTTGCCGCCGAAGCGCAATCTCTTGAACAGGCTTAAGGAGCAGGGCTTTGACGTGATCGCCGTGGGGAAAATAGAGGATATTTTCGCAGGCTCGGGAATAACCGAGGCGGTTCACACCAAATCAAATATGCACGGAGTGGACGTGACCTTAAGCCTTATGAAAAAGGAAACGAACGGGATAATTTTTACGAATCTCGTGGAATTTGATTCCTCGTGGGGACACAGGAGGGACGCGGCAGGCTACGCAGGAGGACTTGAGGAGTTTGACGCGAGGCTGCCCGAGCTTATGGGGGCTATGAAAAGCGGCGACCTTCTCATAATAAATGCCGACCACGGCTGCGACCCGACCTTTAAGGGAACCGACCATACGAGGGAATACGTGCCGATTTTGGTGTACGGACAAAAAATCGCGCCGCAAAACTTCGGGACAAGACGTTCGTTTGCGGACATAGGTCAAAGCGTCGCCGAATATCTCGGCGCAGAGCCTATTGAAAACGGCGAAAGCTTTATGGGGCTTATCGGGAGGGCAGGCTTATGAGAATGTATGACATAATAGCCAAAAAAAGGGACGGCAAAGACTTAAGTCCCGAGGAAATAAATTTTTTCGTGAACGGCTATACCTCGGGAGAGATCCCCGATTATCAGGCGGCTGCCCTGACGATGGCAATATACTGGCGCGGAATGAGCGAACGGGAAACCGCGGAGCTTACCATGGCAATGGCAAACAGCGGCGACATAATGGATCTGTCGCCCATAAACGGCGTGAAGGTCGATAAGCACAGCACGGGCGGCGTGGGAGACAAGACCTCGCTCGTGCTGGGTCCCATGGTGGCGGCTTTGGGAGTGCCCGTCGCCAAAATGTCGGGCAGGGGTCTCGGACACACGGGAGGTACGATAGACAAGCTTGAAAGCTTTCCGGGCTTTGTCACGGGAATTTCGGAGCGGGAATTTTACGATAACGTGAACAGAATAGGAATCGCCATAGCGGGGCAGACGGGAAATCTTGCGCCCGCCGACAAAAAGCTTTACGCCTTAAGGGACGTTACAGCCACGGTCGAGAGTATTCCGCTTATCGCCGCAAGCATTATGAGCAAAAAAATCGCTGCGGGAGCCGACGTGATTGTTCTCGACGTAAAAACGGGCGGCGGAGCCTTTATGAAGGACGAAAAGCAGGCGATTTCGCTCGCAAGGGAGATGGTCCGTATCGGAACGAACGTCGGGCGCAAAACGACGGCTGTCATCAGCAATATGGACGAGCCGCTCGGCTGCGCCATCGGCAATTCCTTGGAGGTAATCGAGGCAATAAACACCTTGGACGGGCGCGGACCGAAGGATTTGCTCGAGCTTTGCCTTGAGCTTGGCTCGCATATGGTGCTCGGCGCGGGAGCGGCAGAAAACGCCGAGGAGGCGCGCGCGAAGCTTTTGCGCACCGTTGAGGATAAATCCGCACTGCGCAAGCTTGCGGAGCTTGTGGACGCGCAGCGCGGCGACGCGCGCGCGGTCTACGATACGGGGCTTTTGCCCTCCGCTTCGATTGTCAGAGCCGTTGCGGCGGACAAGGAGGGCTTTGTCGAGAGCATTGCCTGCGAAAGAGTGGGGCTTTGCGCCATGGTGCTGGGCGGAGGACGCGAAACGAAGGAAAGCGTGATAGATTTGAGCGTCGGAATCGTTCTGAACAAGAAAACGGGGGACCATGTGAAAGCGGGGGAGGCGCTCGCATTCTTTTACGCGAACGACGAAAAAAGACTTGAGGACGCGCTCGGACGCTTTGAGGGCGCGTACCGTATAGGTCAAAGTCCCGTTCAAGCCCAAAGGCTTATAAAGCATATAATTACGGAGGACGAGCTGAGATGAAAATAAGAGGATTTGCCGCCGTTTGCGCGGCGGCGTTAATGGGAGCTTCAATGAATAATGCGATATACGCCGAGCCGCAGGAGAGCGTTTCGGTCGTTATAACCCCGTCGGAGGGGCAAAAGCCGATTTCGCCTTACATATACGGCGTAAACAGCGGCGTGAACCTTAAGGGCGTAAGGGCGAAGGCGTTCCGCTTGGGCGGGAACAGGCTCTCCGCCTATAACTGGGAAAACAATATGTCCAACGCAGGCTCGGACTGGTACCATACCTCGGATCTGTACCTTGTGCAAAGCGCACAGGAGCAGTTTAAGGACGTTCCCGGAGGCGCGGCGCTGAACGCGGCTTACGAGGCAAAGCAGGGAGGCGTTCCTTATACGCTGCTTACCCTGCAAATGCTCGGCTACGTTTCCTCGGACAAGACGGGCGCCGTCAAGGAGGAAAACGCCGCGCCCTCCGAATACTGGAACGTTGTGGAAAACCGCAAGGACGGAGAGCTTTCGCTTGAGCCCGATAAGGAGGACGGCGTCGTCTATATGGACGAGTATCTGAATTACCTGATCTCAAAGCTCGGGAAATCCGACAGCGAAACGGGCATAAAGGCGTATGCGCTCGACAATGAGCCGAGCCTGTGGCAGTATACCCACAGCCTTGTCCAAGGCGAGGCGCTTACCTGCGCGGAGCTGCTTGAAAAATCCGTTGACCTTGCCTCGGTGGTAAAGGATGCGGACGGCGGGGCGGAGGTTTTCGGACCGTCGCTGTTCGGCTATTCGGCGTTTGATTCGTTTGCGGGCGCGCCCGACTGGCAGAAGCTCAAAAGGGACAACGGCTATCGCTGGTTCATCGACTGCTATCTTGACGGGTTTCGCAAGGCGGAGGAGGAGAGCGGCGAGCGCCTGCTCGATGTTTTGGACATACATTATTACACCGAGGCAAAGGGAGCCTGCGGCGAACGCTCGTGCCGCCATTACGACAACGACGACTGCATAAGGGCGCGGCTTGACAGCGTGCGCTCGCTTTATGACGAAACCTACCGCGAGGACAGTTGGATCACGGACACGGGCGCGGAATTTTTTCCTCTGCTTCCCAATATAGAGCAGTCGATTGACAAATACTATCCCGGCACCAAAATAGCGTTTACGGAATATGATTTCGGGGGCGGCGACCATATTTCGGGCGCTGTCGCGGAGGCGGATATGCTGGGGATTTTTGCGGAGCATGGCGTTTATTTCGCTTCAATTTGGTCGTTTGACAAGAATCTGTACCAGCTTGCCGCAATAAATATGTTCACGAACTGCGACGGTGAGGGCGGCGGCTTCGGGGACACGCTTGTGAAAAGCGAGTACGGCGACGGAGATATTTCGGTGTACTCCTCGATAGACGGTACGGACGAGGGAAAGGTGAAAATCATAATAACGAACCGCTCGATCCACGAGGAAACTCCCGTGGAGATTACGCTGTCCTCCGATATACGGTATTCGGATGCCGAGGTTTACTCGCTTTACGGGGATTCTCCCGTGATAAAGCGTCTTGACGGCGTGGAAAATATTTCGGGAAACAGCTTTTCATATACGCTGCCCGCGCTTTCCGTGACGGAGCTTATCGTGAACGCGGACGAGGCTTCGCGTGAAACGGAAAACGGCGCGCAGGAGGAGACAGAGAGCGATGGCACAAACGGCGCGGACGGCAGCGCTCCCGCAACGGAGCAGGGCGCGCAGGAGGGGGCGAAGAAAGGCACTGCGCGGTATATCGTGCCGATTGCGTCGGCAGCGGTTTGCGTAGCGGCGCTTGTCATGATAATAATAGGTCTGCTTCGGCGCAGACGTTAAGTTTCGGAAAGGCAAAATTCCGTGCCGGGATTTTTTACGAGGAAAGGAGCGCGTATTGTGGAAACGTTAAAAAAATGGATAGAGGAGAGCGGCAATATCGTGTTTTTCGGGGGCGCGGGCGTCAGCACGGAAAGCGGTATTCCCGATTTCAGGAGCGTGGACGGGCTTTACAATCAAAAATACGATTATCCGCCCGAAACGATTTTGAGCCATGGCTTTTTTATGAAAAAGACGGAGGAATTTTATAAATTTTACAGGGACAAAATGCTCTGCGAGGGCGCGAAGCCCAATAAGGCGCATCTTGCGCTCGCAAGGCTTGAGCGCGAGGGCAAATGCCGCGCGGTGATAACTCAGAATATCGACGGGCTCCATCAGGCGGCGGGCAGCAGGGAGGTGCTGGAGCTTCACGGCAGCGTGCTGCGCAATTACTGTATGCAGTGCCGCAGGTCGTTTGATATGCAGTATGTTAAAAAAAGCGCGGGAGTGCCCAAATGCTCCTGCGGCGGTACAATAAAGCCCGACGTGGTGCTTTACGAGGAGGGGCTTGACAGCCTTACCCTGCAAAAGGCGGTGCGGTATATTTCGGAGGCGGAAATGCTTATAGTTGCAGGCACCTCGCTGACCGTGTACCCCGCGGCGGGACTTATAGATTATTACAGAGGCGACAGGCTCGTGCTTATAAACAAATCAGCTACGGCGCGGGACGGCATGGCGGATTTGGTGATAAACGCGGCTGTGGGCGAAACTCTCGGATATTTGCTTGAGTGATTGAAATTGTGTATTTTATAAAGGAGAACATTGTACATATATGTTCGCACAGCGCAAAACATTGCAACACAAAGTTACCTATTTGATTGACAATGTATGTACTTACGCATATAATAGAAGCAAAATTAAACGGGGAGTGATATAAAATATGGCGACTACAAATATTAATGTTCGTGTTGATCCCGCATTAAAACGTGAAGCAGAAACTCTTTTTAATGATCTTGGATTAAATATGTCTTCCGCAATTAATATGTTCCTGCGTTCTGCAATTAACCACAACGGCATACCGTTTGAAATCAAACGTCTTACGCCAAATGCGGAAACGAAAGCTGCACTGGATGAATATGAGGAAATGAAAAATAATCCCGCTGATTACAAGCGTTATGAATCTTTTGACGAGGTGTTGGACGAGGTATTTGCCGATGCTTAAAATTGTTCCGTCTAATCAGTTGAGTACCGCGACCACGGATTGGCGGGTAATTATAACGGATTTCGGGAGTGTCATATCGAACCCGACTGGCTCCTTGTGTACCGCATTGAGCAAGATGTTCTTGAATTATTCTTATTCCGTACAGGAACACATTCTGATTTGTTT
>JAMPDT010000093.1 GCA_023665525.1 Butyrivibrio sp. | reverse complement strand
ATATCCCGCAATCCAATTTATCGAAAACCATATGCGTGAAATTCAGTCGGAGGGCGTTGTTTGGGGTTACGATTTGCAGTACCTGATGACGGGACTTTTGAACCAGCACCCCAGAACCGCGATCCAATTCACAAAGGAGGGCCGCTCGGATTACAGCGAATTTTACAAAGAGGTTGTCGCTCAGGATTGAAATGAATTTCACAGCCTAAAGGAGAGGAATTTTGACAATGACTTTATATGACGAGCTTATCGCCCGCGGTCTGATTGCTCAGGTCACGGACGAGGAATTGATTAAAAATCAGATTAACAACGGCAAAGCCACCTTCTACATCGGCTTTGACCCGACCGCCGACAGCCTCCACGTGGGACACTTTATGGCTCTTTGCCTTATGAAGCGGCTTCAGATGGCGGGCAATAAGCCAATCGCGCTTTTGGGCGGCGGCACGGCGATGATCGGCGACCCCTCGGGGCGCAACGATATGCGCTCGATGATGACAAAGGAAACCATCGACCATAATGTCGAATGCTTCAAAAAACAGATGAGCCGCTTTATTGACTTTTCCGACGGCAAGGCGCTGCTTGTAAACAATGCCGACTGGCTCATGGAGCTGAATTATATCGACGTGCTGAGGGAGGTCGGACCGCATTTTTCCGTGAACCGAATGCTGACTGCCGAATGCTACAAGCAGCGCATGGAAAAGGGCTTAAGCTTTTTGGAATTTAACTATATGATTATGCAGAGCTATGATTTTTATGTTCTTTTCCAAAAATACGGTTGCAGCCTGCAATTCGGCGGCGACGACCAGTGGAGCAATATGCTGGGCGGCACGGAGCTTATACGCCGCAAGCTCGGCAAGGACGCGTCCGCAATGACCATAACGCTACTTCTCAATTCAGAGGGCAAAAAAATGGGCAAAACCCAAAAGGGCGCGGTATGGCTCGACGCCGAAAAGACTATGCCCTACGAGTTTTTCCAGTACTGGCGCAACGTGGACGACGCCGACGTGCTCAAATGCCTCAAAATGCTCACCTTCCTTCCGCTTGAACAGATTGCCGAAATGGAGGGCTGGCAGGGCAGCCGTCTTAACGAAGCCAAGGAAATTCTCGCCTATGAGCTTACTGCTCTTGTTCACGGCAGGGAGGAGGCTGACAAGGCGCGCGACAGCGCGCGCTCCGTATTCGGCGCGGGCGATTCCTCGAATATGCCGACCGCACGGGTTCCCGAAGCCTCGTTCCGCGACGGCTCGGTCGATCTCATTACCCTGCTCGTCGCAGGCGGGCTGTGTCCAAGCCGCTCCGACGCGCGCCGCAATATCGAGCAGGGCGGCGTAACCGTAAACGGCGAAAAGGAAACCGACTTTAACAAAACCTATACAAAGGAGGATTTCGGCGACGGAATCGTAATTAAAAGAGGAAAGAAAAGCTTCAAGAAAATGGTGCTGTAAAATTTTCGGCACACAAAAAGCAGCCGCCTCGGCGAATTAATTTTCGCGAAGCGGCTGCTATATAATCCTGCCGTCCTCTATCCTCACAATACGCTCCGTCCTTGCCGCAACCTTTTCGTCGTGCGACACGAGGATTATCGTCCTCTCCCCGCTTCTTATCTTGTCGAAAACGTCCATTATTTCCTCGCCCGTCCTCCTGTCAAGCGCGCCAGTGGGCTCGTCCGCAAGCAGAATATCGTTGTCGGCAGCCAACGCCCTCGCAATTGCGCAGCGCTGCATCTGTCCGCCCGATATATGTATCGGCAGCTTTTTGCGCAGATCGGCAATGCCCACCTGCTCCATGTTCCGCTCGATTATGCGTTTGCGCTCCTTTTTGCCCATTCCCTTCGCAAGCAGCGGGACCTCTATATTTTCATAGACGGTGTAAAATTTCATCAGCGCGTAATTTTGAAAAACAAAGCCTATATGGTTCTTGCGGAACGCGTCCGCCTCTTTTTTGTTCAGCGCGCTGACCTCGGTATCGTTATAGAAATACTGTCCCTCGCTCGCGCCGTCCATTGTGCCGAGAATATGCAGCAGGGTCGATTTGCCCGAGCCCGACTGCCCCATTACCGTCAGATACTCTCCCGTTTCTATTTTCAGATTAATTCCGCGCAGAGCCTCCACCCGAACGCCCTCCGAATTATATGTTTTTTTAATACCGCGCAATTCAATCATAGCTACTCCTCCACGCTTGACAGCCTTGACGCAAGGCTCTTTCCCGTCATACGGAATTTCAGATACGCCGCCGCAAGCACAAGAAGCTCGAGCACGGCGCTTGCCGCCGCCGCTGCCGCGAGGCTCTTTAATATAAACGTCAGATCATAGCGCGCGGCAAAGTGATAAATCACCGTTTCCGCAGTCAGCGCAAGCAGGACCGCGCATACATAAATAACCGAGATCTGCGCGAAAATCGGCAGAAATATCCGGCCCTCTTTCATTCCGTAGGTTTTTTTAATCAAAATGTTCTCTCTTTCATTATAAAGATAAAGCTGCATCATTTGGAACAAAAGCCCCGCACACATAAAAACCGCAAAGCCCAAGAAAACATATTTTATACTGCGGTAAACGGTTGCATAAGAAAATGCGGTTTCAACCGCGCCCGTGTCGCCGTTTTCGTATAAAAGGGACGAATATCCGCCTATAATATCTTCAAATCTCCGCCTATATTCCTCCTCGGTTATAAAATTGCTCTCCGCCCTGACCGTAAACGATTCCGACAAGTAAACGTCCTCCGAAATGTATTTAACCGCCTCTCTGCGCGAAATCTCCGAAAGCTCGTCGTATTTCACATATATAAATTCATTTTTTTCAAAGCCGTAAGACGCCATAATCCCGATAACGTCCATTTGGTCGGAAAATATACTGAGGACGTTGTCTTTTATGTAATTGACGTTATAATTTCCGACGTATACTCCCGCATTTGTACAAAAATCCTTGTGTTTGCCCTCCATTGCGACAGGCAGGTCCTCGTCCGCGGATAAATACAAGGTGTACAGCGCCTTATCCCCTTCTCCGATACTGCCCGCGATCGGATAAATTGATACGTTGCCGCCAAGCGAGCGCAAATCCTCTATAAAAGCTTTTATTCGGAGCTCCGCCGCTTCTTCATCCTGCCGATATTCTTGATACTCCATATCCGAATAAATGTCGAAGCACGCAACATAATTATAATCAAGCCCCTTTGATTCCGCCTGCTTCCAATCGTAGTATTTATCAACCAGCGTCCATAAATTCGTAAAAACGACAATCGAAACCGCCGTTTCAATCCAAAGTATCAACTTTACAAGTGAAAACCCAAAAAACCGCTTAAGCATACAATTAATTGACCCTTCCTTTAAGCAAATTAACAGAGGACGCTTTCAGTATTATTCTCGACGGAAAAACCGAGCTGATCAGCACCATAAGGACGGACAGCAAAGCCAGCGCGGGCAATACATATCTTACGTAAATACTGTTTACGGTATAATAGTTCTGTTCGTTCGTGCAATACAGGATACGGAACAGCACAAGCATAAGCAGCAGGCTTATAACGAGCGATATAAGCATTCTTATAAGATTCTGCATAAAAATAATAACTGCCAAATCCTTTTTGGACGCGCCCGACGCCAGCCAAATCCCATAGTTTTTTGTTCTTGTCACTATGGATACAATCTGTCCGGCGGATATGGCAAAAAGCATAATGACGGCAAGTATCAAAAAAGCCTCTTTGAGATAATATGTGTTTTTGTCGGTATTGCTTTTCATATAGTCAATCACATTGGCAATACTGTAAACCTCCACCGTCGTTCCGTTTTCAGCCGCCAGTGCTTTGATTCTGTCGCTTACCTCCGTAAAATCCCCCTCGAACGCGAAGAAGCCGGAGTCAAACGGTTCTGTTCGTATAACCTCCAATACTTTATAGCCAATAGGGTAATACCCCTGCTTTTCAATGCTTTGCGCATCAAAAATATAGGAATCTATCACTGCCGACGATTTATCCAAAAAACCCGCGACCACATACTTCTTAACCGAGCCCTCGTCATAATGCTGCTCATGAATCACGCTCCCGACCTGCACAACGCTTTTGTAGTCCTCGGAAAGATATATAAGAATATCGGGAGAAATACCCAAGTCGTCGCATTCTGTTTCGCTCGGCTTCTTCCCCTCGACAAGCTCAAGCCTCATAACCTCCCACAAATCCTCCGTAATGCTTATCGCCTGTACACCCTGCGAAAAGCCTCCGCCGTCATTTTTGCGACGGTGCTTCTCCTGTATATCCCGCAGAATATCAAAATCCTTATGCTCAATAACCATTCCGTTTCCGCTGTCAACTGTTCCGCAATGCGTAATCCCCTCGACCTGCCGTAATTTGCCCGCCAAATCTCCGTTGCCCGTATCAATGGAATAATATCCGAGCTGCTCTGCGGGGATATTCAAGCCCTTTTCCACCCTGTCAAAAAAGCTGTATGACGACGCAAGCATATATATAATCTGCACGGCAAGGCACATAAACGCGACTGTCTCCAGCACAGATACAGCAAAGCGAGATTTTTCCCATATGCAAAAGTCAAACGCAACCCGCAGCCGAACTCCGTTTTTCATAGGTTCCCTCCGCATTGTTAAAAGATATGGTATAATTAAACTATTTCAATATATAGCATTCTTCGTAATTATCAAACACCCACCGAACTTTAATATACGTAGCTGTCGTTTTTTTCTGAGAAACCGTATATTGATGTCCATCATATATACGCAAGTTTAATAATGTTTTATTCATCACTCCGGAATAAACTTTTAATTGTGCCGGATTGTCCACCAAGATATATTTCGTTTCTTTTCCCGCAAGCTTTGCATAATACCCTATAACATTTGGCGCAATGCCCTTATCCGTCCATGAAACACGCCCGTAATATGTCGCATCTATCTGTGAATGCTCATGCCTCCATTCCTTGGCATCGCCCGCCAATCCGGGGACACAAAATAAACCGATACAAACAAGCATCACCGTCACTATTGCCGCAATTCTTTTACGTTTCATAATATTTGTCCTCCTATTGTCGATATATTGTTTTTGAATGTAACATCAATATATCACAATATATGATATATGTCAAGAATTTCACCAAGATTTTTTAATCAGCTTATATATTTTGTATCTTATATGATAATCAATTTCCCTACCGTTGCATTACCGCCCTTTCCGTTCCGCCTTCGTTATCTCCCTGACAGTGAGCAAACTGCCCGAAACGGTGAATTTTATATTGAAGCCCGCAAAGCTCAGTCCGTAAACCCGCCCGTCGTCATGCTGATACGACGGGCGCGGGTCGTTTGAGAGAAGCCCGATAAGCGCCGCTCTCCTGTCGGGAGGAATTACGCTCATAAGAGCTTCGTCCGCCAAAACCTCAAGACTGTAATCCGTATATGCCGCGGCAAAGCCGCTTTGGGCGTTCGGGTGCGAATCCGTATACGGCAGGTACGGCTTAATATCGTATATCGGCGTATTGTCCGCCATATCTATTCCCGATACCTCCAACTCGGGACCGTCCCCTCCGACACGCACCGCCTCAAGCCTTACGCAGGAGAGCCCCAAAGGGTTGGGGCGAAACGGCGACCTCGTGGCAAAAACGCCCATGCGCGCATTGCCCCCGAGCCTCGGCGGTCTGACCGTCGGCGACCACCTCTCCGATTTGTTCCTCGAAAACTGCCAAATTATCCACAAATGCGAAAATCCCTCTATTCCGCGAAGCGCGTCGGGATTCCTGTATTCCGCTTCAAAAACAATCCGCCCCTTAAGCTCGGGAACAAGTCCGCTTTGACGCGGAAGCCCGAATTTATCGGGCAAATCCGTGCGGATCGTCGCAATTTTTTTCATACGCATATCCTCTTTTCCGAAATCTTTCTAAAACACAGAGCCGAAGGCGGCTATGCTGTCCGCGAGATCCGCCCTGTAATCCCCGTCCTCGGGATCAAGGCTGTTGACCGTCACGCAGGCGCGCGCGGAGCTTCCCGTAGCGTGAATATATCTGCCGCCGCCCAAATACATGGCGACGTGTCCCTCCCAGTATATCAAATCGCCCGTCTTAAGCCGGGAACGAGGAATCTCACGCATCGGATAGCCCTGTTTCAGCTTTGCGTCGCGGTATATGAGCACTCCGTTTTCCATATAGCACAAAAAGACAAAGCCCGAGCAGTCCACGCCCTCGGGGCTTTTTCCGCCCCAGCGGTACTGCGCGCCCATGTAGCTTTTCGCGCATTCGGCAAGCCGACGACGGAATTTGTCCCTGTCGGTTATCCTTTTCAGCCCGCGCTGCCATAAAAGGTTCCCGCGGAGAAAAAATTCGTCGTCGTCGCTTCTCGGCGAAAGATGGACGCTTCTGATATAGCCCTCGCGCCCGTCGGCGCAGCGCACCCTTGACCAGCCGTTTTGCTCGCCGTTATTCTGCTCCGCGCGGCTTTGTCCGCCATCGGACTGACGCGGCAGCTCCACAAAGGAATTTCGGCAGAGCGTCGCGGCAATGGGCGCCCTCACGTCGGGCGCGCCCAAAATGTCGGCAAAATCCTTGTTGATTCTGCGGATACTGCCCTCCCTGAGTATGGCGCCGCTTCCCTCCGACGCAGAAAAACGGCGGACGCAGGAGGCGTTTATATATCCCTCGTATCCGTAATGCGTGGTGACGCGAAGCCGCTCCACCCGCTGACCCTTCTCGGGCTCGGCGATTCTGACGAGCCAGCCCGACAAAAGCTCGTCAGCCGCCCCCTGCCCTTTCCCGCCTTCTCCCCTGCTTTCCTTTTCGCTCTCGGGTGAGGCAAGGGCGTACAGGGGGCATTTGCTTTTTATAATTATACCGTAATTTTCCACACTGATTTCTCCCTCAGAAACTACACTAAAGGATATTCCCGTTCGGTGCGCAAATATGCATTGCGGTTTTGGCGTAAGCAAAAAGGACATATTTCAATTAACTCGAAATATGCCCTTACGCGTTTTCGTCATGAATCGGATCCGTGTCAAATACGCCTATAAGCCGTAGTTGAAAAGACTTCCCGATGTGTAGTTGTTCGAGTACGAGCCGTATCCCGTATAGGTATTGGCTCTTGACGCCTCGTTCTGCGCAGCGTACTCAATCATTGAAGCGTTTGCTCCGACCTGATAGCCGTAGCCGCCCGACGTATTGAACAGGGATTTAACCTGCCCCATATCCGCCTTTTTAAAGGTCTCGCTGTCAATGGAAAGCTTTTTGTCGCTCCCGACCGTGATTCCAATCTTGCTCAAAAGCTTGGCATTGGAGGCGGTCAAATTAGTCATTGACGCCGCTCTTTTGGAAATCGAGGCGGATTTTGAGCCGCTTGCCGAATCAACAACACTGTTGTAGTCCTTGACAAAGGCGCTCACAGCATCATAAATCTTGTCGGTGTCGTATTTTCCGCTCGTCTGCTTGAACACCGAAGAGCTTCCTCTCTGCGTGAGAGCCTCGGAAGACTTTTTAAGGCTTTCCGTACTCTTCTCGATCTCGGCGATATTCGCAGTCGTAGCCTTAGAGGTTGACGTCGATTTGGACGTCACGGACGATTCCGACTTGGACGGCGAATCAAGATTCTTCTTATAATCGCCGCGCTTGTAATCGTACTCCGTGGAAGGCACCTTGCGCGTAATGCCGCTGCTGCCGGCGGAGCCGTCGGAATAATAATACTTCTGAGCAAGCTTATGATAGGCTCCCGAGCGTATGATCGCATACTCGGAGAGACTGCCGTAAATGCTTGATGACAAAGAACTCGTATTCATGCCGGAAAACAATGTTGAAATTCCTGACATAACACCACTCCTTCAGGTTTTGGTACCGATGCTTTTCGCATCAAAGACGCAACGGCACAACAGTACCTATTACATCTTATGGTTAGATTATACCATTTATTTCCTGTTTGTAAAGAGCTATTTGCGCTCTTTTTGCTTCCTTCCGCGCCTGCACGGAATACGTTTGCTTTTTTTTCGCGGATAGGATATAATAAAAAATACAAGCACCTGAATCTTTCTTACACTTTCAAAGGAGCATAATATGTATCAATGTCCCAATTGCGGAGGAAATCTTAAGTTTGACATTCGCTCCCAAATGCTTAAATGCGAAAACTGCATGACCGAGGCGGACCCTTACAGCGTCCGCAAGGAAAAGGACGCCGAGGAAAGCAGACAGTACGACGTAACCGTTTTTACCTGTCCCCAGTGCGGCGGCGAAATTCTCGGCACCGAGACCTCGGCGGCTGAATTTTGCAGCTTCTGCGGCGCTTCGACCATACTTACAAGCCGTGTTTGCAGCAAAAGACGCCCCGGCTACATAATCCCCTTCCAAAAAACAAAGGAGGACTGCAAGGCGGCGTATCTAAAGCTGTTAAAAAAATCCCTTTTTGCGCCCAAGGCTCTTAAGGACGAGCGGCGTATCGACAGCTTTCGCGGAATCTACGTCCCCTATTGGGCGTACTATATATCAAACGACGGAGACATAAGCCTCACGGGAGAAAAAAGCTTTCGGCGCGGGGATTACATATACACCGACCATTACCGGCTCGGCTGCCATATCGCCTCCTACTACAAGGGGATTTCCTACGACGCCTCCTCGTCCTTCGACGACAGGCTCAGCCAAAGCATAGCGCCCTATGACGTGCGCGGCATGAAGGAATTCACGCCCGCCGTGCTCAGCGGCTTTTACGCCGACATTTCCGACGTTGACTGCAATATTTACATTGAGGACGCGGAAAGCTTCGCCAACGAAACGACCTTCGACCGCGTTAAGCGTCTCCCCGCATTCAGCGGAATAACCGTCAAGAAGCCGAAAACCGACAGGGCAATGAGCGCGGCTCTGTGCACCGAATGCAGGGAAATCGACTCCGCAATGTTCCCCGTATGGTTTATGTCGTACAGAAACGGCAACCGCGTGGCTTACGCCGTGGTAAACGGGCAGACGGGAAAGGCGACCGCCGATATTCCCGTGTCCGTAGGCAAATATTTCCTCGGCTCTCTCATACTGGCGCTGCCGTTTTTTCTGCTGCTCAATTTATTTTTCACGGCAGTCCCCCAAACGGCGCTTTTTATCGCCTGCATTTTAGCGGTAACGGCGGAAATAATCTCCTCCGTCGAGCTTTCCAAAATCAAATCAAACGAAGCGCGGTTGGACGATAAAGGCTACCGCTCCAAAAACGGATGGAACGGCGGACCGCCCTCTCCGCCCAAAAAGAAAAAGTCCAAGACCTCATTCGGCTCGGTTTCGGTAATCATATTTGTCGCCGTATTTTTAATGGGCTTCGGCGGCGTGCTTTTTACCGCCTTCAATTTTTTGATACTGCCCGCCTGCTTTGTCGTTTCCTTGATTTTTATGATTAAAAGCTTTAAAACCAACAGACAAATAGCGCTTAATACGGGCTTTCCGTCGCAGACCTTCGTATTTTCCGCGATTGTCCTTTCCTGCCTCGTAAAGCTTATAAACCCCGTTTCGGATATTGTATGGTACGGCGCGGTAATATTCGCAATGCTCTCGGTTCTTCTGACAAACGTCGGTATAATCCGAAAGCATAACCTGCTCGCAACGCGCAGGCTCCCGCAGTTTGACAGAAAAGGAGGCGACGACCGTGCGTAAAATATTTCCGTACATAATATTTCTCGCCCTGCTTGCGGCGCTTTGCCTCCCCCAAAGGGTAAGAGCGGACGGCTCCTACTCCCCGGACGGCTACCGCGCGGTTATAGAGGACGAGGCGGACCTGCTTTCGGAGGCAGAGGAAAACGCGCTGCTTGAGGTAATGATGCCGATTACCCGGTACGGCAGCGTGGCGTTCATTTCCACCGATTCCAACAGCCGTACGGTGGAAAGATTCGCGCAGGACCGGCTTCACGAGCTTTTCGGCAGCAAAAGCGCGACCGTTTTCGTAATAGATATGGACAACCGCAAGGTATGCGTATTCAGCGACGGCTATATATACCGAATCGTCACCAAGGCTTACGCCAACACCATAACGGACAATATCTATACCTACGCGACCGACGGCGACTATTACAAATGCGCCGAAAAAGCCTACGAGCAGATTTACACGCTGCTTAGGGGCGGAAAAATATCGCAGCCGATGAAATACATAAGCAACGCGCTGATTGCGCTTACCCTCGGTCTGCTGATCAATTTTATCGTAATAACCGTAAAAAGCAAAAGAGCCAAGGTGTCCGACAGCGAGCTTCTGAATAAAATTTTTACGGACTGTATAATAGATAACCCATGGCACACAATAACTCATCAGACGCAGGTCTACGACCCTC
>JAMPDT010000092.1 GCA_023665525.1 Butyrivibrio sp. | reverse complement strand
CTGACAGGGGAAATAAAGGCGGAGCTTAAGCATACGGCAATTTTTCCCGCGTCGCATTATGTTGTTCCCCGCGATAAGCTTGTGAGGGCTGCGGAGACGATCAGGGCGGAGGCAAAGGAGCGCGTCGCGTATTTCAGAAGCGAGGACAGGCTTATAGAGGCACAGCGTATCGGCGAGCGCACGAATTTCGATGTGGAAATGATGCTTGAAACGGGCTTTTGCTCGGGAATCGAGAACTATTCAAGACACCTGACGGGGCTTGCGCCGGGTACGCCGCCGTGGACGCTTATGGATTATTTCCCGGAGGATTTTCTGATAATAGTGGACGAGTCCCATATAACGATTCCGCAGGTCAGGGGAATGTATTTCGGGGACCGCTCCCGCAAAACGACGCTTGTGGATTACGGCTTCCGACTGCCCTCCGCGCTTGACAACAGACCTTTGAATTTTGAGGAGTTTGAAAGCAAAATAAACCAAATGATGTTTGTGTCGGCGACGCCCTCCGTGTACGAGGAGGAGCATGAGCTTAAAAGAGTTGAGCAGATTATAAGGCCGACGGGGCTTTTGGATCCCGAAATATCCGTGAGACCTGTCGAAGGACAGATAGACGATTTGATTGCGGAGGTCAACAAGGAAACCGCCAAGCATAACAAGGTCCTTATCACTACGCTTACCAAAAGAATGGCGGAGGATTTGACGACATATATGAAGGAGGCGGGAATAAGGGTCCGCTATCTTCATTCGGATATAGACACGCTGGAGCGAGCCGAGATAATAAGGGATATGAGGCTTGACGTTTTTGACGTGCTGGTGGGAATCAACCTGCTGCGCGAGGGACTGGATATTCCCGAAATTACGCTGGTAGCCATACTGGACGCGGATAAGGAGGGTTTTCTCCGCTCCGAAACGTCCCTGATACAGACGGTGGGGCGCGCCGCCCGAAACGTTGACGGACACGTAATAATGTATGCGGATACGATGACCGATTCAATGCGAAACGCCATCAACGAAACGAACCGCAGGCGGCGGATTCAGCAGGAATACAATGAAGCCAACGGAATTACGCCTACGACAATCAAGAAGGCGGTCAGGGAGCTTATCGCAATATCGAAGGCTGCCAACGAGGGCGGAATAAAGCTTGAGAAGGATATTGAGTCAATGAGCGCCAAAGAGCTTGAAAAGCTTATCGGAGAGCTTAACAAAAAGATGCACCGCGCCGCCGCGGATCTGAATTTTGAAGAGGCGGCTCAAATCCGTGATAAAATAACAGAGATAAGGAAGACGATGGACGAAAATGGCTAAATTTCAGAAGCAGTATATTAAAATACGGGGGGCGAGCGAGCATAATCTTAAGAGCATTAACGTGGATATTCCGAGGGATTCCTTTACGGTGCTTACGGGCTTAAGCGGCTCGGGCAAAAGCTCCCTTGCCTTTGATACGATTTATGCCGAGGGACAGAGGCGCTATATGGAGTCCCTTTCCTCATACGCGAGGCAGTTTTTGGGACAGATGGAAAAGCCCGAGGTCGAAAGCATAGAGGGGCTTTCGCCCGCTATTTCAATCGACCAGAAATCCACGAACCGCAATCCGCGCTCGACCGTTGGGACCGTAACGGAAATATATGATTACCTGCGCCTTCTTTACGCGAGAATCGGCGTCCCCCACTGCCCCAAATGCGGAAGGGAGATTCGCAGGCAGACGATAGACCAAATGGTGGACCAGCTTATGCTGCTGCCCGAACGCACCAAATTTCAGCTTCTTGCGCCCGTGGTGCGCGGACGCAAGGGAGAGCATCAGAAGATTTTCGACAACGCGCGAAAGAGCGGCTACGTCCGCGTGAGGGTTGACGGGAACCTTTACGAGCTTTCGGAGGAAATAAAGCTTGAGAAAAATATAAAGCACAATATTGAGGTCGTGGTGGACCGCTTGGTGATAAAGCCCGGGATCGAGCGCCGCCTTACCGATTCGATAGAGAATGTTATGAAGCTTTCGGACGGGCTTATGATTGCCGATATTACAGACGGAGAGCCGATGAATTTCAGCGTGGGCTTTGCCTGCCCCGACTGCGGAATCAGTATCGACGAGATAGAGCCGAGAAGCTTTTCCTTTAACAATCCGTTCGGCGCGTGTCCCGAATGCTTCGGACTGGGCTATAAAATGGAGTTTGACGAGGATTTGCTTATCCCCGACAAAAGAATGAGCATATCCGAGGGTGCGATACAGGCTATGGGCTGGCAGTCCTGCACCGACGCCAAAAGCTTTACCTATGCGCTGCTTGCCGCTCTGTCGAAGGAATATAATTTTTCGCTTGACACCCCTTTTAAGGATTATCCCCAGGATATTAAGAATGTTCTGATTCACGGCACGGATGGGCATGAGGTAAAGGTGCATTACAAGGGGCAGCGCGGAGTCGGCGTATACGACGTGGCATTTGAGGGGCTTATCAAAAATATGGAGCGCCGCTACCGTGAAACCGCCTCCGATATTATGAAGCGCGAGTATGAGGAATTTATGCGGATAACGCCCTGCAAGCTCTGCAAGGGACAGCGCCTGAAGGCTTCTTCGCTGTCGGTTACAATCTGCGGCAAAAACATATACGAGGTCACGGAAATGTCAATCCGCGGACTTGCGGAATATTTTGACAATTTAAGCCTCACCGATATGCAGCACAAAATCGGCGATTTGATTCTTAAGGAAATTAAGTCAAGAATTATGTTTCTTAATAACGTGGGGCTCGAATACCTTACGCTGGCGCGCGCAACCGCAACGCTTTCGGGCGGAGAGGCGCAGAGGATCCGCCTTGCCACGCAGATAGGCTCGGGCTTGGTGGGCGTGGCGTATATACTGGACGAGCCGAGCATAGGTCTGCACCAGCGTGATAACGACAAGCTGCTCGCGGCGCTTATGCGTCTGCGCGACATCGGCAACACGCTCATTGTTGTCGAGCATGACGAGGATACCATACGGGCTGCCGATTGTATCGTTGACATCGGACCTGCTGCGGGAGAGCACGGCGGAGAGATAATAGCCGTCGGGACAGCGGAGGATATAATGAGATGCAAAAGCTCCGTGACGGGAGCATACCTAAGCGGCAGGCTGCGGATTCCCGTACCCGAAACCCGCAAGGCGCCGAGCGGTCGGCTTACGGTGAAGGGCGCGCGTCAGAACAACCTTAAAAATATAAACGTGGACATTCCGCTCGGTATAATGACCGTGGTCACGGGAGTTTCCGGCTCCGGCAAAAGCTCCCTGATTAACGAAATCGTGTACAAGCGCCTCGCAAGGGATTTGAACCGCGCCAGATGTATTCCGGGGGAGCATGACGATATTGAAGGAATCGGGCAGCTTGACAAGGTGATAGCCATCGACCAGTCGCCCATCGGCAGAACGCCGCGCTCCAATCCTGCGACCTATACGGGAGTGTTCGATTTGATACGCGACCTTTTCGCGTCCTCCTCCGACGCCAAGGCGAAGGGCTACAAAAAGGGACGCTTCAGCTTTAATGTGAAGGGCGGGCGCTGCGAGGCGTGCGCGGGCGACGGTATGCTTAAAATAGAAATGCATTTCCTGCCCGACGTATATGTTCCCTGCGAGGTCTGCGGCGGCAAGCGCTACAACCGCGAAACGCTTGAGGTTAAATACAAGGGCAAAAGCATATATGACGTGCTTGATATGACGGTCGAGGAGGCGGTGAAGTTTTTTGAAAACGTTCCCGCAATACGGCGCAAAATAGAGACGCTTAACGACGTAGGTCTTTCGTATATTCGTTTGGGACAGCCCTCGACGGAGCTTTCGGGCGGAGAGGCGCAGAGAATCAAGCTTGCCGCGGAGCTTAGCAAGCGCAGCACTGGCAGGACGATATACATTCTCGACGAACCGACCACGGGACTGCATTTTGCCGACGTACACAAGCTCGTCGATATTCTGCACAAGCTTACGGAGGGCGGCAACACCGTAGTCGTAATCGAGCATAACCTTGACGTTATCAAGACCGCGGACTATATTATCGACATCGGTCCCGAGGGGGGAGATATGGGCGGACGCGTAATCGCGCAGGGCACGCCCGAGCAAATCGCCGACTGCCCCGACTCCTACACGGGACAGTATGTGAAGCGCTGTCTTGAGCGCGCCGCCAATACCGCGGAATCAAAATAAAATTCAAAAATATCGGCGCGGTTTACTTTACACAAGCCGCGCCGTTTGATATACTGATAACCGTAAATTGAGCTTTTCCGACAAAGAATGATTTGCGTCCGCCGCGTCCGAATTTAAAAGGGCGCGCGAAAAGACGGATTATTCGGAGAGATGTATAAGGCGATCGGCGGAGGTATTGGGGTATGCAATATTTTTCCGCGCCAAGGATAAATAAAACCCGAGGAAATGGTGAAGTAAAATGAACGATATGAGAGAAAAGGTGATAGTTATTGATTTCGGAGGGCAGTACAACCAGCTTGTGGCGCGCCGCGTCCGCGAATGCAAGGTTTACTGCGAAATCTATTCATACAAGACGGATATTGCGAAAATAAAGGCAATGAAGCCCAAGGGAATAATTCTTACGGGAGGTCCGAACAGCTGCTACGAGGAGGGAGCGCCCTCCTGTACGGAGGAGCTTTTTAATTTGGGCGTGCCCGTGCTTGGCTTGTGCTACGGGGCGCAGCTTATGATGCTTATTTTGGGCGGCAGGGTCGAGAAGGCTCCCGTGAGGGAGTACGGCAAGATTGAGGTTAAGGTCAATACCGCCTCCGCTCTTTTTGAGGGAGTTTCCTCCTCAACAATATGCTGGATGAGCCATAACGACTATATTTCACGGACTGCCCCCGGCTTTGATGTCTGCGCGCACACGGCGGACTGTCCCGTCGCGGCGGCAGAGGCTCCCGCGCGCGGGCTTTATGCGATTCAGTTCCACCCCGAAGTGCTCCACACCGTTGAGGGCATGAAAATGCTATACAATTTTGTCCGCGGCATATGCGGCTGCTCGGGCGACTGGAAGATGGATTCCTTTGTTGAAAATTCCATAAATTCTATCCGCGAAAAGGTCGGAAGCGGCAGCGTGCTCTGCGCGCTTTCCGGCGGAGTTGATTCCTCGGTTGCGGCGGTGCTTCTTTCAAAGGCAGTCGGCAAGCAGCTCACCTGCGTATTTGTTGACCACGGTCTTCTCCGCAAAAACGAGGGCGACGAGGTTGAAGCGGTTTTCGGTCCCGAGGGTCCGTACAACCTCAATTTTATCCGTGTCAACGCCGCCCGGCGCTATTATTCCAAGCTTGCGGGAGTCACCGAGCCCGAGGCGAAGCGTAAAATAATCGGCGAGGAATTTATCCGCGTATTCGAGGAGGAGGCAAAAAAAATAGGCGCCGTTGACTATCTCGTTCAGGGCACCATATATCCCGACGTCGTGGAGAGTGGCTTGGGCGGCGAGTCCGCCGTGATAAAGAGTCACCACAATGTCGGCGGTCTGCCCGCCTACGTGGATTTCAAGGAGATAATCGAGCCGCTCCGCGACCTTTTCAAGGACGAGGTCCGCAGAGCCGGCTTGGAGCTTGGCATTCCCGAAAACCTTGTATACAGACAGCCCTTTCCCGGTCCCGGTTTGGGAATCCGCATAATCGGCGAGGTCACGGAGGAAAAGGTCCGCATTGTTCAGGACGCCGACTTTATTTACCGTGAGGAAATCGCCAAGGCAGGGCTTGACAAATCAATCGACCAATATTTTGCCGCGCTTACGAATATGCGCTCCGTCGGCGTCATGGGCGACGAACGCACCTACGATTACGCGGTGGCGCTGCGCGCCGTAAGCACCGTGGACTTCATGACGGCGGAGAGCGCGGAGATTCCTTTTGAGGTATTGCAGAAGATAATGAGCAGGATCATAAACGAGGTCAAGGGAGTCAACAGAGTGTTCTACGACCTGACCAGCAAGCCGCCGGGGACGATAGAGTTCGAATAACGGACAAAATAGCCGAAAAGCCTTATTTTACAGGGTTTTTCGGCTTTTATTTTTGCTTCGTGATGTTAAGGTGATGTTGAAAAATAAAGCTCGTACTTTCCCTACTCTGGAATCGCACCTATTGAAATTTCCGTTAAACTGTGGTAGAATCCAAACTATGGAAAGTACCCATGACAGGGGCGGTAGCCTCCCGAGCCAATGACCGGCTTGCCGGAATACATAGGAAGGGAGGTGCGTATCATGACAGCTGCGGATATTATTTTAATATTCATCGGGATTATCGGCTTGCTGATAACCTTCGGAAGTTTGATTGTTGCGTTTCTGACCTTTCTCGATAAGAGAAGTAAGAAGAAATAAAAATGCCTAACCTGTCGGCCAACAGGTTAGGCTGTGCTCAATAGAGCATATGCACAATCGAGAGGCATCCACCCTTGGAGTGGGTGCTTTTCTTATACTTAATATACCACAGCGGGCAGACAATTTCAACTTTATTTTTACTTTGACTACCCATAATATTAAGAACGCAGCTGATTCAGCCTGTCAGCCAGTATTGCGTCCTTGTCCGGGTACAGATGGGAATAGGTGTCGAGCGTGGTTTTTGCTGATTCATGTCCCAGTCGTTCCGATATTTCCAGTATGTCAAAACCCATTTCAATAAGCATACTGGCGTGACTGTGGCGGAGGTCGTGCACTCTTATCGGTTCCAGATCGGCTTTCGGGGCAGTGCGCTTAATTTCCTTTTCCAGCGCTGACTT
The DNA here is from genome assembly GCA_023665525.1 of Butyrivibrio sp. Classification (GTDB taxonomy): domain Bacteria; phylum Bacillota; class Clostridia; order Lachnospirales; family Lachnospiraceae; genus Eshraghiella. The sequence goes on along the minus strand of JAMPDT010000092.1, from coordinate 3,702 downwards.
CGTGAAATAGAAAATGCGGTCTCCCTGCTCTATTCCATAAAGCATTGATATATAATCAAGAATATCTTTATATAAAAAATCGGGTATAGCGATTGTGCGATTGCTTTTGGGTGTTTTCGGTATCAAAAAAAGCTCCTCACCTTTTATCTTCGCATAGTTTTTATTTATGGAGAGGCGACGGTCGGGGAGAATATCCGCAGGAGTAAGCGCCAATAGTTCGCCTGAGCGGATCCTGGTATAAAACAGTATGTCGAAAGCGAGTTTCATGGAAGATTTGTCGATTTGTTCTGCAAACCGTTCATATTCAGATCTAGTCCATATCTTCATTTCATTGGCCTTGCTCCGCCCTATACTGCCGGCGGCGTGGCATGGATTTGAAGCAAGCTGATAGTGTTTGACCGCGTAATTCAGTATGGCAGAGAGTTGGTTATGTACGGTTTTTAAATAGGTCTGTGAATACGGTCTGCCGTTCTCGTCACGGAAAGTAATCAGTTCGTTCTGCCATTTTCGGATTTTGATGGTGTCAATATCGCAGACCTTCAGCCGCGAGAAGTAGGGCAGGAGCTTTTTTTCTATGATGTTTCGCTTATTTTCCATAGTGGTGGGCTTTAGTCGGTGTTTCATATCCTCCATGTAGTTTTCAACCAGACTTGTAAACAGGATATCGATTGTGACGCTCTGCTAGTCCGCAAAGGAGCGCTCATACTCTTTGGCTTCACGCTGCGTATTAAAACCGCGCTTACAGATGTGCTTTTTTTCGCCTGTCCAGTCGGTGTAATAGAAGTTGGCGTACCATTTGGTGGTTTTGCCGTCTTTGAGGGTGTATTTGTATGCAGGCATACTATATAGCCTCCTCTGAATTATAGTTTCTTTTCGGTTTCTTCTTTTGACTTGCAAAATAGCTTATTAGTGTTATTGTATTTTACTTTTTCAATTTGCCTGCTGTTTCGTAGGAAGGATTTAAGCTGTTCTTTTTTTTCTTCTTTATAGCCCATTACCCTGTAAATATTGCGTTGGAGACAACCGGGATTTTGGTTTATGTAAGATAAAGTCTCAGTAGCGATTTTACGGTAGGATGCTAAATTTGCAAGTTCTAAGGAACCGTTAGAGGGAAAGTAAGCTTTGGCATCAATACATTTTTTAATTGCTTTTTCGGCTTTGTCCCATTCGCCCAACTGCATATATAATTCCGGAAGCAAATCACGGCAAGCTAATTCCACTGGGGCGGGAAATCCGACAGAAAGATATGGAGCCATAAATTCAGGTAATTTCCTCAAATCGCTTTCACATATGCGTATTATCTTATTCAAATCTGTTTCGTAATATAAGCTCTGTTGATGTTTATAAAAAAGAGCTGTGCATTCAGCAGGCAGAATAAAATCCTCTTTATTGCTTATTATGGAGCCGGAAGGCAGATCGCGTTTGTAATGATATTCGTAGGCACAGGCGCAGGAGGGGCATAAAGGTAATTTCGGAGCATCTTTGCTTGGAAAAAATTTACCTTCGAATTGTGCGCACATATAACAAACATTTTCATCGCCTGATGTGGATATACAAACATATTCTTCCTCATCCAGTTCAATGCCGGTTTGTTGTTTGATTTGTTCTTTTGGCGATAGCTCTATATTATTTCCTAATTGTATAGTCACAGAAAAAGAAGGTGGTTCCAATCGTTTTTGCTCCTTTTTACGAAAGAAATTAAAAATGCTCATAATAGTGCCTCGTTTATCATTTTTTCCTTCGGTACCACTCGAAGGGTATTATTTTCCCAGCTTATCCGTTCCTGTTTTCTTTAAGGGTTTGTCTGCTGCAACAGAAGTTTCCTCAATCATTCGTTTTACATAACCTTTAAGTTCTAATTGCTTTTCTAATGGAAGCTTATGTATTAGTTCGAGCCACTCGGTATCGCTTGTGGAAATACTAATACTTTCTTCGGCATTGATAGGAAAAGTAGCATATTTGCCACTTATTAAATAATCTATGGAGCAGTTTAATATTTCAGCAATGCGTTGTAATTTATCAGCTGAAGGGCAATTAGTGTCCCATTTTCGTATTGTTCCTCGCCCTATTTGAGCTTCGCGTTCTAGACTAGCAAAGGTCATTGAATTTAAATCAGCCAATTTTTTTATTCTTTCAGTAAGTGTCAAAGGAACATCTCCTAAAATAAAATCGCAAATTTAACACAAAAACACTTGACAAGTAGCAAATATGCGATTATTATAAAAACATAAAACAACAGGTTGCAATTAAAGGTTAAGTCGCATGGCAGGATATTAGAATACCTCTTAAACGGATATTTCAAAATATCAAAAATTTATCACAACCATTATAACATATTACTGCAACTTGTTAAACAAAAATTTTAAGAAAGGAGCAAAAAAATGAGGAAAACATTATCTCCATGGGGTCGGCAGTGCAAAGTGCAGATGGCGTTTCTTGGCAAAACATTGGGGGACATTTCCAAAGAAACGAACTTATCAAGAACGTATATTTCCGCAATTATTAACGGAAGGGTGATTGCTCCCGATGATACGGTACGGATAATAAGTTCGGCTCTGAAAGTAGATATGGCTTTGTCAAGATAGGAATGAGGCTAGTTTCATTATACAAGAAGGGAGGTAGACTTATAAATGGGAACCAGACCTACGAAAGCCAAAGACAATGTATTCTGCAAGGCGAGGTTAGAGGCTGCATCATACAATGACAAGCTTAAAAGCAGGGCAGGAGCCGCTGAAGCTTTGGGATATGCATCAGAATCTACCATATCGGATTGGGAGCTTGGAATAAGCGCACCACCGCCGGAGGCAGTCCTTAAGATGTCAGACCTTTACAACGCGCCGGAACTGGTCAATACATATTGTCGGTGTATGTGCCCGCTCGGTGTGGACGTACCTAAAGCAGATATAGAGACATTGGACAGAATTTCTATCAATGCGCTTTCTGTATTCCGCAAACTGGCAAATACAAAAGAGATGCTTTTGGATATTGCCGCAGACGGTAAGGTTGATAAATCCGAAAGTGATGATATGCGGAGGATTCTTGATAATTTAAAAGAATTGGAGCGAGTAGCGCAGAATTTGAGGTTGTGGGTTAAGAAAAACCTGCAATGACTTGTGGACATTATGAGATAAAGGAGGGGTGGCATGGATGCCTTAGTAACAGCACCGGGTGTAATTTCTGCTTCAAGTAAGTATTATTGTGAAGCAAAAGAAGTTACCTTACCGATATTGACAGACGAGCAGAAGAAATGTTTTCTTGGCTGGTAAAACAAATGGCAGATAGTGAGGGTGTAACTGAACAGATAAAAGCAAATAATCAGCTTGAATTGGTGTAGAAAATGAATAATATCAGTGCAAGGGCAAAGGAAATTATAAATACAGAGCTGATTTATATAGCGTAAGTGCAGTGGCGGCAGGGAGATTTATTCTTCTCTGTTGCTAATACTGCTTTAACTAAGAAAAAGTTACAATCATTTTTCAAAAATGGTATTGCTATTATTCGAGGTTTAGAATATAATATTATGCAAGTAGGAGCACAGTGTATTCAGGAGGTTGTTATGGAATTTATGTCTGCAAGAGAAGCTGCTGATAAGTGGGGGATTTCTCAAAGACGAGTAGCTGTTCTTTGCTCTGAGCAAAGAATTGCCGAAGCAACTATGGTAGGTAATATGTGGATTATACCTACATCGGCAGAAAAACCGAC
>JAMPDT010000091.1 GCA_023665525.1 Butyrivibrio sp. | reverse complement strand
CTGTCTGCCCCACGGGAGCAATCACGATAAAGACCGACCTCAAAGAGGTATGGAAGGCGATTTACGAGCCGGGCAAAAGAGTTGTGGCTCAGGTCGCTCCCGCGGTGCGCGTCGCAATCGGCGAGGAGTTCGGGCTTGAGCCGGGCAAAAACTCGATCGGCAAAATTTTTACCGCAATGAGAATGCTGGGCTTCGATACGGTTTTCGACACCAGCTTTGCCGCCGATCTGACGATAATGGAGGAGGCTTCGGAGCTTGTGGAGAAGCTTGAAAAGGGCGATAACAAATATCCGCTTTTCACCTCCTGCTGTCCCGCATGGATGCGCTTTGCGGAAACGAAGCACCCCGAAATTCTTCCCTATATATCGACCTGCCGCTCTCCGATGGAGATGTTCGGCTCGCTGATCAAGGAATACTATAAGCCCGCCGACAAGGAAGCGGGACTTGAAACCGTATCCGTTGCGGTTATGCCCTGCGTTGCCAAGAAATACGAGGCGGCAAGGGAGGAATTTGTGCGCGACGGAGTGCCCGATGTGGATTATGTCATTACCACAAAGGAATTAATACATATGATTCGCGAAATGGGAATCCAGTTCAACGAAATCGAGCCGGGCGCGCCCGATATGCCTTTTTCGATTTCCTCGGGCGCGGGAATGATTTTCGGCGTTACGGGAGGTGTTATGGAGGCGGCTTTGCGCCGCGTTGCGGATAAGAATGATTTTGCGCTTAAGGAGATCGAGTACAGCGGAATCCGCGGTATGGAGGGACTTAAGAAGGCGGAGGTGACGTTGTGCGACAAGACCTTGAGGCTCGGAGTTGCGAGCGGACTCGGAAATGCCGACGCTCTGCTGGAGCTTATCGAAAGCGGCGAGGAGCAGTTTGACTTTGTCGAGGTTATGGCGTGTCCCTACGGCTGCGTCGCGGGCGCGGGTCAGCCCTTCAGCCACAAGGCGGACAAGGCGAAGCGCTCGCAGGGCGTTTACAAGGCGGATAAGTCGGCGCTTATCAAGCGTTCCGACGAGAATCCGATTGTGCGCGAGCTTTATGAGTACGGAATCCTTAAGGGAAGAGCGCATGAGCTTCTTCACAGGAAATAGCGGAGGACGGATATGTACAAAAAAATAATGGCGGCGCTTTGCGCGGCGGTAATGCTCTGCACGGCTTCCGCGTGCGGAGAAAAGGGAGAGAACACGCGGACGGAGCCGAGCGCGGGAGAATCGGAAACACAAGGGAAGGCGCTTTCTTTTTCAAACGAAAGCGGAATGTACGGCGAGGCGTTCGAGCTTGAAATAAGCGGAGCGGACGAAATCTGGTACACGCTCGACGGAAGCGATCCGACCGAGAGCGAAACCGCGCAAAGGTATGAGGGCGCGATAAATATTGCGGACAGGAGCGGGGACGCCAACGTCGTCTCCGCGGTTTCCCCGTCGCTTTTTTGCACAAGTTACAGCAAATACTCCAAGGACGAGGGCATTACCTGCAACATAGCGGCTCCGAGTGACTCGGCGGTTGACAAATGCACGGTTGTCAGGGCGGCTGCCAAAATAAACGGCGAGTTTACGGCGGTTTGCACCAATACGTATTTTATCGGCACCTCCGCGCAGCATATAGGCGGAATCGAAAAGAGCTGCGAGGCGGCGGGAAAGCCTCTCGCGGTTATCAGCATAACAATGGATTATGCCGATCTTTTTGACAGCGCGCAGGGAATATATGTAAAGGGCGATATTTTTGACGCGGCGCTGGAGGAGTTTGTCAGGGAAAATCCGCGCTTCAATCCCGAGGACACGCGCAAGCTCGCGGCAAATTATTCTCAGCGCGGCAGGGCGTGGGAGCGCGAGGCGCACATAGATTTTTTCGAGATGGACAAGGACGGCGCGAGCCTTGTGCTGGAGCAGGACTGCGGCGTAAGGATTCAGGGAAATTATTCCCGCTCCGACTTGCAGAAAAGCTTTAGGTTTTTTGCGAGGCGTGATTACGGGGAAAGCAAATTCGCGTACAAAATTTTCGGTGACGGTTTGACCGACGAAAAGGGGGAGGCGATTGACAAATTCGACACCTTTGTCGCGAGAGCGGGCGGCAACTGCGCCTTTACAAGCAAATACAACGACACCTTTTGGCAGGAGCTTTCGAGCGGTACGGACTGCGCGACAAAGGCTTCGCGCCCGTGCGTTATTTATCTCAACGGCGAATACTGGGGGCTTTATGTGTTGGAGGAGGATTTTTCCGATGATTTCTTCGAGGACCATTACGGCGTGGCTGCCGAGGACGTGGTCGTATATAAGGGCGACGCGGAAACCTATGAAATCGGCTATAAGCTCGACGAGGGAAAGCTGCCCGACGGAATCAATGACGAGGGTTATTATTTCAGAGAGCTGACGGATTTTTTCGGGACGCACAAATCCCTTGAGAGCGACGCGGATTACGAGGAATTTGCCAAGCTTGTGGACGTTGAGAGCGTCAGGGACTATTTCGCGGTTGAGGTGTGGATCAACAATAAGTGGGACTGGCCGGGCAAGAACTGGTCGATGTGGAAAACCGTAAGCACGGACAGCGGCAATGAATACGCGGACGGACGTTGGCGCTTCTGCATTTACGACGTCGAGTTCGGCGGCGTGAGCGGAGCCTCGGACGCGGGAACCAACACGATCAAGGAGGATAATTACAAGCCGAAGGGACTGCTCGATACAGATACGGAGAATCCGGCGGTGCTCTGCTTTGCGTACCTTATGACAAACGAGGGCTTCAGGACGGATTACTGCGGCAGGCTTTCGGAGCTGTCGGATACGGTTTTTGAAAAAGAGCACGCGCTTGAGGTGCTTAAGAGCTACGAGGATATATACGGACCTCTTTTCCCGCAGTTTTTTGACAGGTACAAGGGTGCGGGAACGGCGGCGGACGCGCTTAACGGAGGCTACGCAAGCTCCAAGTGCATACGGGATTTTTTGAATAAAAGAGCCGACAACATACAGAGAATGATAGACTGGGTGAACAGGCAGTATTAATCCGCCTGCCACCGTCCGCTCGCGCCGCAGGGAAGTATAAGCCCGCTTTCTGAAACGGGAAGTCCGATTTCGGAGGCTTCGGCGCGACCTCCGTGAAGCGGGCAGAGCGCGCTGCTTATCATATAGGTAAGGACCGCGGGCGCAAGCCCCGTGGTGTATGAGTTTACAAGGAAAAACAACGGCGTATCGGAAATCAGCTTTTCGCAGAGGCAGATAAGCGGGTAGACCGCGTCCTCTATTTTCCATATTTCGCCCTTTGGACCTCTGCCGTAGGAGGGCGGGTCCATAATGATTCCGTCGTATTTGCTGCCGCGGCGGATTTCGCGTTCGACAAATTTTACGCAGTCGTCCACAAGCCATCGCACGGGAGCGTCCGACAGGCTTGAGGAGGCTGCGTTTTCCTTTGCCCAGCCGACCATACCCTTGGAGGCGTCCACATGGGTTACGGACGCGCCCGCGGCGGCGGCGGCAAGCGTCGCTCCGCCCGTATATGCGAAAAGATTCAGGACCCTTACGGGGCGCGCCGCGCCCTTTATTTTATCCGTGATCCAGTCCCAGTTGACAGCCTGCTCGGGGAAAAGCCCCGTGTGTTTAAAGGAAAACGGCTTGAGATTAAAGGTCAGCGCGCCATAGCTTATCTGCCACTGCTTTGGCAGGCTGAAAAATTCCCATTCGCCGCCGCCCTTGCTGCTGCGGTGGTAATGCCCGTTGCGGCTCTGCCAGCCCGAATGCTTTTTTGGGGTGCTCCATATAACCTGGGGGTCGGGGCGCACGAGAAGATAATCGCCCCAGCGCTCGAGCTTTTCGCCCGAGGAGGCGTCGATGACCTCGTAATCCCTCCATTTATCAGACGTCCACATTATTATTGTTATCTCCCTATTGTTTTTATCCTTTAAAGCCATTATACTTGTAACGGCGGGTTTAGTCAAAGAATTATTGGCAATGCTTAAGCTGTGAAAAAAAGGAGGATTGCCATATGGACAAAAACGCAATGTATAAGCTTACCTACGGTCTTTTTATTTTGACTGCCAAGGAAAACGATAAGGATAACGGGTGCATAGTCAATACCGTTTCACAGGTTACGACGGAGCCGAATCGGATTATCGCCGCGGTAAACAAGCAGAACCTCACTCACGATATGATTGTGCGCACGGGAGAGTTTAATGTTTCCGTGCTTACCGAAAATTCCAAATTCGGCACCTACAAGCATTGGGGCTTTCAAAGCGGGCGCGACGCGGACAAGACCGAAGCGGTTTCGCTCGGACGCTCGGAGAACGGAATCGTATATATTATGGAAGAAACGAATGCGTTTTTGTCCGCAAGGGTGGTTTCGATGACGGATTTGGGAACGCACACGCTTTTTCTCGCGGACGTGACGGACGGAGCGGTCCTGTCGGACGAGTCTTCCGTAACGTATGCGTATTATCAAGCGAACATCAAGGCGAAGCCTGCGGCGTCGGAGAAGAAAAAGGGCTTCATCTGTACGGTGTGCGGTTATATATACGAGGGCGATGTGCTGCCCGATGACTTTATCTGCCCGTGGTGCAAGCACCCCGCGTCCGATTTTAAGCCGATAGAGTAAAAATGCATTGTATCTGAAAAAAAACAATAAAACAGTATTGATTTTTTTACGGATTTACTTTATACTAATACTCGCTGTGGCATTGATAGCGATGAAGCGTGAGGTTGCTGCCCCGAGTGGCAGGTTTTCCGCGGAGCGAATGTCAAGTTAGGAAACTGACGACAAGTCACTGTACAATTAACCATCTGCGGCAGGCAGAGATGACCGTGAGGGTCTGTGAAGGAGCTTTGACTTCTTTTTCCTTTAAGGAACGCGACACACACGGGGATGTGTACAGTCACCACTTGTTGTACTGAGATACGAGATAACAACGTATCAGTTTATAAGTACGAAAAGGAGGCGGCTTTTTTTATGGCAAGTCAAGTAATGAGAATCACACTTAAAGCTTACGATCACAAGCTTGTTGACCAGTCGGCTAAGAAAATTATCGAAACTGTTAAGAAAACAGGATCTCAGGTGAGCGGACCCGTACCCCTTCCCACCAAGAGGGAGGTTGTTACAATCCTCAGGGCTGTTCACAAGTATAAGGATTCCAGAGAGCAGTTCGAGCAGAGGACCCACAAGAGATTGGTTGACATCATTACTCCCACACAGAAAACTGTCGATGCGCTCTCAAGATTAGAGATGCCGGCAGGCGTGTACATCGACATTAAGATGAAAAACAAGTAATTCATCTGTTGGATTACCAAATCAGAAAGTCCTGAAGGGTTTAATATAGAAGCAACATTTTGAAAAAGAGTTCCGCTTATATTTGACTGTTCTAGGATGTTCTCACAAAATGAGAACCGCTGTAGATTAAACAGGAGGTATTAATTAATGAAGAAAGCGATTTTGGCTACTAAGGTAGGAATGACACAAATCTTCAACGACGAAGGTATGCTCGTTCCCGTAACCGTATTACAGGCAGGCCCCTGCGTGGTAACGCAGGTTAAGACCGTCGAGAACGACGGCTATGCCGCCGTACAGGTAGGCTATGTTGACAAAAAGGAAAAGATTGTCAATGTGGATAAGAGCGGCAAAAAAGAAATACGTAACAGACACGGCGTTACCAAGGCGGAGAAGGGTCACTTTGACAAGGCGGGCGTCGCATACAAGAGATACGTAAGAGAGTTCAGATTCGAGAACGCCGAAGAATATTCCGTTAAGGACGAGATCAAGGCGGACATCTTCGAGGCGGGCGACAAGATAGACGCAACCGCTGTTTCAAAGGGAAAGGGCTTCCAAGGCGCAATTAAGAGATTGGGACAGTCCAGAGGACCTATGGCTCACGGCTCGAAGTTCCACCGCCATCAGGGCTCCAACGGCGCTTCCTCCAATCCCAGCCGCGTATTTAAGGGCAAGGGAATGCCCGGACATATGGGAGCAAAGAGAATAACCGTTCAGAATCTTGAGGTTGTCAGGGTTGACGCCGAGAATAACCTGATTCTTGTAAAGGGAGCGGTTCCCGGACCCAAGAAATCATTAGTAACATTAAAAGAGACGGTAAAGTCGGCAAAATAAGCTGATTTTCAGGAAGGAGGAACACACAGATGGCAAAGGTATCTGTTTACAATATTGAAGGCAATAAAGTAGGCGACATGGAGCTTAACGACGCGGTATTCGGTGTTGAAATCAACGAGCATCTCGTGCATATGGCTGTCGTAAGCCAGCTTGCCAATAAAAGACAGGGCACACAGAGCGCCAAAACCCGTTCGGAAGTCAGCGGCGGCGGCAGAAAGCCCTGGAGACAGAAGGGAACGGGACATGCGCGCCAGGGCTCGACAAGAGCGCCCCAGTGGACAGGCGGCGGCGTTGTATTTGCTCCGAAGCCCAGGGATTATTCCTTTAAGATGAATAAGAAGGAAAAGAATATCGCGCTTAAGTCCGCTCTTACCTCAAGAGTGGCGGAGGATAAGTTTATTGTTCTTGACAGCATTAAATTTGACGGAATCAAGACGAAGCAGATGGTAAAGGTTCTCGATAACCTTAAGGTTAACAAGGCGCTGGTGGTTCTTAACGACAATGATAGGAACGTGGTTTTGTCCGCAAGGAATATCCCCGGCGTAAAGACTGCCCTTACCAACACGATCAATGTTTACGACATTCTTAAATATGACAAGGTTATTGTTACCAAGGACGCGGTAGCAACGATTGAGGAGGTGTATGCATAATGGCAAATATACAGTATTATGACGTAATCCTTAAGCCGGTTATCACCGAGAGAAGCATGGAGGATATGGGCAATAAGAAATACACCTTCCTTGTTCACCCCGAGGCAAACAAGACCCAGATAAAGGAAGCGGTTGAGAGAATGTTCGAGGGAACAAAGGTCGCAAAGGTCAACACGATGAACCTTGACGGCAAGCTCCGCAGAAGGGGAAGGACGGTCGGCAGGACCGCAGCAAAGAAGAAGGCGATTGTACAGCTCACGGAAGAGAGTGCGGAAATCGAAATCTTTTCGGGACTTTAAAATTCCCGCCACGGCGCAGAAAAGGTGATGAAAATATTGCGCCGTTCCAAACGCAACACGCCCGGAGGCGTTGTTAAACAAAGACACATCGAAAGGAGAAAACAAAATGGGAATCAAATCATATAATCCCTATACACCGTCGAGAAGAAATATGACGGGCTCCGATTTTTCGGAAATTACCAAGAAAACTCCCGAAAAGTCGCTTCTTGAAAGCAAGAAGAAAAATGCCGGCCGTAACAATCAGGGTAAAATTACCGTAAGACATCACGGCGGCGGCAACAGACAGAAATACAGAATCATTGATTTCAAAAGAAACAACAAGGACGGAATCCCCGCCACTGTGATTGGAATCGAGTACGACCCCAACAGAACCGCAAATATCGCCCTTATCTGCTATGCGGACGGCGAGAAAAGATATATACTCGCACCCTTGGGACTTACGGACGGCATGAAGGTTATGAACGGACCGACAGCCGAGATAAGAGTCGGCAACTGCCTGCCTCTTGAGAATATCCCCGTGGGTACGGAAATTCACAATATCGAGCTTTATCCCGGAAGAGGCGGACAGCTTGTCCGTACAGCGGGCGCTTCGGCACAGCTTATGGCAAAGGAAGGAAAGTACGCTACGCTCAGACTTCCCTCCGGCGAGATGAGAATGGTTCCGATTATCTGCCGCGCAACGGTCGGCACAATCGGAAACGTGGAGCACAGCCTTATTAATATCGGTAAGGCGGGACGCAAAAGACATATGGGTATCCGCCCGACTGTCCGCGGTTCCGTTATGAACCCCAACGACCACCCTCACGGAGGCGGCGAGGGCAAGGCTCCAGTAGGACGCTCGGGACCCATGACGCCTTGGGGCAAGCCTGCGCTTGGACTTAAGACCAGAAAGAAAAACAAAACTTCTAACAAGCTTATCGTAAGAAGAAGAGACGGTAAGAGCATCAAATAAAGGAGGTCAAATATATGGCTCGTTCATTAAAGAAAGGACCGTTTGCAGACGAGAGCCTTCTTAAGAAGGTAGACGCATTGAACGCATCGGGCGACAAATCCGTTATCAAGACTTGGTCGCGCCGTTCCACAATCTTTCCGCAGATGGTTGGACATACAATAGCTGTTCATGATGGCAGAAAGCATGTGCCCGTATATATCACGGAGGACATGGTAGGACACAAGCTCGGAGAGTTTGTTGCCACAAGAACATTCAGAGGACATGGAAAAGACGAGAAAAAATCAAAATCTCGTTAAGTGACAGGATTTCGGAAGGAGGTTTAAATCCATGGCTAAAGGACATAGATCCCAAATTAAAAGAGAGAGAAATGCCAATGCTGATACAAGACCGTCGGCTAAGTTATCTTACGCCAGAGTTTCCGTACAGAAGGCATGTTTCGTTTTGGACGCTATCCGCGGCAAGGATGTTACGACGGCGCTCGGTATCGTGACATACAATCCCAGATACGCTTCCACGCTTATAGAGAAGCTTTTGAAATCGGCGATCGCAAACGCTGAAAATAACAACGGCATGAAGGCGGAGAACCTTTTCATTGAGGAGTGCTACGCCAACAAGGGCCCCACAATGAAGAGAGTTAAACCGAGAGCACGTGGAAGCGCTTACAGAATCGAAAAGAGAATGAGCCATATTACAATCGTGCTTAATGAAAGATAGAAAGGAGAAAACACATGGGACAGAAGGTTAATCCTCATGGCTTAAGAGTCGGTGTTATTAAGGATTGGGACTCAAAGTGGTATGCCGAGGCTGATTTCAGCGATAATCTTATCGAAGATTACAACATCAGAAAGTTTGTCAAGAAAAAGCTTTACAGCGCAGGCATTTCAAAGATTGAGATAGAAAGAGCGTCTGACAGGGTTAAGGTATTTATATACACCGCGAAGCCGGGCGTGATCATCGGTAAGGGCGGAGCTGATATTGAGAAGCTCAAGACAGAGGTTCAGAAGCTTACCGATAAGAAATTGTCAATAGATATTAAAGAAGTTAAAAGACCGGATAACGACGCACAGCTCGTTGCCGAGAATATCGCGCAGCAGCTTGAGAACCGCGTGTCCTTCAGAAGGGCTATGAAGTCGGTTATGACAAGAACCATGAAGTCGGGCGCGAAGGGTATCAAGACCTCGGTTTCGGGACGTCTCGGCGGCGCGGATATGGCGCGTACAGAGTTTTACAGCGAGGGAACAATTCCCCTTCAGACACTCCGTGCAGACATTGATTACGGATTTGCCGAGGCGGATACCACATACGGCAAGGTCGGAGTTAAGGCATGGATATATAAGGGCGAGGTTCTCCCGGTTAAGTCTAATAAGGAAGGGAGCGAACAGTAATGTTATTACCTAAGAGAGTTAAACATCGCAAGCAGTTCCGCGGTTCAATGGCGGGAAAGGCGTCCAGAGGCAATAAGATAGTGTACGGCGAGTATGGTATTGTTGCTCTTGAGCCTAAGTGGGTGACCTCAAGACAGATAGAGGCTGCCCGTATTGCAATGACACGTTACATCAAGCGTGGCGGTAAAGTATGGATTAAAATTTTCCCCGACAAGCCTTATACCCATAAGCCTCTCGGCGTCAGAATGGGTAAAGGAAAAGGCGGAGTTGAATATTGGGTAGCAGTTGTTAAACCGGGACGTGTAATGTTTGAGATTGCCGGAGTTTCCGAGGAAATCGCTAAGGAAGCATTACGTCTCGCTATGCACAAACTTCCTCTTAAGTGCAAGGTAGTTTCGCGTGCGGAATTAGAAGGCGGTGATAACAGTGAAAACTAAGAAATATGTAGAAGAGCTGAACGGCAAGACCCCTGCGGAGTTAAATCAGGAATTAGTAGCTGCTAAAAAGGAATTATTCAACCTGAGATTCCAGAACGCAACCAACCAGTTGGATAACACGAGCAGGATCAAAGAGGTCAGAAAGAACATTGCCAGAATTCAGACCGTTATGGCCATGAAGGCTGCTGAATAATCCGGGAAGGAGGAATCGTCGTGGAAGAAAGAAATTTAAGAAAGACGCGTACCGGCAAGGTCGTAAGCAATAAAATGGACAAAACAATCGTTGTTGCCGTGGAGGACCATGTAAAGCATCCTCTTTATAACAAGATTGTTAAAAGAACCTATAAGTTACACGCGCATGATGAGAAAAATGAGTGCCAAATCGGTGATGTGGTAAAGGTTATGGAGACAAGGCCTTTGTCCAAGACGAAGAGATGGAGATTCGTTGAGCTTGTCAGCAGGGCGGAGTAATTTTATCGAATATTATAAAGGAGGACTGCTTGTATGGTTCAGCAGGAAACAAGACTTAAGGTTGCCGATAATACAGGTGCCAAGGAAATCCTTTGCATCAGGGTTATGGGCGGCTCTACAAGAAGATATGCGAATATCGGTGATATAA
>JAMPDT010000090.1 GCA_023665525.1 Butyrivibrio sp. | reverse complement strand
TGCAAAAGCTTGAGTATCGCCTGTCCCGTGTTGTAGTCGAGCGCGCCCGTCGGCTCGTCGCAGAGCAGAAGCTTGGGATTTTTGGCAAGCGCGCGGGCTATCGCCACACGCTGCTGCTCCCCTCCCGAAAGCTGCGCGGGAAAATTATTCCTGCGCTCCTTTAAGCCCACCGCCTCGACGATCTCCTCTATATCCAGCGGTGCCCGGCAAATCTGCGTCGCCATTTCGACATTTTCGATTACCGTCAGGTTCTGCACGAGATTGTAAAACTGGAAAACAAAGCCTATGTCGAACCTTCGGTACGCCGTCAGCTCCCGCTCCGAATAACGGCTTATATCCCTGCCGTCCACCGTAACGGAGCCCGAGGTCACAAGATCCATTCCTCCGAGAATATTGAGAATCGTGCTTTTGCCGGCGCCGCTCGCTCCCGCAATTACCGCGAACTCCCCCTTCTCTATCGAAAAATCGACGCCGTCCAGCGCCTTAATGTCAACCTCGCCCATTCTGTATACTTTTTTAACGTCCCTAAACTCTATAAACGCACTCATTAACACTGTCCCCTTCAATCGCAAGAACGGCTCATTTATGATACGGCTCGTTATTGTTTATCCGATACGCGCGGTAAATTTGTTCAAGCAAAATAACCCGCATCATCTGATGCGGAAATGTCATGTCCGAAAAGCTCAGAACGCAGTCGCTTCGCTCCAAAACGGCTCCGTCAAGCCCCAAGGAGCCTCCTATCACAAAAGCTATATGGCTTCTGCCGCCTGTGCCCAGTCCGTCTATAAGCCTCGCAAAACCCGGCGAATCAAGCCTTTTGCCGTCGATCGCCAGAGCAACCGCATACTCGCCGCCCTTAAGCGCGCCGAGAATGCGTTCTCCCTCTCTTGCAAGAATCTGCCGCGAAACGGCGTCCGCGCAGCCGTCGGGAGTTTTTTCGTCCCGGAGCTCAACGATTTCAAGCTTACAGTAGCGGGAAAGCCTTTTGGCGTACTCCTCCATTGCCAAAGCCCAGTATTTTTCTTTAATTCTGCCGACGCAGACAATGGTTATTTTCATATTACTTTGCCATACTCATTCTGCCGTCCAGCATCTTCTCAAATTCGTTCATGGGCATAGGCTTGGCGTAATAATAGCCCTGCGCCACGTCGCAGCCTATATGCCTTAAAAAGCGTACCTGCTCGTCCGTTTCAACGCCCTCGCATACTATGGAGATCCCCAGTCCGTGAGCAAGCTCGACGATCGTCTTTATGATAAAGCGGCTCTTGGGCGAATCGTCGTCGAGGAACGCCTTGTCAATCTTAAGCTCATTTATCGGAAGGAGGTTCAGCATATTGAGCGAGGAATATCCGCACCCGAAATCGTCCATTGAAATACGGTAGCCGAGCGTTTTCATTCTTTTTATGAGAACGATCATATCGTCCGTGTTTTCGGTAAAGGCGCTCTCGGTCAGCTCGAATATGATATTTTCCTTATCTATTCCGTACTTGTCAAAGGTATTGATAAGCTTATTTATGTACATATTGTCATAAATGTGCACGCGCGACTGGTTTACCGAAATCGGCACGTTGTGCTTGCCCCATTCCTTGCGTTTTTTGATCATGGAGCATATTTTTTCAAGCATATAAAAATCAACGTTTGTTACAAAGCCGTTCTGCTCAAAGAGCGGTATGAACCTGTCGGGAGGAATCATTCCGTCGTCCGAGGACATCCATCTCACAAGAGCCTCTCCGCCCACTATCCTGCCGTCCCTGAAGCTTACCTTGGGCTGGATATAAGGGACAAACTCGTGATTGTTCAGAGCGTCGTTCATCATATAGGTTATCTTCTGATTGTTCACGATAACGGAGCTTATATCCTTTTCAAGAACCGTAACCATCTTGGAAATGGAGTTTTTGGAAAGCTTCGCCGCCATAGACGCCTTATCGACCATATCGTTGATATTTTCCCTGTAATCGTCCACTTGGTATATTCCGCAGTTGCATTTAAGACGGACCGTGCTCTTAATCTCGGGAATTTCAAAATCAACCTCGGAAAGATGGGTTTCCACTATATACTCAAGACTGCTCAAATCAAGATAGCTGACCATAAAAACAAATCTGTCGGCAAATATTCTCGCGCAGATTCCGTCGGGCACAACAATGTCGTGAACACGGTCGGCGATTGTCTTTAAGACCAAATCGCCGCATTTTCTTCCGTAAAAATCGTTTATTGATTTGAAATTGCTTATGTCGATATAACCGACAACATAATGCATATCGTTATATTTAAGCATAATATTGGCGTCGTCCACGAATTTGGAATAATTGCCGTAGCCCGTGATTTCGTCAATATTCGCGTGCTCGAAAATGGCTCTTTTCATACGCTTGTTGGCAAGCCATATAAGATAGCTTGAAAGCACCACTATCATAATTATTATCAGCAGCACCAAAAAAGCCGGTATATAAATACCGCCCGCGCCGACTATAAGTCTTTCGTTTAAGCCTGTGGCACCCGCAAAAAACATCATTCTTGTTCCACCCGTTTGAAATTTAGTAACGCCGATGCGCGCGTCAGTCCGCACGCATCGGCAGAAGCAGTCAATTACTTGCCGCAAAGATACTCGTCTATTCCCTTTGCCGCGGCCTTGCCCGCGCCCATCGCGAGAATAACCGTAGCAGCGCCCGTAACGGCGTCGCCTCCCGCGAACACGCCGATCTTGGAGGTCTGTCCGTTCTCCTCGTCGGCTATGATGCATTTGTGCTTATTAATATCCAAGCCCTCCGTGGTCGAGGAAATAAGCGGGTTGGGCGAGGTTCCCAAGGACATTATAACGGTGTCAAGCTCAAGCTCGAACTCCGAGCCGGGAATCTCGACGGGTCTTCTTCTTCCCGAAGCGTCGGGCTCACCAAGCTCCATTCTTATGCATCTCATGCCCTTTACCCAGCCGTTATCGTCAACAAGGATTTCGGTGGGATTGGTAAGAAGGTCGAATATAATGCCCTCCTCCTTTGCGTGATGCACCTCCTCAACTCTGGCGGGAAGCTCCTCCTCGCTTCTTCTGTACACGATATGTACCTCCGCGCCAAGCCTTAACGCCGTCCTTGCCGCGTCCATCGCAACGTTTCCGCCGCCTACGACCGCGACCTTGGTTCCGGCGGCGATCGGCGTCGCGTACCCGTCCTCGAACGCCTTCATAAGGTTGTTCCTTGTGAGATACTCGTTAGCGGAAAATACGCCGTTGGCGTTTTCTCCGGGGATACCCATAAATCTGGGAAGTCCCGCGCCCGAGCCGATGAATACCGCCTCGTAGCCCTCCGCGATCAGATCGTCTATTCTTACCGCTTTCCCGACAACCACGTTGGTCTCTATCTTTACGCCGAGCTTCTTTACGTTGTCAACCTCCGCTTGAACAACCTTTTCCTTCGGCAGACGGAACTCGGGAATACCGTATACAAGCACTCCTCCCGCCTTGTGCAGAGCCTCGAAAATCGTCACGTCGTAGCCCATCTTCGCAAGATCCCCCGCACAGGTAAGTCCCGAGGGTCCCGAGCCTATTACCGCGACCTTTCTGTTCTTCTTCTCCTTGGCAGGCTCGGGGAAAATTCCGTTCTCCCTTGCCCGGTCCGCAACAAATCTTTCAAGCTTGCCGATTGACACAGGCTCTCCCTTGATTCCTCTGATACATTTTCCCTCGCACTGGGATTCCTGGGGGCAGACGCGGCCGCAGACAGCGGGAAGCGCCGAGGATTTGCTTATGATCCTGTATGCCTCCGCAAAATTCCCCTGTTTAACCTCGTTTATAAAAGCGGGAATGTCTATGGCGACGGGACAGCCCTTCATACACTGGGCGTTCTTGCAGTTAAGGCACCTTGAAGCCTCTGCCATCGCCTCCTCCTCGTTGTATCCAAGACATACCTCTTCAAAATTCTTAGCCCTTACCTTGGCATCCTGTTCTCTTACAGGCACTCTCTTCATAACATCCATTATTTGTCACCTCCGCAGCCGCAGCCGCCGTTTTTGTGTGTATCTCCCTCGGTTCTGCGAAGCATTGCGCGTCCCTCCTGAGTTTTGTACATCTGCTGTCTTTTCATCGCCTGATCGAAATCGACAAGATGTCCGTCAAACTCGGGTCCGTCAACGCACGCGAACTTAACCTCGTCCCCTACCTGAACGCGGCACGCTCCGCACATTCCCGTTCCGTCAACCATTATGGGATTGACGCTGACAACCGTATGTATTCCCAGCTCCTTTGTGAGCAGGCATACGAATTTCATCATTATCATCGGTCCGATGGTTACGCAGTGGTCGTATTCCTTGCCCTCTTCGCCGACAAGGGCTTTTATCGTATCCGTAACCATTCCCTTGCGCCCGTAGCTTCCGTCGTCCGTAGTCACATAGAGATTGGCGCACACCGCCTTCATCTCCTCCTCATATATCACAAGATCCTTTGTCTTGGCTCCGATGATAACATCGACGTCAACTCCGTGCTCGTGGAGCCACTTGACCTGCGGGTACACAGGCGCCGTTCCCAAGCCGCCCGCAACAAAGAGAATCTTCTTTTTCTTAACTTCCTCTATATCGTCGGTCACCAAATCCGAGGGACAACCGAGCGGTCCCACGAAATCCTCGAGAAAATCCCCGCTCTTAAGCTCGGACATCTCGGCGGTGGACGCTCCGATTATCTGAACGACAACCGTGACCGTACCCTTTTCCCTGTCATAATCGGCGATTGTGAGCGGAATGCGCTCACCTCTCTCGTCGGTTTTTGCGATTATAAACTGTCCCGGCTCGCACGATTTGGCAACGCGGGGAGCCTCAACTTCCATACGGAAGATATTTGACGCCAGTTCCTCTGCCTTTAGTATTTTATACATAAAGCACCTCCTATATTTGTCTTACTTCATTTTATACAAATTACGGCTTTTATGCAATACGGAATTGGCGGAATATTCCGGAATATTTCGGAAATAATTATTTTTTGTGGAAAAAATTCACAAAAAACGGCGCAGTACAATGCCTGCGCCGTTTTATACCTGCCAAATATTACTTTACCGCCGAAAGCTTATAGCTGTCGCTGCTTCCCGTTACCTTATAAACGTCCCCCGTATCGGCATCGGCGCCGTACCAGTAGCTCTGCGTTTCGCCGTCGATTCCGAAGTAGAACATATATATTGATTTGCCGTCAATCAGCTTCTGCGAGTAAAAATCAAGCGAGCATTTTTTCTTTGCCTTGGTTTCCGCCTCCGTGGGCTTTGGCTTCTCCTCGGAGCCTTGGGTGGGCTTTTCGCTTGTGCTTTCCTTTTCGGAGAGCGCTTCGCTTTCGTCCTCCTTATCCTCCGACGCTGTTTTTTCCCCGTCCGTTTCCCCGGCTTTTTCGTTTGCGCGCACCGTGCCGACGTTCGTCTTCTTTTTGTCCGCCTCAATTAAATAATGGTCCTTATCGACTATTTTGCCGTTTTCCAAGGCGTCCCATATGAATTTCTCCGCCTCTTTTTCGGTGTACTTGGAAACATATTGGACCGTGTAGGTTCTTGACGCGGTGCTCGTCATTCCGTGCTCGTCAACCACCAGCACCGTGAGAATTGTCGTTCCCGCGGGCAGCTCGATCGGAGTTTTACTGTACTCGGTGCTGTATTCGGTAGGCATATTGCCGTCCATTGTGTAGTATACCTTGCAGCCCTGACTTACGTTGCTTATCGTGACCACAACCTTGCTGGACTGTGAAAACGAGGTTTCCTGCGGCGAAATCTTCGGCACGGGAGGCCCGTCGTACGAAACCGTATATACCGCTTCCATAACGTCGCTCTCAAAGCCGTACTCGTTCACCGAGTAGAACTTGACGGTTGTGGTGCCTGCGCCCGCCTCTATTCTCTCGGAGAAAATTTTGGCAGCGGACGATGCCTTGGGGTCCGAGCCGTCCGTCGTGTAATATATTTTGCAGCCCTCCGCCGCGGTCAGGAAAATCTTCTGATCGTCGGTAAAGCTTCCTCCCTCGGGCGTAGCCGACGGAGCGGGCGAAATATACTTATTGAACAAAGCCTTAAGGTCGGGATCGCCCGTCGCCTCAGCGTCCTCATAAAGACCGTTCAGGGCTTCAAAATCCTTGCGCCCCCCGTAAACCTCCACAAGATTGTAGTAGGCGTTCATATTGTCGGCGTCCAGCTCGAGCACATTCTTAAGTATAGCCTCGGACTTGGCTTCGTTTTTGACCGCTTTATAGCATTCGTACATATAAAGCATCATATTTATGTTGGTTTCGCTTGCGGTCTTGCCCTCGCTGTAAGTGAGCGCCTTCTCAAAGTTGGCTATTGCATCCTCGTATTCCCTTTTGTCATATGCCTCGTAGCCCAGCTTATTGTAGTAGCCGTAATTGTCCCTGCTCTTGTTAAGCGCCGCCGTGACCGCAAAATACGATATAACTCCTATTGCCGCAACCGCCGCAAGCACCGCCGCAACGATAATGATTACGCGCTTGGCTCCTCCGCCGTCCTTTTGCGTCTCCTCGTCCTCTTCCGCTTTGCCGTCGTCAAATTCCTCCTCGGTTACGCTTTCCCGTACCGCGCCGCCGTTTTTTTTGGTTTTGTTCACATACGCTCGCGCGCCCGCAGTTTCCTCGTCAACAATGCTGGCAATTGATTTTGCAAGCTCTTCTTCCAAATCAAAATCGTCCTTCATTATTCTTCTCCTCATTACCGCGAATTAAATTTACGATTTTATTCTTCGTCTAATATAGCATATCACAATAATAAAATCAATAAACCAAAATCTTAAGTTTTTATTACAAACTTTTTACTTTTCAGGCTGTTCGGAAGCATAATCCGTAACAAACATATCCCTCTCGGAGACGATTTTTTCCGCCCTGACTATGTTCGAGCCGTTGCAGACATATATTTCAAAGCTCCCCCTTATATCCGCGCTTACGATAAACTGCGTGGAGCTGACCGCCAAGGGAGCGGCGCATTCGTATTCGTCGGAATTGAATTTAAGGCGATCAAGCAGGCTTCGCTTCGCGTTGTACTGCAATACCGCTCTGCCCTTTTCCCCGTTTTCGCACACAAGGACGGCTCCGTTGGATGCGTCCACGCCGCAAAGCTCTGTTTTCTCCGAAACATACAGGGTTTCCGTGCGCGAAGCCTTTATTACTTTGAGAACGCCGCCTCCGTTCCCGTTATCGTGCACAAAATACACGTCGCCCTCCTCCGAGCAGCATAACGCCCGTATCTCGTTTTCCGAGGTAAAAACGGCGTTCTCTCCGTTGTCCGCGGGCGAATGCTCTTTGTCCGCGGGAATTTCCTCAATCCACCATTTACCGCCGCCGCGGCACAGGCATACGAGGCTTTCCCTTGACGCGCAGTAGTCCAAGTCAAGATAGCCGACGCTATCCGACACCGCTGCCGTCTCGGCGCTTTTTTTATCCGAATCGTATATGTATATCCCGTTACGACCACCGTCCCGCGCGATGAACGCCGTTTTGTGTTCTCCCGCGAAAACGCCGCCGAAGGCGTCGTCAAAGCCCGCGTCCTCGGAAATGCGCGCGCTCTCCTCCGAAGTAAAATCATACATCACAACCGATGATTTCCCGCCGTCCGCCGCCTCGTCGTACAAAAGCCGTCCCTTCATATTCTTGGCGACATTGCGGTTTATATTTCCCGCCATAACAAAAATAACGATGATTAGAGCCGTCATGGCTCCGCACAGAATCAGAGCGGGCTTAAGCTGATACCTTTTGTTTTTCATAAAATTCCTTTCAATGACGGCGCAATCCTGCACGCGTACCGTATAACGATACTATCTTACATCAGTTTAAGGCTTTGCACAAGACTTAAGCCCGAAATAAAACGCCCCCGAAAGCGAGCCGCGCTCCCGCGGGAGCTTCGGTACGGCTTTCGAGGGCTCTTTGGCGTATTGAGTATCAGACGCAGGCGTTGCTTCTGAGCATTTCCTCTATTCTGAGCAGTCTGTTGTATTTGGCGACGCGCTCGCTCCTGCTCGGCGCGCCCGTTTTAATCTGCCCCGAATTTACTGCCACGGCGAGGTCCGCTATAAAGGTATCCTCCGTTTCGCCCGAACGGTGCGACACGATTACCCTGTAACCGTTTTCCTGCGCCGTCCTTATTGCCGAAAGCGTTTCGGAAAGAGAGCCTATCTGATTCAGCTTGATTAAGATCGCGTTGGCGCAGCCCTGCTCGATTCCGCGCTTGAGCCTTTTTGTGTTCGTGACAAAAAAATCGTCCCCGACAAGCTGAACGCGGCTCCCGAGCGCAGCGGTTATCGCGGCCCAGCCGTCCCAGTCCTCCTCGTCAAGAGGGTCCTCGATCGAGCATATGGGATACTTGCCGCAAAGCCCCAGCCAGTATTCGATAAGCCCCGCCGTATCGAATTTTTTGCCCGACTTCGGAAGCGCATAGCTGCCCTTTTCGGCTCCTTTCCACTCGCTTGCCGCCGCGTCCATGGCGATCATAAAATCGCTGCCCGCCTCATAGCCCGCCTTGCCGATTGCCTCCACGATTATTTTTATCGCCTCCTCGTCGTCCGCCAAATCGGGCGCAAAGCCGCCCTCGTCGCCGACCGCCGTATTCAGCCCGCGCGCCTTAAGAAGCGAGGCAAGCGTATGAAATACCTCGGTGCACCGGCGCAGTCCCTCGGAAAAGCAGCACGCGCCGACGGGCATAATCATAAACTCCTGTATATCCACGTTGTTCGCCGCGTGCGCCCCGCCGTTAAGGATATTCATCATGGGAACAGGCAGCCTGACCGCGTTAAGTCCGCCGAGGTACCTGTAAAGCGGAATGTCGAGAGCCTCCGCCGCCGCCTTCGCGGACGCCATCGAAACCGCCAGTATCGCGTTGGCTCCCAGCCTTTTTTTCTCCTCCGTCCCGTCCGCCTCAAGCATCGCGCCGTCGATCCTCGCCTCGTCCATAACGTCAAGACCGCATATTTTTTCCCTGATTACGGTATTGACGTTGGCGACCGCCTTTTCCACGCCCTTGCCGCCGTACCGCTTGGGGTCGCCGTCCCTCAGCTCAAGCGCCTCGTAAATTCCCGTGGACGCGCCGCTCGGCACTGCCGCCGTGCCGACGCTCCCGTCGCTTAAGAGCACCTCCGCCTCCACCGTGGGATTTCCCCTCGAATCAATAATTTGCCGCGCCGTAACATTGCTTATAGTCAGCTTTCTCAAAATCATTCCTCCCTGTCTGCAATTATTGGGAGCTTCGTTGCAAAACGAACGCGCAATGCCCCGTCCGCTCCGCACATAAAACGAAAACTCCCTGTTATTGTTTCCGATAACGGGGAGTTTAATTCTAAATACTGTCATAAATTCATTTTTTTGCCTGACTCGGACAGCGGCCGCCCGTACAGCCCGGACAGTTGCAGCCGCAGGAACTTTTGCCCGCCCTTTTATCCTTGACCATTTTGACCACAACCAAAACCACAACCGCAAGCAGAAGCGCTCCGACTATGATCGAGCCTAAATATTCTTTCATATATAAAAACCGTCCTTCCGTGAAAATTTCGCCTTACGGTATTAGTATAGACTAACTTTGGTTAGTTGTCAACAATATGCCTGCGCTTTTTTAAAAAAGAGGCGAAAAAAGCCTGAGAATCGGGAGCAGTATACGCTTAATAAACGAACGGCGGCGGCTGTCCTCATAGGTCACGCGGCGGCTTTTTTGAAGCGTCGCGGCGTAATCCTCCTTAATGTGCCCTATTACGCTCGAGCCATATATAAGCACCGCGTTTTCGTAGTGATGCGCAAGGCTCCTGTAATCGAGGTTTATCGTTCCCACGACGGCAAGCTTGTCGTCCGCCTCGAAAATTTTGGCATGGACAAAGCCCGGCGTGTATTCGTATATGGCGACTCCCGCGTTGGTCAGCACCTCGTAGTACGACCGCGTAAGCATAAAGGCAATTTTTTTGTCGGGAATGCCCGGCGTTATTATTCTTACGTCAACGCCGCTTTTCGCCGCGTTTGCAAGCGCCGTCACCATTACGTTGTCGAGTATCAGATAGGGCGTCATTATATATATGTGCTCCTTGGCACGGTTTATTATATTGAGGTACACGTTTTTCCCGACAGGCTCGTCGTCAAGAGGGTAATCCGTATACGGAATGAAATATCCGTCGTCGTAGTCGAAGCTGCGCGAGGGCATAAAGCTGCCGAAATCGTCCGCCTCCTTAAAGGAACCGTCCCACAGCGACAGAAACATCACGGTCATGCTCCACGCCGCCTCGCCCTCAAGCATTATCGCCGTATCCTTCCAATGCCCGTATACCTCCTTCGCGTTGATGTATTCGTCCGCAAGGTTCACGCCCCCCGTAAACGCGACGTTGCCGTCGATAACGCATATCTTGCGGTGGTCGCGGTTATTGTAGCGCGAGCCGTACACAGTGACAAAGCTGTTAAATTCGTAGCATTTTATGCCCTTTTTCCGCATTTTCGGAACAAAATCGGCGGGCATTTTAAGTATGCTGCCGAAGCTGTCGTACAT
>JAMPDT010000008.1 GCA_023665525.1 Butyrivibrio sp. | reverse complement strand
ACCGCAAGAGAGGGAAGGATACCGTAACCTCGGACGGGCGTATAAGCGGACAGAACGGGGAAGGCAGGCACGAGGAGGCAGGCCTTCCTTTTGATGATATTAAGGAATGGGCAAAAAAGACGCGCGCGCGTCTTGTCTCCTTTTTCGGCAGACAAAAAGGGCGGCGCGGAGCGGACAACCCCGTAATCAGGGAAATTAATTTTAACGGGGACGGCGGACAGGAAAATTATGACGACACGGAGCTTGTCAAAATACGCCGCCGCTCCAAAAAACGCTTCAAGCCCGCTTTCGCGGCGGCGGCAGTGACGGCGGCTCTGCTTGCCGCCGGCGTGATTGTCGCGATTTGCATTGCGAGAAACAGGGATACCGACAAAAGCAGGGTTTTTATCTATGACGGCAAAAGCGGCTTTTATGCCGACGATGCGGACAACCCTCTGATTGCGGACGCAAACGGAACGCTTGAGCTTGACGCGGTGTGCGGGGCTTATTTTATCGCCCACGACGGGGGCGCGGTGTATATCGGCGGAAACGGCGGCATAAGGAAAACGGAGGCGGAGTCGCCGCGTATAATTGCCTATAACGAAACCGCGAGCCTCGCGGTGTACGAGGCGGACGGCAGGACGCATATCCTTACCGCGGAAAACGACGCCGTGCTCGAGCTTGACAAAAGGGGAGGCTTCACGGACGCGTGCGCGGTAAGCGCGGACGGAAGCTGTTTTGTTCTGACGGTCTGCGAGGGCGGCGACGATTTTGCTCCGGGCGAATATACGGTCTATTTCGGGGACAGCGGCGGCGGTCTGCGTGAAATAATGCGGGATTACAACGAAAAGGAAATAATAAGCCTCGACGGCGGCGGACGGCTTGTTTTTGCCGATATGGAGACTGCGGATTACGGAATAATAAACGGCAGGACGCTTTCGGTATGGGAAAAGGACGGGGACGGCGCAAGGACGGTTATGGAGGACATATCCGATCTCGGTTTTGACGAGGAGCGCCGAATAGTCTACTTCCTTACCGCAAACGGAGAGCTTTATCGGTGGGACACAAGCGGCGAAGCTCCCGCGTTGATTGACCGAGAGGTTTCCTCGCTCTGCAAAAACTCCGCGTCGGGAGAGCGGGACGGAGCGATATACCGTAAGGACGACGGCTTTTATCTGTGCGACGGCGGCAAAACGCGGAGGCTTTTCGACGCGGAATGCGCTTCGCCCGAGTTTTATTTCGATTACGGGCAGGATTTTCTCTATTACCGCGATACGGATATGATATATAATGTTTCGTTGGGAAAAAGCGTTTCCTGCGAGCCGGTCTGCACGCTTAAAAGCGCGGAGAGCCTGCTTTATTATCCGCAGGGCGGTACGCTTTTGGCAGTTGATTCGTACAGTACGCTTTGGGAGCTTGGAGCGTCGCGGGAGCCGCTGGGGCAGAACGTTTCCTTCGTGTCGGCGGTCGGAAACGACGGCGGTATAGCTTACGGCTCGGACGGGCGGCTTATGTACAGGGCGCAAGACGGCAAGCCCGTGACGCTTTCGGAGGAAATAAACGTCGCTGACAGCTTTGTTTTTTCGCGCGGCAAAATATATTTCAGGAGCGGGGACAAAACGGCGTACCGTGTTTCGCGCGACGGCGGCGGCATTGAAAGTATATGCGCCGCAGAATATCTTTTTTTTACAGAATAATCCAATAATCTTACTTGAAATTCCTAGGCTTTATGTTATAATAAGCACAAGTGCTTATTATCGTCCCGCGGTTGCCGAATATGCCTTTTGGTATGCTCGGCTTGTCGCGTGTACGGCATAATGGGCAAAGCGGTGCGCGCCCTTGGGTTTTTGCGGACGGTTCCCGTCAGGGACCTTCGGCAAAAGCCTATGTGGCGGCATGGCTGAACAGCAATTTATTTTTAGGAGGATATTACAAATGGCAAAAAAGTTTTGTTATCTTTTTTCCGAAGGTAACGCCAACATGAGGGAGCTCCTTGGCGGTAAGGGCGCGAATCTCGCCGAAATGACCAATATCGGTCTTCCCGTTCCCCAAGGCTTCACAATCACGACCGAAGCCTGCACGCAGTATTATGAGGACGGACGTCAGATTAATCCCGAAATTCAGGCAGAGATTAACGAGTATATCGTTAAAATGGAAGGAATCACCGGCAAGAAGTTCGGCGACCTTGAGAATCCCCTTCTTGTATCGGTTCGTTCGGGAGCAAGAGCTTCGATGCCCGGAATGATGGATACAATCCTTAACCTCGGTCTTAACGAGCAGGTTGTTGACGTTATCGCAAAGAAGTCGGGCAACCCCCGTTGGGCATGGGATTGTTACAGAAGATTTATACAGATGTACTCCGACGTCGTTATGGAGGTCGGCAAGAAATATTTTGAAGAGCTTATAGACGAGATGAAGGAAAAGAGGGGCGTTAAGCAGGACGTTGAGCTTACTGCCGACGATCTCAAGGAGCTTGCGGGACAGTTCAAGGCAGAGTACAGAGCCAAAATCGGTTCCGATTTCCCCGACGACCCCAAGGAGCAGCTCATGGGCGCAATAAAGGCGGTTTTCCGTTCATGGGACAACCCCCGCGCCAATGTGTACCGCCGCGACAACGACATTCCCTATTCGTGGGGAACTGCCGTAAACGTACAGAGCATGGCGTTCGGTAATATGGGCGACGACTGCGGAACCGGCGTTGCCTTCACCCGCGACCCCGCGACAGGCGAGAAGAAGCTTATGGGCGAGTTCCTCACCAACGCACAGGGCGAGGATGTTGTTGCCGGAGTCCGTACTCCTATGCCCATCGCTCAGATGGCGGAGAAGTTCCCCGAGGCGTTCGCTCAGTTCGAGCAGGTATGCAAGACGCTTGAGGACCATTACCGCGATATGCAGGATATGGAGTTTACCGTTGAAAATAAAAAGCTTTATATGCTCCAGACCCGTAACGGCAAGAGAACCGCTCAGGCAGCTCTTAAGATTGCCTGCGACCTTGTGGACGAGGGTATGAGAACCGAGGAAGAGGCGGTTGCAATGATCGACCCCCGTAACCTTGACACGCTTCTCCATCCCCAGTTCGACGCAAAGGCGCTTAAGGAGAGCGCGCCCGTGGCAAAGGCTCTCGGAGCATCTCCCGGAGCTGCCTGCGGCAAGATCGTATTTACGGCTGATGACGCCGTTGAGTGGGCTGCAAGAGGCGAGAAGGTCGTTTTGGTACGTCTTGAAACCTCTCCCGAGGACATCACGGGTATGAAGGCGGCTCAGGGTATCCTTACGGTGCGCGGCGGTATGACCTCTCACGCTGCCGTTGTTGCGCGCGGTATGGGAACCTGCTGTGTATCCGGCTGCGGCGACATCGCAATGGACGAGGCAAACAAGAAGTTCACGCTTGCCGGCAAGGAGTACCATGAGGGAGATGCAATCTCCATCGACGGCTCGACAGGCAACATCTACGACGGAATCATTCCCACCGTTGACGCTACGATCGCGGGCGAGTTCGGAAGAATCATGGCTTGGGCGGACAAGTACAGAAGGCTTAAGGTAAGAACCAACGCCGACACTCCCGCCGACGCAAAGAAGGCGCGCGAGCTCGGAGCCGAGGGTATCGGTCTCTGCCGCACGGAGCATATGTTCTTCGAGGAGTCGAGAATCGCCGCATTCAGAGAGATGATTTGCGCCGACACCGTTGAGGAGAGAGAGGCTGCTCTTGACAAAATCCTTCCTTATCAGCAGGGAGATTTCGAGAAGCTTTACGAGGCTCTTGAGGGCTGCCCCGTTACAATCAGGTTCCTTGATCCCCCGCTTCATGAGTTTGTTCCCACCGAGGAGGCGGACATCAAGAAGCTTGCGGACGCTCAGGGCAAGTCGGTTGAGGACATCAAGACGCTCATTGATTCGCTCCATGAGTTTAACCCGATGATGGGACACAGAGGCTGCCGTCTTGCGGTAACCTATCCCGAGATTGCAAGGATGCAGACAAAGGCTGTTATCCGCGCCGCTATCAATGTTCAGAAGGCTCATCCCGACTGGTCGGTTAAGCCCGAAATTATGATTCCGCTTATCTGCGAGGTAAAGGAGCTTAAGTTCGTAAAGAACGTGGTTGTTGAAACCGCCGACGCCGAAATCGAGGCGGCGGGCGTTAAGCTTGAGTACGAGGTAGGAACCATGATCGAGATTCCGAGAGCCGCTCTTACCGCCGACGACATCGCAAAGGAGGCTGATTTCTTCTGCTTCGGTACAAACGACCTTACGCAGATGACCTTCGGCTTCTCCCGCGACGACGCAGGCAAGTTCCTTAACGCTTACTACGACACCAAGATTTTCGAGAACGATCCGTTCGCAAAGCTCGACCAGACAGGCGTAGGCAAGCTTATGGAAATGGCAATCAAGCTCGGCAAGCCGGTTAATCCCGCTCTTCATGTGGGTATCTGCGGCGAGCACGGCGGCGATCCTTCGTCCGTTGAGTTCTGCCACAAGATTGGGCTTGATTATGTATCCTGCTCACCCTTCCGTGTGCCGATTGCAAGGCTTGCGGCGGCACAGGCGGCAATCAAGGATGGCAGGAACTAAAATATCAGCACTTCGCAAGCTTCACTTTAACCCTTGAGGATGCACAGAAATATCTGTATTCATTCTCAACGAGGAAAAGAGTGCTTGGTTGGAAAGATATTAAAGTCAACTTGTATATCTAAATGATGAATCCCCGATTACAGAAATGTAGTCGGGGATTTTTGCGTTTATAGAACTTTTTAATCGGCACATTGGTGTTTACTCTCGTTTATCGTTACAATATAAATACAATAAATTTACGGAGGTCAAGCACTATGAAGAAAACATTATTTGAACAGATGGGCGGTACGTATTCTCAGGTGGGCGATTATCTGCTCCCGAACATCACCGTTCCCGATGGAGCAACCGAGCCGATAGGCGTTTGGGGACAACGATACGTACGATATTTGAAAGAGCACCGCAAGGTTTTGTATATGAACCTGCTGACAAGCGGTAAGCTCCATTCCCACCTTGCAGAGATTGATAAGCAGGCGGAAGATATGTTCTGTCGGTTGGTAAAGGAAATGGCAGAAAAACAAGGCGTTACCGAGCAACTAAAAGCAATCGACCAAATGGCGTGGGTTGGCAAAATGAACAACATCCGCAACGCCGCCACCGAAAGCATAAATACAGAATTGATATTCGCATAATAAAGCACGGCGACAAGGTTTTTCCTTGCCGCCGTTTCCTGCTTTTAGTCTTTTAATAATAAGCCAAATCCTAAGTAATCATTTATAGCATCATATAAGTAAACTAATTCTTTTTCAATAAGAGCTTGATACTCTGAATATGAAAGGTTGAATTGAGTTTCTACAAGTCCGCAAAAAGGAACTGCAAGATTTAAATTGTTTTCGGAAATAAGCGGATTCCCGTCTTTGTTTTTTAGTTCAAAGTGCATCATACAGTTCCTGAAATTTGTATTTCTCAAGTTGTTTGAATTAGAACAATCTATACTTTCCAACAACTTTAGCAAATTGCAGTCGGAAATCTCGCTATTGTTTGTTTTGCAATATTTCCGGATTCCGTCTATCTGTTTTAAGGCATAGTGATAGGTAATGTATTCGAGCCTAAGCAGCAATCCAGTATCACGAGTGATTTTCCTTTTCAAACAATAGAGAACAAAACCTATGCTTGATAAAATATGAAGCAAAAACAAAAGAACAGATTTATATTTTTCGTTTCCGTTTGTAGTACATCTGTTGGTATTGAAATCCTGATATAAAAAGTTTGCTCCTTTTGGTACAACATCTGATTCCATAAAATCGCTGGTTTCACTAAAAGCAGAAGAAATATTACCTATAATTACACCCATATCATAACCAAACGCCTGCAATTCTTTTCCCTCTAATTCCAAATCATTTAGTTCACTTTGTGGTTTACTAATAGATTTTTCATCTTGGAAAATGTAATAAGCATAATGAGTGTTGCCGACGATATGTTTATCATTGTCGTAATAAATTCCAAGATTAGTATGAAGGTTCCAATATCCAAGCTGAGGATATTTCATCAGGTTAACAAAATACCCATTTTGCATTGTATCAACGTTATTTACGCTTTGAATAAGTTTATTTACACTTAAATCAAAAAATTTCGCCTTTTGCCTTATGTCCTTTATGGAATATTTGCTTGTTTGTTCTACTTCGATGGAAGGATCAAATTTTTTGAGATATGTAATTACTTCGTAGCAAAACAGAGCCGAATAAGGAACAATTTGTGTTTGAACATCGTTAGTGAGATTTGGCACTAATTTTCGCAATAGATCAAAATCTCGTTTTATTATAGATATTTCGGCAACTGGAAGTGCTGTCATTAACAACTCGTGCATCAGAACCCCTCTTTTGTTTAGAACTTAATTATCGTGCTAAGTGAAATTTTTTGTGCGTATTCTTCTTGTGTTTCACTTTTGCTTGGTGCCAATGAACTGTGACCTGAGGAAAAGATATTTGCGGGATAATAGTGCAATTACGCTTTTAATATATCCTCATAGGTAACGAGCGTTACGTTGCCCATCTCATTTGCTCTGTCGATACAGCCTTTGGTAAAGCCTGTTTTTGCAAAGAGATAAAAATGCGTTTTCTTGTAGCTGAACAATGTGCTACGCTTCACAAGAGTTTCAAGCACACCGAGGTCAACCTTTTCGTTTGTCCATTTGCACTCGGCAAAAAGGGCAGCATCCTTGTCCGTTCCCATAATGTCGATTTCCTCTTGGGACTTGGTCTTGGGGTTCGCTCCCCACCAACGACCAAGGTCGGTAAAATTCACCGCACATTTACCCTCAAGAAGCAGCTTCCAAAGATACTGTTTACAAATATCCTCAAAAACGCCGCCCATATAAGCGGAAAGTTCGGGAGCGATGCGGTTATACGCCAAGTCGATAGCACCACGGGAGATAACCGAGGTGTTTTCAGGCACGAAGCGATACCAAAAACGGAACATATTATCCTCGATGGAGTAAATCGTCTTGCGAGTGGACTTTTCACCGTAAGGCGATTCTTTTTTTACAATGCCGAGTGTAATCAGGTTCTTAATGTAGGTAGCGCATACGCTCGTATCTTCGTCGATCTTATTAGAGATTTCGTTCATCTTGGATGAGCCGGTGGCAATAGCGGTAATAACCGCATTGTAAATAGCAGGCTCACGCACCTCTTGTTTCAAGAGGTTGTTGGGCTCCTCAAAAATAGAAGAAGCAGGATTTAAGTGTGTGTTTTTAATATTTTCCTCAATAGAAAGATTATCGTTAAGCTGCATTAAGTATTGGGGCGTTCCGCCCACGATGCCATATGCCAACGCCTTGTCCTCGCCTGACAGTTTACTGAAATAACGGCAGGTTTCAAAGAACTCAAAAGGCTTGATTTTGAACTGTGCCGTTCTTCGTCCGTAAAGAGGAGCTTTATATGCCAAAACGTAATCTTCCATATATGACATAGAAGAGCCACAAAGAATTAAGAACAGCTTTGAGGTGTCCTTATTTTTATCAATCAAAAGCTGAAGCGTAGAAGCAAGGCTTTTGGATGCACGGGCAACGTAAGGGTACTCGTCAATGACAAGTACAATTCTTTTCGTTTTAGCAAGCTCGAAAACGTGTTCAAGAGCCATTTGAAAGTTGTTGAAGGATGCACCTGATGCAATACCCGTGTTATATTCCATAATACTTCTTGAAAGGTTATCAAGATTTTGCTTTGCGTTGGTTTCAACGCCGGTAAAGAAAATAGTATCTTTGCCCTTTACAAATTCGTTGATAAGGGCAGTCTTACCGACACGGCGGCGACCGTAAATAACGGCGAACTCAAATTTATCGGAATTATAGAGCTTGTTCAATGTATTAAGCTCGTTTTCTCTTCCTATGAACATAAGGTTTCCTCCCTACAGAAAATTCGTGCTTTACGATTTACTTAATTATACTCCACAATGATGTATTAGTCAATAGCTTTTTGCGAATTTACTTGATTATGATTTACTAAATTTCAAAGCATGATGAATTGGGTACAGAAATTTTTATAAGGGAGTTTTATGGGACAGTAAAATATGATATAATTATTTTTAGAAATTAGGAACAATTCGATATTAGTTGTGCCGATAAATAAATAGAGGACACTATCCTCTGGAAAGGAGGCGAATAAAATGCCAAATGATTTGAAAAGCCGAGAGTTTTCTCGCAAACTAATTCACAACCTGAAATATCTTCCCTTTTATTATTACATTCCCGAAAGTTATTTGAGAAAAAGCGGTGCGGAACTGAACTCAATTCCGAGAACACCAAGAGAGTTATTCCAAGACCCACAAGCACTTGCGGTTGTTGAAAGCGACCTATTTATGCTGATTATTTATGACGTAACAGCATACTTGGTATGGCCTTTTATGGGAAAAGAAAATGAATATATGGAGATATATTCGGGTTATGATCCTGCTTGGAAGCTTGCTCACAATCCTGATTATTGGATTACGGGATTGACGGAGGAAGGAGTTATTCCAACAGTAGAAGAACTTCTGCTGGAGAACACCGATTTGTATTGTGGTTTTGTTCCGGAATACGATGTAGAAATCTTGAACTATAGTCAATAGAGTAGACACAATTTTGGAAATATTATCCTGCTTTGGGTCGGCTTGCGCCGCCGGAGCTGCTGCGGAAGGCGGAACGTTGTTATGCTGTTGATAAAAAACATCTCTTGTATGTCTTTTTTTTATCTTATATATGGTTGGATTTTACTATCGGAAGCCGCATATGCCGATTAAGTCCACCAAAATCTTTCGGATTTTTACGGGTGTGGCGCTGTTAAACGCTGCGTTTGACCTTGTGACGGTTTACACGGTCAACAACAGGGACATTGTTCCCGATACGCTGAATCTGGCGGCGCATATAATTTATCTTATGTCGATACTGGGATTCATTTATGTTCTTTTTTTGTATATGAGAAGCTTTCTTGAGGGGCACCTTAAATTCGGCAGAACCGTGAGGGTGCTGCACAGCCTGCCGTTTATCGCGTCCACGGTCGGGAATTGGCGCTGCCCATTACATATGTCCACGGCGAAACGACGGATTACTCGCTGGGTCCCAAGGCTTATGCCTTGTATGTGAGCGTTGTCATATATCTTATCCTGATTCTTTATTACTGCGTCCGTTACCGGGAGATTACGGACAGTGAGAAAAGAATGGCGATACTGCTGGCTGTGCCGATATATACGCTTGTTTCCGTGATTCAGATCATAATGCCCGAAACGCTGGTGGCGATTGCCGCCTCTACGCTTATTATGCTGGGGCTTATACTCAGCAATGAAAATACCGAGAAGTATGTGGACGAAAAGACGGCGCTTTTTAATCGGCATTCTTTTGAAACGGTTATAGAAGAGTACGATTTTAAAAAGCAAAAAATATTTGTCGCGGTATTCTGCTTTTGCAAAACGGAAAACAATTTCGACTGGGAGCAGGATATATTGATTCTGAGAGACATATATAAGGAGCTCAGGACATACCGTCTTGACGGCTACCGCATATGCGAAAACGGAGTGGTATTCATAGGCGGCTCCGAGGAAAAGCTGCAATCGGTGCTGGACGAGATGAACGCGGAGATTGAGAGCAGATACGGAAAAGAAAATATAAACATCGAAACAAGGATACTTTCCGAGGAGGAAACGGCGACAAAACACGAATGCATGAGGAACATTATCGCCTTTTGCACCGAAACGGGCAGTCATTTCGCTTACGTCGATTATCTTACGCATATATACAACCGCAACGCCTTTGAGCGTGATTTGGCATCGCTTGGCGAAAAAAACAAGGGCGGCTGCTATATTATCGCGGATTTGAACGACCTTAAAACCGTGAACGATACGATAGGGCATTCGGCGGGCGACGAGTTGCTGCAAGACTTTGCACGCGTGCTTTCGGATACCGTCGGGAAGAACGGAAAGGCGTACAGGCAGGGCGGCGACGAGTTCGCGGTTCTGTACTACGGCGACGCGGCGGAATTTGTGAACGAGCTTGAAAAGCAGTGCGGTCTGCACAACCGCACCGGCAATATTCCCATAAGCTATGCCGTAGGCTATTGCAGTCTTGGCGACGAAAATTTTCTGAATACTGCCGACCGTATGATGTACGAAAATAAGAGAGAGATCAAGCGGAAAACACGGGGAGGATATGAGGCATGAGCGGCGTTATTCCTTAATACAGATCAATTCGATCCCCTCCGATTTACCGAGATTGCGGCTGTACTGCTTTTGCTCGGAATTGTTCCAGTGCTCGTGAACGCCCGCGTTTGTCACAGCCTTTTGGCTGCCGTCGGTATAAACCGTCCCCGAGGGCGGGTTAGCGATAAGACCTGCCTCGTGCAGGTAATTTTCGACAGTGGGGTTGTTTCTCAAAGCGCTGTTGTTATCCGTGACCGTCGGCTCGTTCATCAGAAAATCCGCGCCGACGGAATCTATTGCCACGGGATCCTGCGAAACAAAAATGCTGGAGGTGTAATCATTATTGAACGGCGCCTGCTGCCATTTGGTATTGTCACCCGTCATTGACGAGCCCTCGGATACCGCGCATATCAGCGCGTCAAGCATATACAAAACGGTCTTTTCCCCGAACTGCTCATGAACCGTCAAATCGACAAGCGGACTGTATATCCCCATTTCGTTTTTGGTGAGCCATTGGTGCAGATTTGCGCCCTCAGGCGGCCGCATTGTATTGCCGTTGATGAACGATCCGAAGTGATTCTTGCCGCACAGGGTTATCCCATAGCTGTGCCCCTTTAAATTTGCAAGGTTAATCAAATAATCCGCCTCTGTAACACAAGTCGGCACATAATTCACCTTCCCCGAAAATTCATGCGACCAGTTTATCGGGACGTTCTCGTCGGCAACACCGTTATTTCTGCCGACAAAGCTTACGCCGTCAAGAATTCCTTCGGTGCATAGTTCCACCATATAATCGGGAAACAGCCGTGAAACGTCGTACACGGTAATATCTTTCGGAGCAACGCCTGCGTCCTTTACAAGCGAAAGCAGCAGGGCTTTCAGCAGTATCGGATTTGTGTAGCTCATTTTCGTTTCACCCGAGGTGTCGTCGTCCATCACAGCCGAACCGTTGATGTTTGCTTTGATTGCAATCTTCTGACCGCTGACGTAGCCGCCGCTTTTTTTGTTGCGCTCGTTTCGGTTTTTAAACAAGGAATCCCAGCCCTCGCTCGCAGTATTTTTTCCGCCGAGCGAGGCAATGCTGTCGTCCACCATCTTTTGAACGGCTGCCTCATCGAAGTGACCGAGCTCCCACCAATAGCCGCTGCCGTCCCAATCCACGCTGTCGGGATTATGCGCCCAAACCACTCTGCCGGGCATTGCTCCGACGCCTGCGCCGTACGGAGCGTGCTCGGGATATATTCCGTCATACGAAAGAGAGATCATCAAATTAAGCTCCTTTATCCATTCGGCAATCTCGGAAGACGCCGAGCTGCCTGAAAATCTTTTTCCGCTTTTCCACTCGGCGGAATCGGCAAGCGAGTGTAAATTTGTATCGCTTGAACCTATCCCGCTGCTATGCGACGTGCAGAACGGCACAAGCGTCTTCCCCGAGAAATCGTAGCTTTCCAGAAACGTGCTGATAATTCTCGGCGCCTGACCGTGCCATATCGGATAGCCGATAAACACGGTGTCATAAACAGACATATCGCTTACGGTACCCAAAATTTTCGGGCGGCAGGATTCGTCCGCCTGCTCCCTATCGGCGCGGCAGTCGGTATAATATTCCAAATCGGCTGCGGTGTACGGCTCGGCGGCAATTATCTCATAAATGTCGCCGCCCGTTTCCTCACTGATTTGCTCCGCAACCGTCCTTGTCGTATTGGTGCAGGAAAAGTACACCACAAGTATTTTGCTTTTCGTTGCAGACGACGGCGGCTCGTCCGATTCGGAGGGTATTGCAAAGCCGTCGGACGGCGTGGGTTTGGAGACTTCCGACGTACCCTGTGAATTTTCAGCGCCGATATTATCCGAAATCGTGCCGCTGTTTGACGCATTGCAAGCCGTAAGGCAAGATGTTACAACAAGCAGCAGTGCCAAAAACCTTTTCATTGATGATCTCCTTCTTCAACGTATTTGATAATTTTAGCGGGAACTCCGCCGACGACAGCGTTTTTCGGAACATCTCTCGTGACGACCGCACCTGCGGCGACTATTGCATTATCGCCGACAGTTACTCCCGGAAGTATCGTTGCGTGAGAGCCTATCCACACTCTATTGCCGATATGTACGGCTGACGGCAGATTATCGCCTCGTCGAAACGGATCGGGATCGTGATTTATCGTAGCAATTACCACATACGAACCAATCAGCACGTCGCTGCCGACGTATATCCCTCCCCAGTCCTGAAAATGACAGCCTACGTTTATAAAAACATTCTTCCCGAGAAAAATATTTTTTCCGCACTCCGAATAAAACGGCGGCATTACAGAAAATCTCTCGTCTATCGGCTTTCCTGTAAGCCGTTCCATATAGGTGCGAATTTCCTGCGGAGAATGGTATCCGCAATTCATTTCGGCGGTGATCTTTATTGCGTCCTGCGACAAGGCATGCATTATTTTATGCCGCTCTGAGCCGCTTTTGACAATACTGCCGACGCTGCTTATTTCGCACAGAAATTTCTCCGTTTCCATGAATGTTCCTCCCAATTCGGTTTTTAATATTATAGCGCATTATTTAAAAAACAGTAAATACTTTGTTTCTATTTTTAGATATGCTTGACGGGAATATCCGAATTCGATAAGATGAATTTGAAGCGGCGATATGGAAATCCGCGCATCGCAACCGAAAGCTTACATTTTGAAACCGTAAAATTATGGTCAGCTTGGGCGGCGGGTGATATTATCAGTGTGAAAAACAAAACGGAGGACAGTTTTATGACACTTGGATACAAGCTTTCCAAATTGCGGAAAGAAAAAAATTACACGCAGGAGCAGCTCGCGGATATACTCGGAGTTTCAAGGCAGGCGATAAGCAAATGGGAGAGCGATGCCGCGTACCCCGAAACCGAGAAAATGATAAGGATAAGCGACCTGTTCGGCTGCTCGTTGGACTATCTGTTCAGGGACGAGATTGAAACGGAGGACAAAAAGCGCGCGGACGGCGCAGCCTCTGAAGCTGAAGCGGAAGCTCCCGCCAAGCCCCGCGGTGTTTACGAAAGAAAAAGCAAAAAGACCTTTATGGGAATGCCGCTTTACCATATCGGCAGGAACGCGAGGGGAGTGGTGGCAATCGGTATGAACGCCCGCGGTATAGTGGCAATCGGCATGAGGGCGAGAGGGATAATTTCCTTGGGACTGCTGTCAATGGGAGTGTTTTCCCTCGGACTGGTTTCGCTCGGCTTCCTTTCGCTGGCGATGCTTTCCTTGGGCGCCGCTTCCTTCGGAAGCTTTTCGATGGGAATATTCTCGGCGGGGGCGATAAGCCTCGGGATC
Source organism: Butyrivibrio sp. (assembly GCA_023665525.1). Taxonomy (GTDB): domain Bacteria; phylum Bacillota; class Clostridia; order Lachnospirales; family Lachnospiraceae; genus Eshraghiella. The sequence goes on along the minus strand of JAMPDT010000008.1, from coordinate 22,895 downwards.
ATATCGGTCGGAGCGATTGCGGTCGGAGATTTTTCGGTCGGGGCGTTGGCGATCGGCAAGTATTTTGCATACGGCGACAATGCGAGAGCGATGGTCGCCATAGGAATTACGGAGGCGTCGGGCAGCGTCTACCAAAAGCTCGGAGAGCTTACCCCGCAGGAATACGGGGCGGTCAGGCAGGCGCTCGATTTGTCGGTTCCAAAGCAGCTTTCGTGGGCAAAGGAAATAATAAAGCTCTTTCTTTTATAGCCTGTCTTATTCGGACAGAATAAAAAATGCTCCGCGGTTTTCGGACCTGCCGTAAAACGCGGAGCATTATTATGTCGTAGAACGGGAAACGTCGGGCTTATCTTTTGTCGAGAATTTCGTCAAGCGTTTCCAAAAGCTTTTTAATATCTATGGGCTTTGCGATGTGACCGTCCATTCCGCACCGCAGAGCCTCGCGCTTATCCTCCTCGAAGGCGTTTGCCGTCATCGCGAGAATCGGTATGGAGGCAAGCTCCTTGTTTTCAAGCTTGCGGATTATTGCCGTAGCCTCGTAGCCGTTCATCACGGGCATTTGGACATCCATAAGCACAAGCCGATAGTAGCCCGGCTCGGAGTTTTTGAGCATATCCACGGCGATTTGTCCGTTTTCGGCGCTTTCTATGGAAAAGCCCGCCTCCTCCAAAATGGCGGTGGCGATTTCCCTGTTAAGCTCGTTGTCGTCAGCCAAAAGCAGGCGACCCGTGTGCTCGGCTTTCCAGTTCAGATCCTCCGCTTCGCCGCCGTCCGTATTATTTACGACAGTGTTTAGGCAGTCGTGAAGCTCCGACAGAAAGAGCGGCTTGCCGCAGAAGGCGTTTACGCCTGCCTCCTTTGCTTCCTCCTCAATATCCGTCCAGTCGTATGCGGTCATAATGATTATCGGCACATCGCTGCCCGTTTCCTGCCGTATCCTGCGCGCTATTTCAATTCCGTTCATATCGGGCAGGAGCCAGTCGATAATGTAAACGGAGTAGTGGTCGTTTCTGGTGATTGCCTGACGGGTGCGCAGGACGGCTTCCTTTCCCGAAAGCGTCCATTCGGCGCGAAGCCCTATCTGATGAAGCATCCATGATACGCTGTCGCAGGTGTTGAAATCGTCGTCAACCACCAAAGCCCTGAGTCCCTCCAGCTTGGGTATGGTCTGCGGCTCCTTTTTGTCGGAGCTTAAACGGAAGGTGAAGCAGACAATGCATTCCGTGCCGACTCCCTGCTTGCTCTTTATTTCAATTTCGCCGTTCATCATATCCACTATGCTTTTGGTGATCGCCATTCCAAGCCCCGTACCCTGAATGCCGCTGCTTGTGGTATTGCGCTCACGTTCGAACGGCTCGAAAATATGCGAAATAAATTCCTCGCTCATTCCGATTCCCGTGTCCTTTATGCGGAACTCGAAATTGGCGGAGCCCTCCGCAGAGCACGGCTTTTCCGTAACCTTTAAGCTTATCGTGCCTCCCGCGCCCGTATATTTGACGGCGTTGCTCATAAGATTGAGCAGCACCTGGTTGAGGCGGAGCCTGTCGCAGAAGATGTCCTCGTTCTGAACGTCAACGGCGTCCATAAATAAATCGAGCTGCTTTGCCTGTATGTCCGCCTGAAGAATATTGCGCAGACCGTGAAGAATATCGGGAAGGCTGCAAGGCTGCTCCTCCAAATGCATTTTGCCGTTTTCGATACGGCTCATATCCAAAATATCGTTGATCAGGCTCAAAAGATGGTTGCCCGAGGTCATAATTTTCTTGAGGTATTCCTCTACCTGCTCCCTGCGCTCCAAGTGGGCGAGTGCAAGTGCGGTGAAGCCGATGATCGCGTTCATGGGAGTGCGTATGTCGTGCGACATATTGGAGAGGAAGGTGCTTTTTGCCTTGTTGGCAAGATTTGCCTGCGAAAGCGCGTCCTCGAGCAGAGCCTTTTTCTCTCTTTCATCGCGCGTTTCCTCGTCTATGCTGCGGAAGCCCAGCACAATGCCGCGGCTTTTTTCCCAGCTTCCCGCGCGCGCAGCCTTTAGCTGAAAGTAGCGGATCTCGCCGCAGCAGGTGGTGCGGTAATTGACGTGGTACAAAAGCTTGTGGGAAAGCTCGTTTTCGAGAGTTTTTGCGCAGACCGCAAGGCGGAACGCTTCCTTATCCTCCTCGTGGACGCCCGCCTCTATGTATTGCCCGATACATTTTTCAAGCTCAAGCTCGCCTTTGAAAATAGGACCGAGCACGTCGTTTTTGCAGTTATTAATCTGAAGAACATTGCCCTTTCCCGTATTCAAATCAAAATAGCATACGAGACTGTATTCTATGCTGAGAGCATGTATAAGCTCCATTTGGTGCCTCTTGTTCTCGGATTGGATCATTTCCTCCTGAAGCTTTTGCGCGGTGCAGTCCAAAAGATAGCGCTGGTAGAGCCGCTCGCCGTTTTCCTCGATGAGCCTGATATTGCCCATTACATAGATAAGCTCGCCGTTGCCGTGCCGTACCCTGTAATCGAGGTTCGCGCTGTCGCCCGGGTTTTTCAGCGTGCCGATGCATTCCCTGAGCTTTTTTTTGTCCTCGTCCAAAACGGAGGAGGCGATCATATCAAAGCCGTCAGCCATCATCTGCTCATGGGATTCGTAGCCGAGAATATTGAGCGCGGCGCGGTTTATGCTTATGACCCGCTTACCGTCGAGCGAATGGCGCATAATGCCGCAGTCCATCGTGGTAAAAAGCCTCTCCAGCGTTTGGTTCTTTTCGATAAGCTCCTGCGCGTAGGCGCGCTCCCTTGTAATGTCTATGCCGACCCCCACGGTGCCCATAACGCTGCCGTCAACGTCGTACAGCGGCGATTTGTAGGTGGTGAGAAGCATCTCGCCGTCCTTGGTCTTGACGGTTTCTCCCGATACTAAGGTTTCCCGCTGCTCCATTACAAGACGCTCGGATTCTATGCAGGCGGGATCGTCCTGCTCAACGTCCCATATATAGGCGTGCCCGCGCCCCTCTACCTGCGCTTTGGTTTTGTTTACCGTCTTGCAGAAGCTGTCGTTTACCTTTTCGTGGATGCCGTTTTTGTCCTTGTACCAAATCAGGTTCGGAATATTGTTTATCGTTGCCTCAAGATACTGCGAGGTCTGCCAGTAATCCTTGCGTATTTTGTACGACTGCTGCCATTTGCGGAAGCGGAAGCGCAGCTCGCCTGCGGAGGCAGGCAGCGTCCATATGTCCGAAATATCGTTAAAGCTGTCCTCAAGCCCCGGAAGCTGTTCGCCGTCCGCCAAAACAATAAGCTGCGCGTCCTGTTTTTTCCATGCGCACAAAGCCTGTGCCGCCGACGCGGCATCAAGCTCGGAAAGGTCGGCAAAAATTACGTCCGCTTCGGATACGGTCAGCTTTTTGAGCGTGTCGCTCTGCTGAAATTCGTGAGTAAAGCCCTCGAGCGGATCGGACTCGCGGATCGGTTCAAACAGCTCGAGTCTGCGTCCTATGAAACAAAATAGAATATGGCAGTGGTACATTGTTGCAATAGCCTCCTGTTATTTGGTTGGCAGTATTAAGCCTGTTTTTTGTCGGTGTTTATGCACAGCGCGAAATATCCCTTTCCTCCCGTACCGAACAGCAGACTGTACGGGGGATATTTTTTGCGGAAAAAATTAAGAAGCTGGTCAAAGGTAAGAAAATCGTTGCGTTCAAGCTTGCAGCCCTCCGCGAAGGTAAAATGCGTTCCCAGACAGTCCATAAACTGCTGCGAAAGGATTTTGAGCGCGTAAATAACGGTTTTGTCGGCTTTTTTGATGGGCTTGCCAAGCAGCTCGCTCAGAATGTGGAGAACGGCGGACTCCTCGTAAACAAGGTAGACCGGCACCGCTTCGCCCTGCGCGGAGCGGTAGGTAAGACGGTAGCAGAGCTTGTTGCCCTGCGAAAAATTCTCGCCGCTGTAATGCTTGCTGACAAGCGTCGCGTCTATGCGGAAAAGACTTTGAAATGCCTGTATTACGGCATTGGTAAGCGATACGCTTTCGTCCTGTGTGGGTTGGTGTATCCATTTGCGCGCGGTGTGTCCCGCGATGGCGCGGTCCTCAACCATGATATGACCGTTCAGCCAGCCGATGCAGATCCCGAGGAAATGCTGGACGGATTCAATCGAGTAGCGCTCAGCCTCAAGCTCCGCCTCGAGCGCGGGAATCGTATTGTCGCGCATATTGTCATGGAGGCTTTTATGTATTTCATAGTCCTCATAGCCTATGGAGCGCATATACGCCTCCTCCTCGGCAAAATGCTTTACGGTGTAATTTTTAAAATATTTAATGCCCTCCCAGCAGGCGTGCTGCTGCTTTGCGGTATCCTCGTTGAGGAGAATAAGCTTGCTTACAATGGAAAAAAGCCGCTGATGAGCCTTATCTATGACTTCCACGCCGATATTGAAGCGGTCGCTCCATTTTAATTCGTTCATTATTCGGGACTCCTTTACTTGGTACAGCGCCGCATCTGCCGCGCACAGCGGCATACCCGTATGCCCGGGGTATATTCGGCTTGCCGAGCAGGCAGAAAACTGCGATATTACATATACCGTTATTTTACCATAATCCTCCAAAGTTAGCAACAGCATAATCCCTCATTTAATTTTTTCGTTTACTTCGCTTGCAGATACTGCGACAATGGTGTATGCTATAAGGTGTCGGACATAGGCGGGGCTTTATGTCCGCACGCTACGGAGGGAATCGTAATGGAAGAGATTATCGGCGAGGACAATATAGACGACAAAAATAAGGACGGCGGCAGGGATTTTGACGAATACGAAAAAATCTGCTATCTTTGCCACAGACCCGAGAGTAAGGCGGGCAAAATGATTGAGCTGCCTCAGAATATATGCATATGCGCGGACTGCCTGCAAAAGACCTTTGACACGATGAACGGCAGCGGCGGGCTTGACGATTTGATGAAGCTTAACGGTATCGGGATACCGGGGATTCATTTTATGAATATGTCCGATTTCGGGGATATGTCCGAAAGACAGAAAATCAAGAAAAAGAAAAAGGGCGAGAAGAAGGCGGCGCCCATAGACCTGAAGAAGGTGCCCGCTCCCCATCAGATAAAGGCTATGCTGGACGAGTACGTGATCGGTCAGGAATACGCCAAAAAGGTTATTTCCGTGGCGGTTTACAACCATTACAAAAGGGTCGCGACCGACACGATGGAGTCTATCGAAATCCAAAAATCCAATATGCTGATGATAGGACCGACAGGCTCCGGCAAGACGTATCTTGTGCAGACGCTCGCGAGGCTGCTTGACGTGCCGCTCGCGATTACCGACGCAACCTCGCTTACGGAGGCGGGCTATATCGGCGACGATATTGAAAGCGTCGTATCCAAGCTTTTGGCGGCGGCGGACAATGACGTCGAAAAGGCGGAGCGCGGAATTATTTTTATCGACGAGATAGATAAAATCGCCAAGAAAAAGGAAACGAGGAACAGGGACGTAAGCGGGGAATCCGTTCAGCAGGGGCTTTTGAGGATACTTGAGGGCAGCGACGTGGAGGTGCCCGTGGGAGCCAACAGCAAGAACGCCATGGTGCCGCTTACCACCGTGAACACGCGCAACATACTTTTCATATGCGGCGGAGCGTTTCCCGACTTGGACGCTATCATAAAGGAAAGGCTCAACAAGCAGTCCTCCATCGGCTTTAAGGCGGATTTGAAGGACAAGTACGACAACGATCCCGCGCTGCTTGAAAAGGTCACGCTCGAGGACCTAAGGGAGTTCGGCATGATCCCCGAGTTTTTGGGAAGGCTTCCCGTGGTGTTCACGCTGCGCAAGCTTACCGAGGAGATGCTTGTCAGGATCCTTAAGGAGCCGAAGAACGCGATTCTTAAGCAGTACGGCAAGCTTCTTGAGCTGGACGAGGTGGATTTGCAGTTTGAGGAGGGCGCGTATGAGGCGATAGCCAAAAAGGCGCTTGAAAAGGATACGGGAGCGAGGGCGCTGCGCTCGATCATCGAGGAGTTCATGCTCGACATTATGTACGAAACTCCCAAGGACAAAAATATCGGGCGCGTTATTATCACAAAGGAATATGTCGAAAAAAAGGGCGGACCGATTATAGAACCGAGGGGCGTGCCGATGATAGAGGCATTGTAGCTTATGCGGGGAGGGAGTTTTCAATGAAAGCTCCCTCCTTTATTCTATTGTTTTGCGCAGGCACATATACTAAAATAAAAAACATGGATAGCAGCTGTGAAAATTTCATACAGTCGGAGGAATATGTCGAGTTCATACTGAGAGAGGGCGAATATACGCGACGCGCGCTCGAGCCGCTCGACGATTACTGCATAAGCAGAATATCGCCCAAATGGCTGTTGGCGTCGTTCAATACCAAATACGTGTCCGAGCCTACCAATGAAGCCGTAACCTATGAGAATCTGCCGAAGCTTTACGGGCTGAGCGATATTAACGCCGTAAACACAACGGGCGTGGCAGCCATTCGCGAGCAGCCCGTTTTGGGGCTTTACGGACAATCAACCTATGTCGCCGTGATAGACACGGGGATAAACTGGCGGCACGAGGCGTTCATAAACGAGGACGGAAGCACCCGCATTGAGGTAATGTGGGACCAGGAGAGCAATACGGTTTACACCTCCGAGCAGATAAACCGCGCCCTTCGCGGCGAGGAGGCGGATATTCCGCTCGACGACATAGGTCACGGGAGCTATATGGCGGGAATCGCCGCGGGCAGAGCCAACCGCGCCGCGGGCTTTTCGGGCGTCGCGCCGTCGGCGGGGCTTATCGTTGTGAAGCTTAGGCAGGCAAAAAAATTCCTGCGGGATTTTTACCTGATAAAGGACGGAGTACCCGCCTATTCGGAGAGCGATATTATAAGAGCCGTGGCGTTCGTTTCGGATTATGCCGAAAAAAGCAAAATCACCGTGTCGTATATACTTGGTCTGGGGACCTCCTTGGGCTCGCATATAGGCGCTTCGCCGCTTTGCGATATACTGGACGACGAGGCTAAGGTGCCGGGAAGGTGCGTCACGGTTTCGGGCGGCAACGAGGGCAACGAAAGACTGCATTTTACGGGAAAGGTGATCGGAGCGGAGCCGCAGCGCGTGGAGATACGGGTCGGAGAGGGCGAGCGGGGCTTTACCTGCGAGCTTTGGTCGTTTGCTCCCGAGGTGTATTCCGTCGAAATAATTTCGCCCTCGGGGCAGGTTATCAATAAGCTTCCCGTGCGCACGGAGAGAAGCACGATTCTTACCTTTTTCTTTGAGGGGACGGTTGTGGATATATACTATAAGATATTTGACGGGCATTCGGGGCAGAATTTCGTCGCGATAAGATTTGACAGGCCCGCGGCGGGGATTTGGACGCTCAACGTTTACGGGAGGGATTTGACAAGCGGAAATTACGATATATGGATAATGAACAGGGATTTTCTTACGGCGGATACCTATTTTGTCAGCTCGGACCCCTACACCACGATAACCAATCCCGCCAACAAGGAGGGCTGTATATGCGTTACCGCGTATGACAACAGGAATAATTCCATTTATCTAAAAAACAGTAGAGGGTACAATTCGCTGGAGCTTATCAGACCCGATTTCGTCGCGCCCGGCGTGGAGCTTGCGGCGCCTACCGCTTACGGAACGTCGGGCTATGAAACCGTGAGCGGGGGAAGCGTCGCGGCGGCGTTTTACGGGGGCTTTGCGGCGCTATTGCTGGAATACGGAATCGTGAGGGGAAGGATTCCCTTTATGCGCACCGCCGAAATAAGGAATATAACAATATCCGGCTGCGTGCGCAGGGACGGCATCGCCACGCCCAACAGGGAATGGGGCTTCGGCTCCGTAAATCTGTACAATTCACTGGAGAATCTCAGGAGAGAGTAAAAGCGCTATTTCAGAAACATATGAATCAGCTTGCCGTTCAGCTTTTTGTAAGGCTGATAGCGCATGGGCAGGTCGAGCCATGTCTTTTTATCGACAATGCTCTTGCTGTGCGAAAAGGCGTCAAAGCCCGCCTTGCCGTGGTACGAGCCGATTCCGCTCGCTCCGACGCCGCCGAAGCCCATATTCGAGGTCGCGAGATGTATTATCGTGTCGTTGACGCAGCCTCCGCCGAAGCTGCACGCCCCGGTAACGCGCCTTATTGTTTTTTTGTCGCTTGCAAAAATATAGAGCGCGAGGGGGTGGGGCTGTGAATTTACGTCGTCGATTACCGCGTTTATGTCCGTATATGTCATAATCGGCATAATCGGTCCGAAAATTTCCTCCTGCATAACCCTGTCGCTTCGGGTTACTCCGTCCATGACCGTGGGCGCGATTTGCAGTGTTTCGCGCTTGCAGCCGCCGCCGCAGACCACCTTTTCGGGATCGATCAGTCCGCTTACGCGTTCAAAATGCGCGGCGTTTATGATTTTGCCGTAGTCGGGAGAGGCAAGCGGCTCGCCGCCGAACTGACGCGCGATTTCTTTTTTAACCGCCTCGATAAAGCGCTCCTTTACGGAGGCGTGGCAGTAGATGTAGTCGGGCGCGACGCAGGTTTGACCGCAGTTTAGGTACTTGCCGAAAACGACGCGCCTTGCGGCAAGGCTTATGTTTGCCGAGGCGTCGATTATGCAGGGACTTTTGCCTCCCAGCTCCAAGGATACGGGAGTAAGGCTTTCGGCGGCGTTTCGCATAACCTCGCGCCCGACTGCCTGACTGCCCGTAAAAAATATATAATCGAAATTCTGCTTAAGCAGAGCCTTGTTTTCCTCGCGTCCGCCCGTTATGACCGCGACGTATTCGGGAGGGAAGCACTCCGCGATAAGCCTTGACAGCTCGGCGGAGGAGGCGGGAGAATAGGCGCTTGGCTTTATGATAACCGTATTTCCCGCAGCGATAGCGTCCGCAAGCGGGTCAACCGTGAGCAGGAACGGATAGTTCCACGGGCTCATGATCAGGACCGTGCCGTAGGGCGAGGGCTTGACAAAGCTCCTTGAAGCGAAATGCGCGAGGGGCGTGGCAACCCTGTGTTCCCTTGAATAGCGCCTTGTGTGCTTGAGCATAAAGGAGATTTCGCTTAAGGCAAGTCCCGTTTCGCACATATAGCTTTCAAAGGCGCTCTTTCCGAGATCTTTCCTGATGGCGGCATGGATTTCGTCGAGGCTTGAATTTATCGCGTCCTTAAGCCTTTTTAACGCGCGCAGGCGATAGCTTATATCCAACGTGCGCCCCGCCGCGAAAAATTTCTTCTGTTTGTCAATAAGAGCTTTAATATCGTTTTCATTCATCGGAATTTCCTCCGTCCTTCATAACACAATAATAGAACTGCTCAAGCTCCCTTGCGTTCATAAGCTTGGGAACGGGATAGAGCGGATTTCCCTCCTTATCCGCGTGCTTTGCCAGCTCGGGAATGTCCTCCTCCTTTATTTCGGGGAGCGCGTCGGGGATATTGAGGTCAAGCTTCATCTGCTTTACCGCCTCGATAAAGGCGGCGGCGCCGTCGGCGGCTTTCGCCTCGGGACCGCAAAGCCCGACCGCAAGCGCGAGCTTATTCAGCCTGCCCTCGGCAGCCTTGCCGTATGCCTCCAGCACATGGGGGAGCAGTACGGCGTTCGCAAGTCCGTGGGGCGTATTGTATTTGCCGCCGAGCGAGTGAGCGACCGCGTGCACATAGCCGACATACGACTTTGTAAAGGCGCTGCCCGCGAGATAGGCGGCGTAAAGCATCTGCCTGCGCGCCTTCATATCGTTTCCGTCCGCGTAGGCGCGTCTGATGTATTTAAAAATAAGCTTTACGGCTTTTACGGAATCCTTGCGCGTCCCGACGGTCGTCGAGCCGCCGATGTAAGCCTCCACCGCGTGCGTGAGCGCGTCCATGCCCGTGCTTGCGGTAAGCGAGGGCGGCAGCGTCCTTGTAACCTCGGGGTCGAGAACCGCGTAATGCGGTATAAGCGGAAAGTCGTTAATCGGGTATTTATGCCTTGTTTCGGAGTCCGTGATTACGGCGGCAAGCGTCGTTTCGCTGCCGGTTCCCGCGGTTGTGGGAATTGCGATAAGCGTGGGAAGCTTTTTGCGTACCTTCAAAATTCCGCCCATCTCCTTAAGGCTCTGCTTGGGCTTTGCGATTCTCGCGCCGACCGCCTTCGCGCAGTCGATGGACGAGCCTCCTCCGAAGCCGATAAGCGCTTGGCAGCCGCTGTCAAGGTAAAGCTGTCTTGCTTCCTCCACATTGTCGGTCGTCGGGTTTGCCACCGTGTTGTCGTATACCGCGCAGCTTATGCCCTCCTTTGCAAGCAGCTCTTCAAGGCGCGAGGTAAGCCCGAAGCCGCGTATGCTTTTGTCGGTTACAAGCATTACAGAGCTTATGCCTTTTTTGCCGAAAAGAGCGGGAAGCTCGTCTATGCCTCCGAGCACCTTCGGCTTGCGGTAGGGCAGAAACGGAATTGCAATGTGGAAAATCTGCTGAAAGCAGCGGCAGTAAATTTTTTTCAATACGAACATCAGTGGGAATCCTCCTTTAAATAATTTTTAAGATTTTCGGATATAAGCTCCAGCGCATGGTAGAAATTAAGGCGCTCCTCCTCGGTCAGCCCGCCGCCTCCCGCCGCGACCGCCTCTGCCACCATTTCGTTCACGCGCGCCGCCACGAGCCGCCCCTTGTCGGTGAGCGTAATCGGGGCGCGGTATTTATGCGCGCCGCCAACGGTCACATAGCCGTCCCTTGTAAGCTCCGCAACGGTGCGCGACATAGCCGCCTTATCCTCCTCGCACGCCGCGCTTAACGCCGTGAGCGTCATTCCCTCGGGATTGCGCCCCAAACGGAATATGCACATCGTATGCGTCCCCTTAAGATTAAATTCGGTCATCTCGCGGTTCTTGATACGCTGCAAGGATTTGTAAATTTGGGTTACGGAAGTGGTAAACATATCGAAACGGTTAAGCATGGCGCACCTCACTTGTTGATAAATCAACAAGATTATAGCATAAGATTGAGGGAAAAGCAATGGTGAGATTGCGAGAATGAGGGGAAGCCCCTGTCACCGAATGGGATTACGTATCCATTCACAGTGACAAAGCGTAGCCCCACGAGGAGAGAACCGTATCATTAACATAAAATTGGCATTAGTATGTACGGCAGGTAATTTAAAGTATGTTACAGGCTCTGCAAGAAATCCAGCAGCGCGTTAAACTGTTCGGAGGTTAATTTTGAGGCGGCGTTTATCAGCTTTGTCTGTTTTTCATTAAGCAGTACCGCCTGAGAATTATCCTCTATGAAAAACTGTGATACGGAGATATTGAAGGCGTCGCATATTTTAATAAGCGAGGGCAGAGTGGGCAGCATATCCTTGCGGTACCATGAGGATATTGTTGACTGAGTTAAGCCTGAAGCCTCCGCAAGCTGATATTCCGTCCATTGCCTTTCAGTGCGGAGTTCTGTAATTTTTTCCAAAATATTTAACATAGTTCTACCGCCTCGGTGAAAATATGCGTTTATTATACTCAAAATTGTCGTTGCAATTCACTACGTATTATCGTATAATAATTACGATATTACGAAGAAGGGACTATGAAAAAGAAGTTTTTTAAAAATGATAAATGAAAGCAGTAAAGAAGGTGACAATATTTGAAAAATCTCATTATACTTTTACATAAAGTTTTGTACTCCCCGCTAAAGCACCTATTCAGCGCAATTCGTATGCACAAGCTTGTCTTTATAAGCAGTCCGCCTGATTTACGGACGAATGCGGTATATGCAGTCAACCATTCCTGCAAGCATGACGTACCGTATGGCTTAGAAGCGATAAACCGCCCCTCCTATGTGCTTGTCGGTAAGCAAAGGCTGAATTTGATTGACAGAATCGTTTTTATTTTAAACGGAGCGGTTTGGGTTGACCGAAAGGACAAGACAAGCCGTAAGAAGTCAATGATGAAAATGCTTGACTTGCTCAAGCGAAACGCAAATGTCTTGCTTTTTCCCGAAGGGAGCTGGAATCTGACACCGTCAACGCCTGTTCTTCCTTTATACTGGGGAGTGACAGACTTGGCAAGGCAGGCTGACAAGCCCATAATTCCCCTTGTGCTGGAATATTATAAAGGCGAGTGTTTTGTCGCGTTCGGAAAAGCAGTTTGTGTAAGCGCCGAGGACAGTAAGGAAGAAAGGATACGCGAACTGAGAGATGAAATGGCGGTGTTGAAGTGGCAGATTTGGGAGAGAATGCCGCATATTGGGTACAGTTCTGAAAAGGAGTGGGAGCAGGAGGCGAAAAGACGTGTTGAGGCTTATCCGAAGCTTGATATTGTTTATGAAAAGTCAATAATACGGCATGAGTTTGATTCAAAGGAGAGTGTGTATAAGCCGTTGGCATCGTTGGAAATAAACGCAAAAACGGCTTTTTTGGCAAAGGAAATTATTAAAGCGAGAAACTTAAATAAAAGAGCTGCCTTAAAAAGACAGCCCCGAGCTGCTGTGCCTACCGTTTGCTCAAAAGAGCGTCGTTTCGTGATAGAAGGTACAGGCAGTATTGATTCATGCTTATGCCTTCAATTTTGGAATGCTCCGAGAGCTGCTTGTGAAGGCTTTTGGGGATTCGGAGCTTAAACTGTCCCGAATAGTCGTCCAAGGAGTCAGGCTTTGGAATTGAAACGCCCTCCTCGATTGCGGCTTCAAGCCACTCGGTTTTGGCGTCGTTTGCGTTATCAAGTGCGGAGGCTAATGTATCTCCGCAGGTAATGCATCCGGGCAATTCGGGAAACGAAATGATAAAGCCGCCTTCCTCTGTGTCCGGCACGACTTCCATTTTGTAAGGAAGATTGAGGTATTCGTTTAAGGTTTTCATTTAATATCACCATCGCTTTCTATGACTTGTTTTACTAATTCCACATAGACCTTTTTGATAGGCTCATGCTTTGGAACTGTAATCGGAGGACAGCCTGTTTTGCGAAATGTGCAATGGCTGCTACCGCTTTTCGGAGAATGCATTGTATAACCGTATGATTCCAAAACCTTACGGAGTTCATCAAATCGTAAATCTTTGGATAATGAGTAGATACGCTTTAGTAGTTTATCTCATTTTGACATTAAGATTCCTCCTATAATTACAGTATAAATGGTGTTATATATGGTGTCAATAAAAACATGAAAAAGGAGAAAATTTACTATGAACACAGTTGAAACTGAAAAGGAACTCACAGGTTACCCGTCGATAGATAAACCGTGGCTGAAGTATTACAGTGAGGAGGCGATAAATGCGCCGCTGCCCGAGGAAAGCGCTTATCAATATATTTTGGAAAAAAATAAAAATATTGAAGATGATACAGCACTTGTTTACTTTAAAAGAAAAATAAGCTATAAGAAGATGTTTAAGTATATTGATGATGCTGCCACTGCATTCTTATCAGTTGGAGTTAAAAAAGGCGATATTGTTATATTGGCATTGCCTAATATACCTGAAAATATTTATTGTATATATGCTCTTAACAAGATTGGTGCAGTTGCGGATTTAATTGATTTGCGGTCTAAGGGCGACACACTGCTCCATTATTTTGAGGAATCAGAGGCTACTATTGCGGTTGTATGTAGCCTTTTTGCCAAAAATACTTTTGAAATTTTGAAGCAAACAAATATTGATAAATTAATTATTGTCTCACCATTTGACTCTCTTTTTACTCCGTTAAGATTTCTATGGAAATTTAAAGAACAAAAATTGAGAATGCCTGAGTGTGCAATGAATTGGAAAAAATTTATGTCTTTAGCTGATGGAAAATCGTCATATTTAGAAAAGTCAAATGATGTAGCTTGTATATTTCATACAAGTGGAACAACAGGATTGCCTAAAGGGGTGATGCTTACAAATCAGGCATTTAATGCAATGGATTTAAATATGAAAGGATCTGGACTAAGATCTATTGCTGGTGAAGTGATGATGAATCAAATACCCCCCTTTTTGGCATATAATACGTTGTGCGCTACACATATATCATTGGCTGAACATTTTAAGATGATTCTGCTTCCTGACTATCAACCAGACAAATTTGCTTCCAACATCATAAAATTAAAACCAAATTACATTTTTGCGGGACCAGCAGATTGGAGTAACTTTTTAGTGGAACCTTTGTTAAAAAATAAACAGATTGACCTATCGTTTTTATTAAATTTGATAAGTGGAAGTGATTCTATGCCACAAAAGATTAAAGATGGTGTAAATAAACTCATTAGATCCAATGGTTGTACTGTAAAAATTCAAGAAGGATATGGGATGACAGAAATTGGAGCAGCGGCGTGTGCGAATGTTCCACAACATAACGTTGATGGAAGCGTTGGAATACCTTTGCCATGCAATAACTTCTGTATTTATGATAACGATGCTGAAAAAGAATTGACATATAACGAAATTGGTGAAATTTGCATGAGCGGTCCAACGTTGATGAAAGGATACTACAAAATGCCAGAAGAAACTGCAAAAGTTTTAAGATTACATAAAGATGGTAATATTTGGTTACATAGTGGCGATTTAGGTTATATATCTGAAACAGGTAATATATATCTTGAAGGCAGACTAAAGAGAATTATTGTTCGTCATGATGGTATTAAGGTTTCTCCATTTAACTTGGAAAAAATAATTATGAAGCATTCTAATATTGTTTCCTGTTGTGTGGTAGGAGGTTTTGACCAAATACATCAAATGGGGCAAGTTCCGATTGCATATTTAGTATTGAAAAACAATGATAACTCAACCATAGCTGAGGTGGGAAAACTTTGTGAACAAGAGCTAAGTGAAACCTATTTGCCGCATGATTTTAGAATAATAGAATCTCTGCCATTGACACCGAATGGCAAGATTGATTATCGGTCGCTGGAAGAAATGGCAAATTTGTAATTATTCTTGCAACAAAGGAGAATCAAATGAGTACACACGATAAAAACCTTAATATCTATAAGCAATTTGAACTTTATAAGAGCAAAAAGCAAATGATTTTAAGCGGAAGCAGAAGGCTTCCCAACTCGCGCCTGCGAAGTCTGCTGCGTCCGCTGCTGCGCGGCGGACTGTGGTTACAGAGGAAACTTAAGGGCTTTTCGGTAGAGATTTTAAATGACAGAAAAACAGATATTCCTAAGGGTAAAAGCGTTGTTTTTGCGGTGACGCATATAGGCAAATATGACGTTGAGATAGTAGATGAGCAGATAAAGCGGCAATTTTTTTGGTGGCATCGGATTTTGTAAATAATTACAGAAAACTTACAGGATTTCTCCTGAATCTGAACGGAATTGTTTATGTTGATGAACGCGACAGGCAGGACAAGGCGAATACCAAAAATTTAATGATTAAGCTTTTGCAGTCGGGAAGAAATGTGATGATTTTTCCCGAGGGAACTTGGAATTTTTCGGAAAATGAAATAATTACCGATATAGCGTATGGCGCGGCAGAGGCGGCTATATGTGCGGACGCGGTTATACTTCCGATTGCGTTGGAGCAATACGGCAGGCGCTTTGTCGTATGCAAGGGAAATGTAATTGAACCGTCAAAATTAAGTGCGGACAAATGCACACTCACGACAATTTTGAGAGATACGCTTGCAACACTAAAATGGAAAATTTGGGAAAAAGAAGGTGTCAGCCGTCAAAGTGAACTGCCTCCCGATTATTGGGAGGATTTGCAAACAGGGAAAGCGCCGCTTTGGTATAGGCTGATATTTCGAGATAGCTATAAGTAAAAATAAAGGAGATTATTTAATATGAACACTAACGATTACGAAAAGGAACTCACAGGCTATCCGTCGATAGACAAACCTTGGCTGAAATATTACAGTGAGGAGGCGATAAATGCGCCATTGCCGGAAAGTACCATTTATGAGTACCTTTGGGAAAATAATAGGGATCATCTTGACGATGTGGCGCTTGTTTATTTTGGCAGGAAGATTACATATGGGAAGTTGTTTGAAAATATTGATAAGGCGGCGAGGGCATTTTCGGCTGTAGGAATCAAAGAGGGTGATATTGTCACAGGAATTGCGCCTTGTGTGCCTGAAATCATTTATTCATTTTATGCTTTAAATCGAATTGGAGCAGTATCAAATTGGCTTGATCCGAGAATGGATTTGGGAAATATATCGAAAGATTTAAAAAACACTGAAACAAAAATTTTATTGATTTTGAATGATTTCTATAATAAATATAAAACAATAATCAATGAGGACCTTTATACTGTTATTTTTTCAGTGAAAGACTCGCTTCCTCTCATTCCAAAAACTGTAATTGCAATCAAAGATAAAGCTCCCAAAGCTACATCAAATTTAATTAGATATATAGATTTTGTTAAAAAATATAACGCTTATGATTTTAACGATTGCAGTTATAAAGCTAACAGATTAGCATTGATGGAACATACTGGGGGCACTACAGGTATACCTAAAGCAGTTATGTTATCAAATGAAAATGTAAATGCTGTTGTAGAACAATATCGCTGCGGTGAATCACCATTTAGCAGAAATCATTCTTGGCTGTCCATTGCTTTTCCGTTTACAGCTTATTCTATGATATGCTCTCATCACCTCCCTCTGTCGTTGGGTATGAAATGTCACTTGTGTTTTGATACTGATACAAATAAAATTTCACAACAAATTTTCCGTTATCACACTAATCATATGGCAAATACGCCCGTCGTTTGGGAGCATTTGATTAATAGCTGTAAAGCTGATAAACTGGATTTTTCATTTTTGATTTGTCCGACAGTTGGAGCAGATACATTAGATGTGGAAAAAGAGAAAAAAATAAACGCTTTTTTACGCAGTCATGGCTGCAAATACAATATTGCAAAGGGATATGGAATGACAGAAGTCGGTTCTGCTGTTTCCTTTTGTATTAACAATGAGTGTAATAAATTGGGCAGCGTTGGTGTGCCCTTTCCTAAAACGGTTATTTCTGTATTTGATATGGAAACTCAAAAAGAGCTTCTTTATGATGAGCAAGGAGAAATATGTATAAGCGGACCCTCAGTTATGTTAGGGTATTTTAATAACACAGAAGAAACCAACAAAGTGTTAAAAATTCATTCAGATGGAACGGTGTGGCTTCATTCGGGCGATTTTGGTCATATTGATAAGGACGGATTTTTGTTTATCGATGGAAGAATTAAACGTATGATTATAAACCATCACGGATTAAAAATATTTGCTCCAACAATTGAAAAGGTTATACAGCAGGTAAATGGAGTGTATAAATGCTGTGTTGTTGGAGTGAAGGATGCAAATTATAATGTTGGACAAGTCCCTGCGGTTTTTTTGATTTTAGAAAAAAACACTGATAAAAATCTAGTGATTGCGAATGTTAAATTAGCTTGTAAAAAAGGACTTCCCGCTTACTATATGACGGAAAAATTTATATTTGTTGATGAATTTCCATATACGTCTGCTGCAAAAGTTGATTATCGGTCACTGGAAGAAATGGCAAATTTGTAATTATTCTTGTAACAAAGGAGAATCAAATGAGTACACCCAATAAAACCCTTAATATCCAAAAGCAATTTGAGCTTTATAAGAGCAAAAAGCAAATGATTTTAAGTGGAAGCAGAGGGCTTCCCAACTCGCGCCTGCGAAGTCTGCTGCGTCCGCTGCTGCGCGGCAGAGGCGGCTATATGTGCGGACGCGGTTATACTTCCGATTGCGTTGGAGCAATACGGCAGGCGCTTTGTCGTATGCAAGGGAAATGTAATTGAACCGTCAAAATTAAGTGCGGACAAATGCACACTCACGACAATTTTGAGAGATACGCTTGCAACACTAAAATGGAAAATTTGGGAAAAAGAAGGCGTCAGCCGTCGAAGTGAGCTGCCTCCCGATTATTGGGAGGATTTGCAAACAGGGAAAGAGCCGCTTTGGTATAGAATAGTGATGAAAGAAAGGGAGTGAATGCACCCTTTTTAATGCGTTGTAACGAGCTTGACGTTGAAAGCTGCCGGTACTGTTGCTTTGAAAAAATTTGTGTACACAAATTTTTGATTTATACATATCAGAATTTACATCCAAACAGTGAAAATGGCAGTAATCCTGTGTGTCTTAATCAGGCTAGAGATAATTTCAGAAGGTACGGCAGAATTGTTTCTTAATGGTTTGCAGAAAATACAAAAGGTGATATAATCATATTAGGCTTATTTTGAAATGGGAATACGAGGAGCAGTATGGATAAGATTTATACTATAGGTTTTACTAAAAAAAGTGCCGAACAGTTCTTTTCATTATTAAAAAGCAATGAGGTTGAGGTTGTTATAGATGTAAGGTTAAATAATACCTCTCAATTGGCAGGATTCTCAAAATATCCTGATATAAAGTTTTTTTTGAATGAAATATGCGGTATTGATTATATCAGCGATGTCAATTTTTCTCCCGAGGAAAAGCTCCTAAAGGAATATAAGCACAAAAATATAACATGGGAACAATATGTTGACGAATTTAAAAGGATTATGCAGAGAAGAGACGCTATTCAATATATTAATGAAAATTATACGGATTATTCAGATAAAAAATTATGTCTGTTGTGCAGTGAGGATAAAGCCGTAAATTGTCATAGATTATTGGTTGCCGAACTTTTTCAAAAAGTATTTGGCGGCGATATAGTAAATTTGTGATGTAGGAGAGATGATTATGAAAAAGGAAATTATTATTTTGACTAAATCAGTTAAGCATGGCGGTTTTTGTGTCGCCGGTCTTGATAGGAGCAGTGGAGAATGGGTTAGGCTTGTTTCAGGCAATGAGGCAAATGAGCATTCGGTTTCACAACGTGATATGTGCTATGAGAATGGTTATGAAATTGAGATATTTGATATTGTTGAGGTGGATATAATTAAACATTACCCTTCAAATGTACAGAAAGAAAATTATTTATACAATGAGAATGCAACATGGAAGAAAAAGGGCGTTAGTAATCTTCAAGAAGTAGTGAATCTGCATGGATATGATACACCCAAGTTTATTTTTGGAAATGAGGATATAAAATTAACAGATGAAAATATTTCCTTGACAAATAAATCACTATTATTGGTACATATTGAAAATGCACAGTATTTTATAAAGACTTTCCCGGAGGGTAAAAAAATACAGCTTAACTTTAGATATAATGGAACCAGATATTCATATATCAGAGTTACTCAAAAGGATTTACTTCAATTTTTTTCTGATAAGACGGATGGATTCTATGATGCAAATGAAGAAGTATTTGTATTTAGCCTTACCGATAAATATGAAAAAACAGGTAAATATTATAAGGTTATGGCTCAGGCTTTGGGATAGAGGAGATTAATTAATGGATAATATTTTGTATACCATAGGACACTCACAGCACAAAATAGAAGAGTTTGCCAAAATGCTGAAAGCATACAAAATAAACTATGTTCTTGATGTACGAAGCACTCCGTATTCTCAATTTGCGCCTGTATACAATATGGAAAGTATAAAAAACTGTTTGAAAAAATTTTCAATACAATATGTATTTATGGGAAAAAATTTTGGCGCTAGGCAGAAGGAGGATTCATTGTATTGTAAGGAAGGTTATTTGGACTTTGAAAAAGTAAGAAACAGTATTAATTTTCGTAACGGAGTTAATAATGTGCTGAAAGGAATTTCGGAAGGCAATAGAATCGTCCTTATGTGTACTGAAAAAGATCCGATAGAATGTCATAGAGCGATAATGGTTGCTAAAGCATTTTCGGAATCGGGTATTAACGTTGAACACATTATGTCAGACGGTACATTGCAAAGCCATGCGGATTTGAATAAAAGATTGTTGGATATGTATTTTCCGAACCGCAATCAAATTAGTTTGTTTACGGAAGATAATCTGTCCGAAGATGAATGCCTGACATTAGCGTATCAGTATCAAAATAAAAAAATAGGTTATCGTAAGCAAGAAAGTATTTTGATATTGGATAAGGTACAAAACGCCGCAACATAGAAGACTTGAAATAATTGATTAATGCAATCCTAAGCCGGCAACATAACCGCACAACCGAAAGAAAGACATACGCCGTATCGGCGTATGTCTTTTCTTTTCATAAAATATCCGTGTCGGATATTGGGCGGCTCGGCGCAATTAACCCTCCCCGCCCTATTGACGGCAAAACTTTTTTGACGTAGAATACTAGAGAATATATTTTTTTACAGGAGGCACATTAAAGTGGGAAGAATTTACAATTTTTCGGCGGGACCTGCCGTACTTCCTGAGGAGGTACTTAAGGAGGCTGCCGAGGAGATGCTTGATTACAGGGGCAGCGGTATGTCCGTAATGGAGATGAGCCACCGCTCGAAGGTGTATGACGGCATCATCAAGGAGGCGGAGAAGGACCTTAGGGAGCTTATGGACATACCCGACAATTACAAGGTACTGTTCCTTCAGGGCGGCGCGTCGCAGCAGTTCGCGATGATTCCTATGAACCTTATGAAAAACAAAAAGGCGGGCTACATCGTTACGGGACAGTGGGCGAAGAAGGCGTATCAGGAGGCGAAGCTTTACGGCGAGGCGATAGAGCTGGCGTCGTCGGCGGACAAAACTTTCTCGTACATACCCGACTGCTCGGATTTGGATATACCCGAGGACTGCGATTATGTATATATCTGCGAAAACAATACGATTTACGGCACGAAATTCAAGACGCTGCCCGATACCAAGGGGCATACGCTGGTTGCCGACGTTTCGTCCTGCTTCCTCTCGGAGCCTGTGGACGTAAGCAAATACGGCGTTATTTACGGCGGGGTGCAGAAAAATATCGGGCCTGCGGGCGTGGTTATTGTGATAATCAGGGAGGATTTGATTACCGAGGATACGCTTTCGGGAACGCCGACAATGCTTAAGTACAAGATTCACGCCGACAACGATTCGCTTTACAACACGCCGCCCGCATACGGAATTTATATCTGCGGCAAGGTTTTCAAGTGGATAAAGAAAATGGGCGGACTTACCGCAATGAAGGAGCATAATGAGAAGAAGGCAGGGATACTTTACGACTTCCTCGATGAGAGCAGGCTCTTTAAGGGAACCGTGGAGAAGGCTGACCGCTCTCTTATGAATGTTCCGTTCGTTACGGGCAGCGAGGAGCTTGACGCGAAATTCGTTGCCGAGGCAAAGAAGGCGGGCTTTGAGAACCTCAAGGGACACCGCTCCGTGGGCGGCATGAGGGCAAGCATTTACAATGCGATGCCGATTGAGGGCGTTGAGAAGCTTGTTGAGTTTATGAGAAAATTTGAAAAAGAAAACGCCGAATAGGACGTCCCTGTTCCGCGGCATATGCTCCGGGGCAGTACGAGAGTCTCTTGGACGTATCGGCAGGAGGATATAAAATGATAAAATATAATTGCTTGAATCCGATTTCACAGGTCGGACTGGGACATTTTTCCGATAATTACGAAAGAACCGAGAATTTTGACGAGGCGCAGGCAGTGCTTGTAAGAAGCGCGGCAATGCATGAGATGGAGCTTCACGACAGTCTTTTGGCTGTGGCGAGGGCAGGAGCAGGCGTAAACAATATCCCGCTTGATAAATGTGCCGAAAAGGGTATAGTTGTTTTCAATACGCCCGGAGCCAACGCCAACGGCGTAAAGGAGCTTGTGATAGCCGCGATGATAGCCGCCTCGAGGAATCTTGTCGCCGCCAACGCGTGGGTTGAGGAAAACAAAAACGACGAGAATATCGGCAAGACAATGGAAAAGGCGAAATCCAAATACGCGGGACATGAGATAAAGGGCAAAAAGCTCGGCGTTATCGGGCTGGGAGCCATCGGCGTTTTGGTTGCCAACGCCGCAAGCAGCCTCGGAATGGAGGTCATCGGGTGCGACCCCTTCCTTTCGGTGCAGAACGCGCTCAACCTTTCAAGAAGCGTAAACGTTGTCGCTTCGAGGGAGGAAATATTTAAGGAGTGCGATTATATTACGGTGCATACGCCCTTGCTTGACGATACGAGGGAAATGATTAATTCCGAAACGATTGCGATGATGAAGGACGGGACTGTAATTCTTAATTTCGCAAGGGATCTGCTGGTTCGCGCCGAGGACGTGGCAGCCGCCTTGGAGGCGGGCAAGCTTGCCGCCTACGCGACGGATTTTCCGACGCCGCGGCTCGCGAACACAAAGGGCTGTCTTGCGTTTCCCCATCTCGGAGCGTCCACGGAGGAATCGGAGGACAACTGCGCTGTTATGGCAGTCGAAGAAATCAGGGATTACATCGAGAACGGAAATATCCGCAATTCGGTTAATTATCCGGCTTGCGATATGGGCGTGTGCAGGACGCCGGGGCGTATCGCCGTGCACCACCGCAACCTTCCCAATATAATCAGCGGACTTTCGGCGGCGTTCGGAAGCGCGGGAATCAATATCGAGAAGATGATCAACCAAAGCCGCGGGGAATACGCGTATTCCGTTTTTGACATCGACGCGGCGGGCGCGTATGAGATTGCGGAGCAGGCAAAGGGCAAGGACGGCATTCTTAAGGTAAGAGTAATTAAGTAGCGTTTACGGTAAGCCGGGTGGAAACACCGCCCGGCTTATAATTAATAACGGCAGAGTCCCGACAGGGCGCGTAAGCTGCCGTTTTGCAAAAGCTATCAAATTAAAAAGGAGCAGAAATGGCGACAATCAAACCGTTTAAATGTATAAGACCCGAGCAAAGGTCGGCGGAGGCGGTGGCGGCTCTTCCCTACGACGTTTACAGCAGGGAGGAGGCAAGGGCAGCCGTTGCGGGGAAGCCGCTGTCCTTTCTTAATATAGACAGGGCTGAAACACAGTTTGACAGCGATATTGACATATATTCGGACGAGGTATACGAGAAGGCAAGGGAGCTGCTTGAAAAGGAAATAGCGGACAAAATCTTTGTTGCGGACGACGAGGAAGCATATTATATTTACGAGCTGACGATGGACGGGCGGGCGCAGACGGGAATAGTCGCGT
>JAMPDT010000089.1 GCA_023665525.1 Butyrivibrio sp. | reverse complement strand
TCAATTTGGGCGAGCTGGGTGGCGTTAAGGTCGTTGCTCTCCACCACGACGTCCACCTGGTTCCCGTTCACGGAAACTATGACGTTCTGAAAGCCCTTCGCCTCCAAAAGAAGCTCCGCCGCCGCTTCCTTCTCGGCGGCGTCCGCAAGCGCGACCATTCCCGAAACCGCCTCCGCCTTCATATCCTCGCTGACCTCGCTGCTGTTTATGACCTCAAGCAGCGTTTCCTTGCCGCTTGCACGCACCTGCTCGCGCTCAAGCTTGGCGCTTATGATAAACTGCGACGTAACATTCGAGGTAAAAACCATTGAGCCGGGGTCGTCGTAGGGACTGTTCGGCTCGGCGTCGTTGCTTTGGATCTCACCGCTCACCGGGTCGGTTTCGCCCTCAAGGTTCGTACCGCTCTGCACCGCGTTTTCTTTGTTTTTGTTCTTGTTTTTGATATTATCGGAATAGTTTATGTACCCGGCAACAGCAATCATGAGTGCCAAGGCCGTAATAATGATTTGATTTTTCTTGAAGATTTTCTTCAAAATCATACCTCCATTTTTAATACTTTAATTTTATTGACCGAGATACCCAAAAGTGCGCTTGCAGCCTCTGTTATGTCGGATACGATTTTTGCGTCGCCGGCACCCTCGGCTATAATGATAACCCCAAGTATTTCCGGCATCTCCTCCTCCGTCACATACGGAGAGTTGCTTCCGCCCTCGTTTGTGTATACCACGGATTCCTGCCCGCTGTACTCAGTCTGGCTGCGGCTGCCCCCGGCGGAATCCTTTTCCTCGCTCTGTGACTTGGATACGTTCTTCTGCACGAAAATATTGTTTCTTCCGCTGTTTTTCACCGAAATCATCACACGGGCTTCGCCGACCCCGTAGGTTTGGGACAGAAGCCTTTCAAGTCCGTTTTCCAAATCCTTGACATACCCTTCGGCGGACGTCCTGACGTCCGTCTGCGCCGTCTTTGCCGAGTCCTCCTGCGAGGCGGCTCCGCTTTTGTTTTTGCTTGCGGATTTCACGGGAAGATTGATTACGATGAGCAGCAGCCCGAACAAAAGTATCAGCGGCAGTTTGTCTTTTGTGAAAATCTTTGACAGTGCTTTTTTCCATTTTTCAGGCAGCTTCAAATTCATATTAATCCTCCCTTGGCTCTGCATTCACCTCCTGCGCAGGCAAAAGTCAATTACTGCGATATATTTACATATATATTGCGTTTCTCAAGGTTATAGAAGTCGGCGAGATAATTTTTTATTTCTATCGCGATAAGCTCGTCCTCATAAACGCCGTTTCCCTCCCCCGCAAATATCGGCGGCACGTAAATGTTCCCCTGACTGTATGCCCCGCCCCTCGCTATGTCCACGCTTATACGCTCAAGGCTGCCGTAGCCGTCCGAGGCGGGATTTATGTTTATCTCGGGCTTTGACGCTATATATACCGCCCCTAAGCTTTCCACATATTCCTTTATGTCGGCTGAAATTTTTTCCTCAAACTCCGCCGTTATAATCCGCATACGCTCCTCGTCGGCAAAAGCCAGCTCCGCCCTCAAATCCGCCGACATCGCGCCGTAGCCGCCGTATTGCAGCAGCTCGTCAAACCTGCCGTCCAGCCCCGTAAGGCTGCCAATCGGCTTTATCAGAAGAATTACCGTAACTATCCCCAAAAAAAGCTTTATATATCTCTTATATTTGTCTCCCGGGATTATATTAAGTATCAGGGAGGAGATAATGCAGAAAATCGCGATGTTTTTTATCCAACGAACAAAATATTCCATTTATTCCCTCACGCGGCGTTATGATTGGTGGCGTTGCAGATGATCGCCAGTGTCAGCAGGAAAAAAACCACCGCGTACAAGAGGATTTTTGCAAGCAGGACCGTGCTTTCATACAGTCCGTTTACCGCGCCCACAATCCTTTTGTCCGAAACCGGCTCAAGTATCGCTCCCGCCGCCTTATAGCCTATGGATATTACCACTGTTTTGATTACGGGGGTAAAGCACAGCGCAACTATCGCGACCATTGCCGCCATTCCTATTGAGTTTTTTATAAGAGTGCCCGAGCCCAAAAGTATGCCCGAAACCGAGGTGAGCGCGCCGCCCACTCCGGGTATCATGGAAGCCGCCTTGCCGAAGGACGAGGTTTTCACGCTGTCCACTATGGGGCTTATCATGCTCTGTATGACGTTTATACCGATTACAAGCGACATCAGCGCCTTAAGCAGCCATTCAACCGCGGTTTTTATAAGCTCGGTGACCTTCGTCAGCAGACTTCCCTCCGTGACGTTGTTTATCAGATTCGTTATCATATATATGTAGACAAGCGGCAGAACAAAGCCCTTCAAAAGACTTTGTATCAGCACTATGACAATCGTGATCACCTGATAGAACGCAGACGCCGACGCTGTCCCCGAGGAAAAGCCGAGCGAAAGCACATATACGGGGACCACCGCCTCCATAAGCTCCAGCAGCCTGTCAAGCGCCGCGCCGACCATCGCCGCCGTGACCGCATAGCCCGCCGTCAAAAGGCACATAAGCATTATAAAGGTTATGTAAAAGCCCGTGCCCGATATACTGCCCGACAGAAACGCCGTCGCTATATTCGTAAAAAGCGCCGCTATTATCCCAACCGTGATTATTCTGAAAATAAGCTCCTTCTGAGCCGACAGCTCTCCGAAAAGCGCTCCGAGCACTGCCTGTCCCAGCTCTCCGAGGCTCCCGTTTACGTCGCCCGACATAAATTTCCTTACGGTTTCTTCAAAATTAAAGCCGCTTTCCTGCCCCACTATGCCGTCAATATCGGAAAAATCGTAATAATCCGGCATCTCAAAAGCCGTCTGACCCTCCCCGGACGCCGCCATGCAGCGGCACAGTCCGATCCCCGCCGAAAGCGAAAGCGCCGCCGTCAAAAAAATCACCGCAATTTTTTGTATGCCTGTCCTCATTTACATACTCCCGCTTATCGTGTCAAGCAGAGCCGTCACCACGGGGAGGCTGACCGCCAGCAGCGAAAGCTTTGCAAAAATTTCTATCTGCGAGGCAATCGCCTGGTGTCCCGCGTCCCTGCACAACGACGCGGCAAATTCCGCGACATAGGTTATCCCCGTCATCTTTAATAAAATCACAATATATTTCTGCTCAATATCCACATATGCGGCAAAGGATTTTACCGCCTCCACTATGGTTCCAACGCGCGCCGTGACATAGGCGAAAATCGCCGCCGCCACCGCAAACGAGGCGATATGCGCGTACTCGCTTTTACTGCTTTTAAGCATAATCGAAAGAAATATGCCCGCCATGCCTATTACGGCAACCCTGATAATATCCATTAATCCACCGTCTAAAGCGAAAACATATCCTTTATGGTCTGAAATAAATCCTTTATGTAGGGAATCACCCAATAAAGGACAAGAACAAGTCCCGCCAAGGTCGTGAGAAACGCCTGCTCCTCTCTGCCGCTGTGCTTAAGCACCTGATAGATAACCGACACGAGTATTCCGACTGCCGCTATTTTAAAAATCAAACCCACTTCCATACGGAACCTTACCTCTCAGACCATTATGATTGTGATTATTACTCCGAGCATTACCCCGAGGCTCCGATAAAGCCTCGTCTTGGCGGGCAGTATTTCGGAAAGCCCCTCTATGCTCGCGTCCAGTTCCTCCATATACGCCTCCAAAGCGTTTATCTGCGTCTGCGTGTCCGTCAAGCCAAGGCTGTCCCCAAGCGAAACCAGCCTTTCCTTTTCGTGCTCCGACAAATGCGTGTCGCGCAGACCCTTATCGAACACGCTTTTCCACAACCCGCCGAGAGAGCCGTTTTTTACCGCGCCGTCCTGCGCCTCCAGCTCCCTTAAGATTCCGCCGAAAACGAAACCGCAGCGCCCCGCGATATTTCCCGCCGCCTCAAGAATGGGCGTCATGCCGAAGCCTATTTCTCCTTTTAAAAGAAAGATTATTTTCTTCAGCTCCTTAAGCTCCAGCAGCCTTTTCTGCAAATCCCCGCTCATAAGAAATCCGTATGCCGACGTTGAAAAGACCACCAAAACGCCTCCCAGTATTTTAGCCGCAGCCGTCATATCCTCTCCCCCCTTGCGTCGTATATTCCCTCGACGCTGCCGGGACCTCCAAGCCCCGAAAGCACCACAAGCCTTTCAAAAACCTCCATATCCATAAGCCTCTTAACCGCGGGCTTGGTAAGCAAATCACCATAGGAGGAGGCGTGCACCGTCGCTATTATCTTGCAGCCGCAGTTTACGGCGTATGCAATCGCCCTCACGTCCTCGTCGCTGCCTATCTCGTCCACCGCGATCACCCTCGGAGCCATACTCCGTATCAGCATTGTCATTCCGTATGCCTTCGGGCAGCCGTCCAAAACATCGGTGCGTATTCCCACGTCATTTTGCGGCACTCCGAGATTGCACGCCGCTATCTCGCTGCGCTCGTCCGCCACGCCGACAGTCTGTCCGTCATTTCCGCCGAAGCCGTCCGATATATTGCGTATAATATCCCGAAGCAGCGTTGTTTTGCCGCAGCAGGGCGGCGATACGATAAGCGTGTGGTAAACCGAGCCCTTCGCGTCCGAATAAAGCTTATCCATTATCATATCGGAGCAGCCCTTTATCTCGCTCGCTACCCTCAGGTTTATAAAAGAAATGTTGCGTATGGTTTTAATCCCGTTTTCGCCGCTGACCGCACGTCCGCACACTCCTATTCTGTTGCCGCCCGCCATGGTTATAAAGCCTTTTTTTATTTCCTCCTCATAGGCGTACATCGAATAGTTGCTGACATATTCCAAGGTTTCCCGAATATCCTTTACCGTCACCGTGTACGCGCTCTGCGGTCTGCACACGCCGCCCTGTCCGTCTATGAACAGCTCACCCCTGCTGCTGTTTACGATGAGCGGCTTTTCAGCCCGCAGGCGTATCTCCCTTATGCTTATTTCCGGCTCCAAGCGGCTCAGTATGTCCCTCAGCCCCACGGACAAGTAATTGTATATATCCTCGCTGCGATTCATGCTCTCGCACCTCCTTAGTCATTTATATGAGCAACCTGTCCGCGGTATGAATGACTATTGCCCGACAGCCGATTTTTTGCCGTATCCGCAAAACGCTTCTTGACTGTGAAATATAAAAGATATAGAATGATAGAAGTTGCAGCTTCATATGTGTAAAATCTGAAAGGAATCAATAAAATGAAATTTATTCTCGATTTAATAAAAGGAATGTTCGTGGGCGTAGCCAACATAATTCCGGGTGTGAGCGGCGGCACCATGGCGGTATCAATGGGTATATATGATAAGCTTATCGGCGCCATAGGAAAGCTCACCAAGGAATTTAAGAAATCCTTTATCACTCTGCTCCCCATCATAATAGGAATGATTGCGGGAATCGGGATTTTTTCCTTCATAATTCCCTACTGCCTCACAAACTTTGCGTTCCAGACCTGTATGTGCTTTACGGGTCTTATTATCGGAGGTGTTCCCGAAATGCTCGGCAAAACCCGCGCCGCTCTCAAAAGGGAGCAAAAGCATATCGGTCCGATTCACGTACTCGCGTTTATCCTGCTCTTGGCTCTCGCCGTGTGGATGGCTCTCGCCAATCCCGATTCGGTAGGCGCGGACTCAATAAGCGTCGGCGCGCTCATGATAGTCAAGCTCGTGCTTTTGGGCATAGCCGCCTCCGCGACAATGGTAATCCCCGGCGTCAGCGGCTCGCTGCTTCTTATGATGCTCGGCTATTATTCGGGAATCGTCGGAACCGTCCGCAATTTTATATCCGCCCTAAAGAATTTGGACGGCGACGCGCTGCTTCGCTGCGTGCTCGTCCTTTTGCCCTTCGCGATCGGCTGCATCATCGGAATTTTACTTATATCAAAGCTGATTTCATGGCTGCTTAAAAAATTTGAATCCATAACCTACTGCGCCATACTCGGACTGATAGCCGCCTCGCCATTTGCGATTTTTTGGAAAATGGAAAGCCATGTTTTCACTCCGGTAAGCGTTACGGTCGGCATAATTCTTTTTGCCGCCGCCGTCGCCTTCACTTATTTGTTCGGCAAAAAAACCAAAGCCTGAGAACGGGAAAAGTCAGAGTCGCCGAGGGATCATATCCTTTCGGCGGCTTTTATATTTGTATATTCAAAAACATCTTATTCATATGTAAATATCCTGATTTATGTCGGTTGACATCGGTCAAATTTAAGAATATAATATAATTGTAAAGCAATTTTTATTGTGTAAGGAGGAGACGAAATGAAAAAAATATCAAAAAACAAATTATTATTGTTTATTATGTCATTTTTGCTGCTTCTGCCGATTGTCCGCGTAAACGCGGTAATGGGTAACACCACTACTTTTATATACAGCGAGGATTTCTTTACGGGTGACAAAAACACCGTAAGCTCTTATTATCAAAAATTTATAAGCCACGGCAAGCCTTCTAGGACGACAGCGAGACCAACAAGTGTTTTTGCCATGCAGCAGGAATTAAAAAATTCCGAATCGGTTTTTATAAGCAGTCACGGAACAGAAATCGGCAGCGTCATCGTGCTCAGCACTTCCGATAATTCAACAAACCTTTTTAACTGCTCCGACGTCCCCAAAAATATGAGCTGCAAGCTTGCTTACATCAGCGTATGTTACAGTGCTAAAAACAATGCCGCCACAGGTCTTAATTTGTGCAGCACCTTGGTAAAAAACGGTTACGCAACCGCAATAGGATATAATACCGCCGTATCCTCATCCAAAAGCAGAATATACGAAAACATTGTTATTGACCGCATGCTTGAGGGCGACAGTGTATACGAGGCACTTATGTATGCCAAAAAGCATTTGCTGCAAATATCCAAAAACACATACGGCGAAATAATCTCTTCATGTGTTGTATACGGTGATTTGGAATTAAAATTATAATTAATTCGGGAGGTAAAATTTATGAATAAAACGACAGTCAAAATAATATCCGTTTTCGCCGCAATTATTGTCACAGCGGGCATATGTGTCGGCATTTCCTTAAAATCAAACGCAAACGACAATGAAACCTATTATAAAACCAAGGTAGCTTCAAATAAAAATTTTTGCCTGAACGGAAAAAATCTGTACTATATGGAACCGAATCCCGATGTTTTCATTCTTAATCCCGAATATTTTGAGGGCAGGGATATTTACAGGGACGATAACGAGCAATATTATTATTTTGACCCCGAGAACCACAGCATACGCACAATTCTGAACGAAGCTCCCGCGCGTGAGGCTGCGCTGCGCGATAGGGACGCAGTAATTGACGATGCGAAAATGCGCCTGTCGGAATGGTATGAGCCGAATAAATACGGCATTTCCATAGATGAGCTGGAATGGGAATATGAAACAGATGATTTTTATAAAGATATATCGGTAAATGTGTATCAGCGCGTAAACGAAGAAATTTCTCTGTGCATAGCTTGTTTAAGCTACAACGGGGACGGCGCATTCGAGGGAGCATGGCTTCATGTCGATTCGATAATCAGCGGCGAAAATATAAGCCGCGTTATCTCCGAAAAGGCCGCCGTTGAAAAAGCGGCGGAATTTATTGAAAAAGAATACGGCGATTCCGACTGGGTCAATATCGGCAGCCGTCCGATAGCCTCGGATAAAGGAAACTATTGGGAAATTACCTGCCAAAAAAATACCTTCGGCGGATATGTTATTGCGGTCGATATGCTTACGGGAGAAGCATACCTTGAAGACATTCTTAAATAAACTGCCGCAAAAGCGCCGCCGCGCTATTCCACCGATTTGAGCGACTCGACCATCGGGATTTTTTTGAGCCTGCCGTACATGACCGCGTTGACTAGCAGACCGAATACGATAGTTATTATCACCGAAAAAACATACGAGTACCATTCTATCCGTTTGGGGAAAATAACGTCCTCCATCTCTATAACGTCCATTATATAGCCGTGCAGGAACACGCCCAAGGCAAGCCCGGCGAGCGCGCCGATTATGCTGAGAATTACATTTTCACGGTACACATAGACGGCGACCTCGCTGTTGTAAAAGCCCAAAACCTTTATTGTGGCAATCTCGCGTATGCGCTCGGATATATTCACGGTGATGAGATTGTACAGCACCACGAAGGCAAGCAGCGCCGCCGAGATTATCAGCACCACGGTTATTATATCCAACGACGAAATCATATCGTCAAAGCGCGCCGCTATTCCGTCATAGTAGGAAATGCTTTCGACGGGATAAGCGGACATTATCTCGCTGCCGAGCCTCTGCTGCTCCTCCTCGTCGGCGGTCGTCAGCTTAGCTATAAAGGTATTTGCGGGAGGCTCCCCGCCGAAAACCTCGCCGTAATAGCCGTCCCGCATAAAAACATACTGTCCGACATACATCGTCACTATCTCGCCGACCAAAACCTCATAATATTTTTCGCCGTCAACGCTCACCCAAAATGTGCCGCCCTTTTTCAGCCCCAAATCCTTGGCAAGCTTGTAGGTCACAAGCGCGCCCCTTTCGGGTATAAGCACCCTCTCGCCGCTTTTATTCTGCTTTGTCGCCACAAAATCGGCGTATCTTTCGGCGCTTTCGGCGCTTACAAGATTAATGCTTTTGGCAGCCGACGAATGCCCGTCGGCGGCGCTTTTTGCCGCCTTTCCCGTAAGCTGAGTGACATTATAGACGTCCTCAACCAAGGGATTTTCGGCATACTCGTTCAAAAAAGCCTCTTTGTCGCACTCCGCCGTCATAACTCCCGACAGGTCATAGCCAAAAATCTCTCCGTACTGCCCTCCCGCCACGGCAGCCACGCTGTCCTTAATGCCGAAGCCCGCCAAAATAAGCGCGGTGCAGCCCGCTATTCCGATTACAGTCATAAAAAACCGTTTTTTGTAGCGCAGCAGGTTTCTCGCCGTAACCTTATGCGAGAACGACAGCTTTTTCCATATAAAACTAATTTTTTCCAAAAATATTTTCCTGCCGTCCTTGGGCGCCTTGGGACGCAGGAGCCGCGCGGGCATTTCCAAAAGCTCTCCCGCGCACGAGGCAAGCGCGGAGGCGACCGTGACCAGCACCGCAATCGCAACGGCGGTAACGCAAAGCAGCGCTTGCGGCTCCGCAGTCATTTTGTCAATCGTATACACAATGTTCCACGCCGTAAAAATAATCCTCGGAAACGCCGCAAGCCCGATAAAGCAGCCTGCCGCTCCGCCCGTCAGCGAAGCCGCCGCCGCATAGACAACATATTTCAACGCTATGCGCAGCTTATTGTAGCCCAACGCCTTCAGGGTTCCTATATAGCCGCGCTGTTCGTCAACCATTCTCGTCATTGTTGACAGGCACACCAGCGCCGCGACAAGATAAAAAAACACGGGAAATACCTTGGCGATTGCGTCCATTCGATCCGCGCAGTTCCCATAATCCACATACGAAAAATGCGAATTGCGGTCGTACACGTACCAGTTCACCTCGGGCACCGAAGCCGCACTGCCCGTAAGGAGCTCCGCCCGGGCGCAGAGCGCCTCGTGCGCCTCGCCTGCCCTCGAGGCTCCAAGCTCCTCCAGCCTTGCCTTTACGGCGTCGGTTATCTCAAAATATCCGTCATCGTATGTATTTTTTTCTCGCGCGCCCTCCGCCGCCGCGTAAATTACCGTGTACCGCTCCGAAAGAAAATCCTCCTTGGGAAGATACGCCACAAGCTCAACATTGCCGCTCCCGATTGAAGCCGAGTCGTACTGATACGAAAGATAATAGGGGGTCGCCACGAAGCCGACGACGGTGTAGGTATCGGTTTTGAGAGAGGAATTAATATCCGCCTCCGTTCCCGAGGTAAACGTAACCTTATCGCCAAGCTCAAGCCCAAAGGTTTTCATCTCGTAATATCTGAGCGCGCATTCCCCGCTGTTTTCGGGCATACGCCCCTCAAGCAGCGTAAGCCTGTTAATGTTGTCGGCGTCATCGTCCGCAAGCCCCGCGTCGCAGGACATAAGCTGCGCCACGGTTTCGCTCGTGCCGATCGTCGTCAGTGCGTTCATCGTATATTCGCCGCTCGCGCCCTCTATTCCGTCAACGCCCGAAACCGCCTCCACGTCCTCCTTTGAAAAGCCTATCGTGGAATATATTTTAAAGTCAAAGAAGAACGTGCGGTCAAAATATGAATCCGCGGACCTTTTCATATACGGCGCCGATGATTTTACTCCCGTAAAAAAAGCGACGCCGACAAGCACAATTCCGAATATTGATACGAATTTTCCGAAGGTTTTCCTTATTTCCCTGAAAATATCCTTAATTAATGCCGTTTTCATTACCATTCAATCCTTTCGACAGGAGTCGGGCTGTCGTTAAGCTCCACTCCGTCGATTTTTCCGCTTTTAACTCTGATAATCTTATCTCCCATTGCCGTAAGCGCCAAATTATGCGTAATTACTATGACCGTCATTCCGTTTTTGCGGCAGGTGTCCTGCAAAAGCTTGAGTATCGCCTTTCCCGTGTTGTAGTCGAGC
>JAMPDT010000088.1 GCA_023665525.1 Butyrivibrio sp. | reverse complement strand
TTCTGACGCTCATAAACGACGTTCTCGACATTTCCAAAATCGAGAGCGGCAAGCTTACGCTCAGCCCCATTAATTTTTCCCTGCGAAGGACCATGGATAATCTCGTCAATATTGTGCGTCCCATGATAAAAGCCAAGCAGCAGGAATTTGACGTGCGCATTCATGATGTGAACCGCGAGATACTGTACGGCGACGAACTGCGTATCAGTCAGGTCTTTATAAATATTTTAAGCAACGCGGTAAAATATACGCCGAGCGGCGGCAAAATTATGCTCGACCTGCACGAGGAACGCATAGACGAACAGACCGTGCGCCTCACATATATCGTAAAGGACAACGGTATCGGCATGAGCCGCGAATATATGGAGCATATGTACGATACCTTTACCCGCGCCGACGACAGCCGTACCAACAAGGTACAGGGCTCGGGACTGGGACTTGCGATAGTCAAGCAAATGGTTCTGCTTATGAACGGTACGATAGACTGCGAGAGCGAGCCGGATAAGGGTACGACATTCACGGTAAGGCTCGATCTGCCCGCAGGCGAGGACACTGTCCGCGTCTACACGCTCCCGCCGATAGATATTCTGCTTGTGGACGACGACGAGGTGTTCCTTACTATCACGGAGGACGCCGTAGAGGAAATGGGCGCGAACGCGGAAACCGCCCGCTGCGGAGAAAAAGCCCTGGAGCTTGTCCGCAAACGGCACGAAGCGGGCAACGATTACGCCGTTGCGATAGTCGATTGGCGAATGCCCGATATGAGCGGAGCCGAAACCGTGCGCGCGATACGCAGTATTACGGGTGCGGATACGTCCATAATCCTTGTAAGCGCCTATGACTGGTCCGATATAGAGGACGACGCGAAAAGCAGCGGTGCCGACGGCTTTATCAGCAAGCCGCTGTTTAAATCATATCTGCACGAAAAAATAGAGCTTGTGCTTAATATCGAAGAGGGAAGGCATACTGCTGCGGAAACCAAAAACGACGACCTCAAGGGCTTGAACGTCCTCGTCGCCGAGGATAACGACCTCAACTGGGAGGTAATAAGCGAGCTGCTTAATATGTACGGAATCACCGCCGACCATGCCGAAAACGGCAGGGACGCCGTGTCGATGCTCGAAAGCGCGGAGGACGGCAAATACGACCTTGTATTAATGGATATTCAAATGCCTGTCATGAACGGCAAGGAAGCGGCGGCAGAGATCCGCAAGGCTTCGCGGGACTATGTTAAAAATATCCCCATAATAGCGATGACGGCTGACGCCTTTGCCGAGGATATTGCCGCCTGCCTTGCCGTCGGAATGGACGGTCATGCCTCAAAGCCCGTGGATATGGACAAATTATGTCAGGAAATAAGACGTATTATAAGTAAATAGCCGTGCAAAAGAACTGCAATTCCGCCCTTTCGGAGAAATTGCAGTTCTTTGTTTTCATTCGCCTCAATCGTGGAGCCTGCTGTTTGCGTACCCCTCCTCTATCGCGGCGTTGCAGGAGGCGTCTATGCTTGCCGCCGCCTCCTCGGGTGTTTTATCTCCGAAAAGCAGATCCTGTATATTCGGATAGAACGCCGCCCTGACTCCGCGCCAGTTCGGATTGTTGCCCGTCAGATTCACATTCGCGCCGCTGTTGTTAATGTATTTGCTCTCGCTTTTTAAAGCGTCGGCGTATTTTTCCGCCACGCTTGCGCTGCACGGCATTGCGCCCGTCATATAATCCTTATATTCGCTCTCGTATATAAACTTAACGAACGCCTTGCCCGCCTTAAGCTTTTCCTCGTCGCCGTTGTCAAAGACCTCAAAGCCGCTGGTAAAAACCGTCGCATAGCCCGTTTTGCCCTCATCGGCAAAATTCGGGAAATTGACGGAGTAAATGTCAAAGCCGCCCTCCTTTTTGCAGTTGATTTCCTGAGCCACATTATTGATATAAATCGCCAACTGCCCGTTTATAAACCTATTGTAATTATCCATGATAACCAAAGTGTCCGCGTTGGTCGGGAAATACCCCTTGTCGTTGCAGTCCTTAAGCCATTGCAGAGCCGCGATTCCCTCGGGCGTGTTCACGCAGAAGCGACCGTTTTCGTCAAACAGCGGACAGCCAAAGGCTCTCAAAAGCGTCATTATATGGGTGTCGCCCTGATTATCCGCAGCGTACATCATCATCGGCGATACCAAATCGGGCAGGTTTTCATCAAGCGCTTCAAATACATATTCAAACTGCTCCTTGCTCCAATTCTGAATTACGTCGGGTTCCTTGATAAACTCCCCAAGCCCCGCTTCACGGAACAGATCGGCGTTGAACGAGAGTGTGTTCTGCGCAGTGTAAAAGGGCATCATATATGTTTTTTGATTCAGCGAGCTTTCGGTCCAGTAGCTCGGATATATATCCTCGCGCAGCTCGTCGCTTATAATGTCGTCCAAGGGAACCACTCTGCCCGTATGTATGTAGGTGGACATATTGAAGTATCCCTCGAAAAGCACGTCGGCGGCGTCCTCCGTATCAAAGCAGCCCGCAACCTCCGCGTCCTCGTTTGTCAGCTCAAACTCTATAAGATTAACGGTCACGTCGGCGGCTCCGTACTGCTCCTTGAAGGCGTCGGCGGCTTTCTTCAAAAACTGCGCGGCGTTTGTAAAGCCCGTTCCCACATGGTCGTTCATCTGAAGCGTGGGACATTTGACGTTAAGAGTAACCTTCGGCTTTTGCCCGCTCCGCCCGCCGCACCCCGCAGTAAGTCCGCAAAGCAGCGCCGCCGCAAGAAAAACGCAAAAAATTCTGTTCTTTTTTCTCATAAATTCCTCCTGTTACGATAAATACTTCCGCAGAGTGTTCAATAATGCCGGAATGTCGATCGGCTTGCCGACGTGATCGTTCATTCCCGCCTCAAGAGCTGCCTGCTTGTCCTCCTCGAACGCGTTCGCGGTCATTGCTATTATCAGTATATTCGCCAGCTTCTCGTTATCCAGCGCGCGAATCGCACGGCTCGCCTCGTAGCCGTTCATTACGGGCATCTGTATGTCCATCAAAACCGCGTCGAAATATCCCGCCTCTGAGGTCTTTACCGCCTCAAGAGCCTCGCCGCCGTTTTCCGCCGTTTCGATCAAAAAGCCCCATTCGCTCAGAAGCTCGGTGGCTATTTCGCGGTTCAGCTCGTTATCCTCAACGAGCAGCAGACGGCGTCCCTTAAAGGATACCTCCTCCTTTTCAGCCTCCTCCGAGGCAGAGACGCGCGTACCCTCCTTCGGCTCGTCAAGGAGGCGGAAGGACAGATTTATGATAAACTCCGTCCCTTTATCCTTCTCGCTTTGAACCTCTATCGTTCCGTTCATCATATCGACAATGTTCTTCGTGATGGACATACCCAAGCCCGTCCCCTGAATGCCGCTGACGGTGGCTGTTTGCTCGCGCGTAAACGGCTCAAAAATTGTTGCTGCAAACTCGGGGCTCATACCGATGCCCGTGTCCTTTACCCGAAACTCGTAGCTTGCCCTGCCCTCGCTTTGGCTCTCCTTTTGGATAAGGCGAAGCGATACCGAGCCGCCCGCAGGGGTAAATTTCATCGCGTTGGAAAGAAGGTTAAGCAATATTTGGTTCAGCCGCAGCTTGTCGCAGTAAATGTCCTCGTCCGTAACGTTGTCCGCGTCGATATACAGCTCGATCTGCTTGGATTGAATGTCCGTCTGAACGATATTGCGGACGTTTTGGATAATGTCGGCAAGATTCTCGGGCTTTTCTTCTATAACCACCTTTCCCGATTCAATGCGGCTCATATCCAGCACGTCGTTAATCAGGCTCAGCAGATGAGCGGAGGACTGACCGATTTTTTCGAGATAGCTCTTCAGCAGATTTGTGTCCTCAAGGTGCTTCGACGCCAAATTGGTAAAGCCTATGATTGCATTCATCGGCGTGCGTATGTCATGCGACATATTATTGAGGAAGGTGGTTTTGGCGCGATTGGCGGATTCAGCCATATTCAAAGCCTCGTTCAGCTCCTCGCGGTGCTTTTGATCCCGCCTTGCCTGAGCCGCCGACTGTCGGCTGCGCAGGACCAGCAGAAGTACAAGCACCACCGCCGAGCCCATTGCAATGAAAATAAGCAGCACAATTCGCATAAGGCTCATGCTCTGCCTCTCAAAAACCGACCGCGAAACAGACATAACAAAATACCAGTCCACGTCCTCTATGGGCGTAATGCGCATCAGCTCGCGCCCCTTCTCTGTTTTAAAGGAGATGGTAACGGCTTCGTTTTTTTCAAGCCGCGCCTTTATATCCTCCATTGTCATACCGTCCTCCAATCGGTATTTTTCAATGTCGGCAAAAAAATTATCACGATCTCCGACGCTGTGGCTGCGGTTCAGGTTCACGATATAGCTGCCGTCCGAATCAAAAACGCTGCTGTATCCCTCTCCGTCGTAGCAGTCAATTTTCAGCTCGCCGCCCAAGGTATTGATATGGTAACGGCACACGATATGGGTAAAGGTCTTTTCCTCGACGGTAAACGGCTTTACCCTTACGCCCAAGAGAAGGCACTCGTTCCTGCTCTCCACGCTGTGACCTACTCCGTCATACCGAACCGCAAAGCGCTCTTTTTCATTTTGGCAAAAGGAGGTAATATTCTCATCCGTGGAGGTAAACATGGAACCGAAGTAAATATTGTCGTCCTCGTCAACCAAGGCGAGGTCTATGCAGTCAATGCCGCTTTCCTTTAAATTTAACAGCTCGAGCAGCTCGCTGATCGTTTGGCACTTCGTTTGGCGGCACTCCTCGCCTATGCCGGCAAGCGTGTTCCAGCGGTACTCCAGTGATTTCAAAATAGAGGTTTCGTCATGAAGCGTCAGCTCGTTCATAGCCTGAACCGACAAATCAATCACCTTGTTGGTTACAACGGAATACAGAATCGCCGTCCCTATGAAAACAGCAAGAACCAAGGACAGCACCATGAATACTTTTCCCCGCAGACCCGCGCCTGCCGTTCGCTTATTTTGTTTCATCTTTCGGTTCTCCCAAATTGGCTTTTATAAATTCACACAAAAATCGCGCCGTCACAGGCAGCAAAGGCTCAAAAAAGTATAAGAATAGTGTATAATTAAGTATATCATATGGCTTGAAAAAGGTCAATATATACGGGTATTCCGCTGCGCGCAAAAAAGCTCCCGTATGCCTTTCACGCCGCAAATTCGGCACAGTCAAAAAAGCTCCGAAATCCCATTACGGAACTTCGGAGCCAAAAATACCTGATTATATAAGCTATAATTACTGCATAAGGCTTGCCGTAAGCAGAGCCGCAAGAATGTCTACGAGCGGCTGTGCATCGGAAGGAATTTCAACCTTTGCGGAGCTGTCGTCCGTAACGGTGCTTACAATCGTAATGTTCCCGCCGTCCTCGTCAGTCTCGTCAGCCTCTATGCTTGCCTTCAATGTGTAAACGCCCTTTTCATATGAGGTCCTCACATCAATTTTACCCGCAAGCTCCTGAGCCTCCACATCGGCAAGCTCGCTCTTAAGCTCGTCGAACATCTCCTTGTAGGAATCCTCGTCGATTTCCTCAACCTCGGACATATCGGTTTCCTCAAGCATAGCGTCCTTAAGCTCCTTAACCTGCTCGTCGGAAATCTTGTCTCCGCTTGCCTCCTCAACCGCCTTAACAATCGAGTTGACAACATCATCAATCAGTCCGTTTACAATTTTCTCAACGTCTACGGAATTGGACTTGTCAGCCATAAGTTTCGCCCATGAATCGCTCTTATCCTCAAGCAGCTTCTTTGTAGCGTCAAGGAAGCCCTTAACGCTGTCCTTGTCCGATACGCTTATTGAGTAGGTGCCGTCCTTCTCGGTGATTATTGAAGCGTAAGCCTCGTCCAAATCCTTGCCGATCGTATCGAAAATAGATGTATCCTGCTTGAACAAGCCCTCCGCCGTAAAGGAAACCCAATCGGAGGTTACTCCGAGAGACTCAAGATCAAAGCTCTCGCCCATGCTTTCGGCAAAGCTTCCGACCTCGTCCATAACGGACGCTACGTTGATATACATAGTGTCGTCGGTAAATACAACGGCGTTGTCGAACTTAAACGTCATGCCGCCCGCGGATACCTCGGCGCTGAGCGAGGTTGCCTTTCCGTCGGAAGCTCCGCTTAAGTTGATTTTGGCGGTTGTTCCATCAATATCTGCCGTTATGTCGCAGTTAAACGTCTTTTTCTCAAGCTGTGAGCTTGCCTTGATTACACCGAACATAGAGTCCGCGCCCGAGGCGTTTACCTTCTTGCCGCCGCTTTTAGAGCAGCCCGCAAGCATTGCGACCGCCATAATGCCGATCAAAAGCACCGCAGCGGCTTTTCTGAAAAATCCTTTCATTTTTACCCTCCTGTTAGCGTGCATAAGCACATTTTCTTTTCATAAACACACTGTATGTTTACGATGAAAATTTTACTCTTAATTGCGTCTTTTGTCAATAAAATCTTACTTTGCTATTGAAAAGCTTATGCTCTTGTAATAAAATGGAAAAAATGCATTGAAGCAGTCTTAATTTCAAGGAGGCGTTATGAAACATCTGCTAAGTCCGCTTGATTTATCCGACAAGGAGCTTGACAGCCTTTTGGCGCTTGCCTCCGATATTGCCGCCTGTCCCGGACGCTATTCGGAATGCTGCAAGGGCAAGAAGCTCGCCACTCTTTTTTACGAACCGAGCACGCGCACGCGGCTCAGCTTTGAGTCCGCCATGCTGAATTTGGGCGGCTCGGTACTGGGCTTTTCCTCCGCCGATTCAAGCTCCGCCGCCAAGGGCGAGAGCGTCGCGGACACCATTCGCGTAATCTCCTGCTACGCGGACATATGCGCGATGCGCCACCCCAAGGAGGGCGCGCCGCTCGTGGCATCGCTTAATTCCTCGATTCCCGTAATAAACGCGGGCGACGGCGGGCACCAGCACCCGACGCAGACGCTCACCGACCTTATGACCATCAAGGAGCTTAAGGGCGGCTTTGACAATCTGACAATAGGGCTTTGCGGAGACCTCAAGTTCGGACGCACCGTACACTCGCTTATCGAATCTCTCGTAAGGTACGAAAACGTCCGTTTCGTGCTCATCTCCCCCAAGGAGCTGCGCGTTCCCGACTATATACGCGAGGACGTGCTGAGGGCGGGCGGACACGAATTTACGGAGGTCGAAAAGCTTGAGGAGGCGATTCCCGATTTGGACATACTCTATATGACGAGGGTCCAGCGCGAGCGCTTTTTTAACGAAGAGGAATATATGCGCATGAAGGGCTTTTACATTCTCGACAACGCCAAAATGGAGCTTGCCAAAAAGGATATGATTGTCCTGCACCCGCTCCCCAGAGTCAACGAAATCTCCGTCGAGGTGGACAAGGACCCAAGAGCGGCGTATTTTAAACAGGTACAGTTCGGCGTGTACGTCCGTATGGCTCTGATTCTCACACTTTTGGAGGTGCAACTGCCATGTTAAACGTAGGAAAACTTGAAAACGGATTTGTTATCGACCACATCAAGGCGGGTAAATGTATGGATATTTACAAATATCTCGGCTTGGAAAAGCTTGACTGCTGCGTCGCTATCATAAAAAACGCCCGCAGCAACAAAATGGGCAAAAAGGACATCATAAAGATCGACGGCGGGCTTGACCTCGTGGACCTTGACATTTTGGGCTTTATAGATAACCACATCACGATAAATATAATAAAGGACGGCGTTATCGTCGATAAAAGGACCCTGAGCCTCCCGCACACCGTGACCAACGTCATAAAGTGCAAGAATCCCCGCTGTATCACCCAAATCGAGCAGGAGCTTGACCACGTTTTTATACTCACCGACGAAAAGGAGCATATATACAGGTGCAAATACTGCGAGTCAAAGCATTGAACACGCGCGCAAAAAACCCCTCGGATCGGCGGTTCTCAATCAACCGTCTGCTCCGAGGGGCTTTATTTTATTTCTTCATTTCGTTGAGCCTTCTCACCGTTTCGTCTATCAGCTCGGGCGAAATCGCCTCCGCCGAAAAGGACATTACCGCGTGAATCGGAAGGTATCTTATCATAGCGTCGATCATCTCCCGCGAAATCGCCTCGGCAGCGGATTCACTGCCCGCGCTCATAACGCCCTTCATGTACCCGTCGATTACGGGCTTTACAATCTCCATAGCCTCGGGATTGTCAAACAAATCTCCGAAAATCGTATCCGACGTATAATGAACGGGAAGCCGCTTCAAGGATCTGACCGTGACCGTTTCGCAAAGCACAATGTCGCGCGAGGATTTCCCTATCATTATATCAAAGCTGCCGCTCTCCACGTGCCAGTCCTTTATTCTCGGCTCGTAATACGCAAATGCGCGTCTGTCGAGCACAAATTCGGCAGTCTTTGTTTCTCCCGGCTCAAGCGAAAGCTTTTCAAAGCCCTTCAGCTCCTTTATCGGTCTTATCTCGGTGCTCTCCGTGTCAGACACATAAAGCTGCACGATTTCCCTGCCGAAAACACTGCCCGTATTGGTCACGTCCACGCGGACCGTAAGGGCTTCGCTCTCGTCAAGCTCCTTTGCGGATAGGCGCAGATTGGAATATTCAAAGTCGGTGTAGGAAAGCCCGTAGCCGAACGGGAAGCGCACCTCCGTCTTTTTCTTGTCGTAATAGCGGTAGCCCACGAAAATGCCCTCACTGAAGCGCACCTTGTCGCCCGAGCCGAAGCCCGTAAGGTACGAGGGATTGTCCTCCAGCTTATAGGGGAAGGTTTCGGCAAGCTTAGCGCTGGGATTTACCTCTCCGAAAAGTATCCTGCACACAGCCTTTCCTATCGCCTCTCCTCCGAGATACGCCTCGAGGATCCCCTTTGCGCCGTCCGCCCACGGAAGCTCAATCGGCGCTCCGTTATGGAGCACAACCACGACGTTGGGCTGTCTTTTAATTATTTCGGAGATCAAATGATTCTGGCAGTCGGGCATTCTCATATGCGAACGGTCAAAGCCCTCCGACTCAAAGGCGTCGGGAAGTCCCGCAAAAATCACCGCCGCGTCCGCCTTTGCCGCCGTTTCAACCGCCTCGCGTTCAAGCTCCCCGTCGATTGCGTCCTCGGCGTCCTCGAAGCCCTTGGCGTACATAACGCTTACGCCCATATCCTTAAGCGCGTCCAACGCCGACGTTACCTTTATGCAGTTGATATGCGAGCTGCCTCCGCCCTGAAAACGCGGCGTCTCGGCGTATTTGCCGATAAACGCTATTTTCGCCTCCTTCTTAAGCGGAAGGATCCCGTCCTCATTCTTAAGCAGCACTACCGTTTCCTCGGCGAGACGCGCCGCCTTTTCGTGGTCCTCCATAAAATCTATTTGAGGTCCGTCGGCGGCTGACGCGCGGAAAACAATATCAAGAATCCTTTCGCACGCCGTATCAAGCACAGCCTCGTCAAGCGTTCCGTCCTTGACCGCCTCTGCGATCAGCTTATCCCTTACGCCGTGCGAGCCGGGCATTTCAAGGTCAAGCCCCGCCTCAAGCCCCGCGACTCTGTCGCCGACAGCGCCCCAGTCGCTCATGACAAGTCCGTCAAAGCCCCAATTTTCGCGAAGCTCCTTTGTCATATATTCGTAATTCTCTCCGACGTATTTGCCGTTTACCTTATTGTAGGAGCTCATAACCGTCCACGGCTTTGCCTTGCGCACCGCGCCCTCAAACACCCTGAGATAAATTTCGTGCAGAGCCCTTTCGTCAATCTCCTCGTCCACCGACATTCTTCTGGTTTCCTGACTGTTCGCCATAAAATGCTTAATGCTTGTTCCGACATTGCGGCTCTGCACGCCGCTTATAAGCGCGGCGGCAATTTCGGAGGCAAGATAGGGATCCTCGGAATAGTATTCAAAATTACGTCCGCACAGGGGCGAGCGCTTAATGTTTACCGCAGGTCCGAGAAGCACGCCCACGCCCTCCGAAACGCACTCCGAGCCGAGAATCTGTCCCATTTCATATATTAAATCACGATTAAATGAAGTTGCCGCACCGCAGCCGGCGGGAAAGCACACCGCCTTAATGCTGTCGTTCACTCCGAGATGGTCCGCCTCCGTATCCTGCTTGCGCAGTCCGTGAGGACCGTCCGAAACCATCATTTGCGGCACTCCAAGCCTTTCTATTCCCTTGGTATGCCAAAAATCCTCGCCTGAGCAAAGTCCTGCCTTCTCCTCAAGCGTCATCTCCGAAACCAGCCTTTTAATTTGTTCGGAATCCATAATCGCACCTCCGCCGCCTAATTTGATTTGATTGCCTTTGCGCCGCAAAAGCCGTTATCCCTTAAACATATAAATTCAGCGGATCTGTAAGCCGGGTTATGTCTTGAACGGTCATCTGTCTAGGCCTACCGTTGCCGACAGGCTCAAGCAACCTACCTGAAGCTGGCGGGCAGCGTCATCGCTTCTTTTTGGTCTTGCTTCGGATGGGGTTTACATATGCCCGCCGCGTTGCCGCGGCGGCGGTAGTCTCTTACACTGCCCTTCCGCCCTTACCGACCTGACGGCCGGCGGTATATTTCTGCTGCACTTGCCTTGGAGTCGCCTCCACCGGACGTTATCCGGCATCCTGCCCTGTGAAGCCCG
>JAMPDT010000087.1 GCA_023665525.1 Butyrivibrio sp. | reverse complement strand
TGGAAATGTGGGAATTTGGAAGATTAAGAAATTTTGCGGGGCGGGTTCGATCCCCGTCTCGCGCTCTTTTATTTTTCCGTGCCAAGGCACGGCTTTTTTATTGCGGGGCGGCTTATTCCACAGCCTTTAACGATTCCGCCATATTTACTTTGGCGAGCTTTGAGCGCATAAGCAGGTTGGCAAGCAGTGCGAAAAGCACGGTGCAGGCAAAGGAAATCAGGTAGCTCAGTGCGTTGATCCGCACGTCGAACGCCATGGAGTCCACTTGGACCTGCGCTAT
Organism: Butyrivibrio sp.; assembly: GCA_023665525.1. GTDB lineage: Bacteria > Bacillota > Clostridia > Lachnospirales > Lachnospiraceae > Eshraghiella. Next base: position 10,392 of record JAMPDT010000087.1, on the reverse strand, counting down.
TACATAGCGGTGCAGGAGCTTTCCGAGCGCAAGCCCCAAGAACGCTCCGAGAACAGAGAGCAGTACGTTTTCGTTCAGCACATAGGAGCTTGTTTCGCTCGAATGGAAGCCGAGCACCTTGACGGTGGCGACCTCCCTTACGCGCTCCATTATATTTATGTTGGTAAGGTTGTAAAGCACGATGAGGGCGAGCAGTGCGGCGCACAGGATCACGAGCAGCACGATGTAATTTATGGAGGACATACTGTTTTGCATCAGCGCGCGCTCCTGCGAGGATATTTGCACGTAGCTTACGCCGGACAAGGCTCTTAAATCCGCCGACGCAATGCCTGCCGCGCCGCTTTGAGTTTCCCGCAGGAATACGGTGTTGCTTTTGTACGCGGGCACCGAGGAGGGGGAAACATATATGTAATGACCGAGGTAGTTGTCGCAGACGTCCGCGACGGTATAGCTTACTGTCTCGCCGCCGAATAAAACCGAAAGCGTGCCGCCCTCCGAAACTCCGAGCTGCTTTGCGAGCTTTGAGCTGACGACTGCGAGGCTTTGCGAGGGGTAGCTTATGCGCCCCTTTTTATTGTGCAAATCAAAATAAGTATCCGAGCTTTCGGGTGAAATTGCGATGACGCACGCCTCCTTCTGCGCCTCGTCGGAGCCGACAATCAGATTTTCCCGATATGCAAATTCATATTTTACGGCTTTGTCCGCAAGCAGCGCGTCTATGCCGCGCATGGTTTGTTCCTCCGCGTCAAACGAAACCGAGGCGTCGCAGAGCATTATTTCATCATACTGGTACTTGATTATGTTTTCGAGGGAATCCTTTAAGCCGAAGCCCGTTACAAGCAGCGCGGTACAGCCCGAAATCCCGATCAGCATCATAATCATACGCTTTTTGTAGCGAAAGGCGTTGCGTATCGTCGCTTTCCAAAGAAAGGACATTTTTTTCCAAATAAACGAAACGCGCTCCAAAAGAACGCGTCCGCCGTTGGCGGGCGGCTTGGGGCGGATCAGCTCGGACGGCTTTTCGCGAAGCTCCCTGCCGCAGGCGAAAAGCGTTACCGCGGCGGAGCCGAGCAGTGAAACCGCAAGGCAGCACGCGTACATAACGGGACTGAAGCAGTAGGATAAATCCGCAAAGCCGTAGCTGACTGCGTATACCGACCATATTACGCGGGGGATAAGCCCCGTGCCGAGGAAAAAGCCCGCGACGCAGCCGATAAGCGAGGCGCTTGTCGCGTAAAGTATATATTTTCCCGAAATTGTGATACTGCGGTAGCCCAAAGCCTTTAGGGTGCCTATCTGCGTGCGTTCCTCATCGACCATGCGCGTCATTGTGGTGACGCACACCAGCGCCGCGATAAGTACGAAAAACACGGGGAAGGCGTTGGCAATGCCGCTTACGATCACGGTGTCGTTTTTGAAGGAGGCGCAGCCCGAGTTGCTGTCAAGCGTAAGAACAAGCCCCGTCGGCTCGGGGAGGTCGGGCATTCCCGTTTCCGCCTTTATTTGCTCATGGCGGGCAAGGATCCTCTCCCAAAGCAGGGTCTCCAAATCGGGTGCGAGCGCCGAAACCGCGGAATCGTATCCGTCCGAAAAAACAGCCTCGTCCGTGTCGGCGGCGAGCAGAAGCTCCGAGTAAATTTCATCGCGAAAGGCTTCGGGCAAAATATAGAGAAAGGCTGCGATTTCCCCGTTTCCGACGGACGCGCTGCCCCTGTCGGAGGAGATGAAGCGCGGGGACTGCGTCAAGCCCACAATCGTAAATTCCGTGCAGGCGAGCGAAGCCGCCGTTTCAGCGGAATTTTCGGGCGCCAGGGTTATTTTCCTGCCGATGTCCTCTTTTGTAAAAAAGAAAGAGTCGGCGGCGCATTCGTCCGCGCTTTGCGGCAGACGTCCCGAAACGAGCTTGGGGAGCGCTGTCTTCTGCGGGAGGGAAAGCAGCTTATATACAAGCATATTGCCGTCCTCCCCCTCAGAAAGCACGTCGAGGAAGCGCCCGCCCTCGGCACAGCTTATCCCGTCCGCGCTCTCAAAAACAGCTATGTCCTCCTTGGTAAAGCCGAGCGAGGAGACAAGGCGGAAATCGTACATATTAAGCTCCGAAAAATATTCGTCGGCGGTAGCCCTCATGGAGGGCTGAGCGTTTTTAAGCCCCGTAAAAAAGCCCACGCCGAGAGCGATGATCGCGAGAATCGCAAGGTATCTGCCGAGAGTGGAGCGCATTGTGCGCGTAAGTGTTTTGAAAGTAAGCTTTGTCATATTCGTCACCATTCGATTTCTTCAACGGGCGTTGCGGCGGCGTTGCATTCCACGGAAACGATCCTGCCGCTTTTTACGCGGATCACGCGGTCAGCCATGGCGCACAGGGCTTTGTTGTGAGTTATGACAATGACGGTCATGCCCGTGCCGCGGCAGGTATCCTGAAGAAGCTTCATAATCGTTTTTCCCGTTGCGTAATCGAGCGCGCCCGTAGGCTCGTCGCAGAGCAGAAGCTTGGGATTCTTGGCGAGCGCCCGCGCTATTGCCACGCGCTGCTGCTCGCCGCCCGAAAGCTGCGCGGGAAAATTAAGCGCGCGCTCCTTAAGCCCTGTCTTTTCGAGGACGCTCATAGGCTCCAGGGAGTCCGGGCAAAGCTGAGCTGCAATCTCCACGTTTTCAAGCGCGGTAAGATTTGGGATCAGGTTGTAAAACTGGAACACGAAGCCGACGTTATGCCGTCTGTAATCCGTAAGTCTCCGTCTGCCGTAGGAGGAGATTTTTTCGCCGTCCACAATAACGGTGCCCTCCGAAAGACTGTCCATGCCGCCCAGTATGTTTAACAGCGTGGTTTTGCCCGCGCCCGACTCGCCGACGATGACGCAGATTTCGCCCTGCGCTATCGTAAAGCTCGCCTTATCCAAAGCCGTTACGGCAAGCTCGCCGCTTCGGTATTTTTTTGTCACCCTCTCAAAGGATATAAAGTTTTCGTTCGGCATTTTCAAGGTTATCTCCTCGCTTTTATTACGGTTCTGCGCCGCGCTTGACAGCGGCGGTTTCTTTTGCTATTATTTTACCGACATAATGTCGTAAATTCAACAAACAGTATTTAATAAAATGCCGTGTTTCCGATACAATACAAAGATGTGTCGGAAACACGTCAAATATTTTTTAACAAATTATATGAGCGGGGAGGCTGCGAATAGAATGCCTGAAAACAGACGGGTAAGAATGACGAAAAGCATGATGAAGGAGGCGCTTCTCGAGCTGCTCGAAAAGAAGCCGCTCGGAAAAATTACGGTCAAGGATGTATGCGCGAACGCGGACGTGAACCGTTCGACCTTTTATTCCTATTATGAAAGCGTTAATCAGCTCCTGCTGGAGATAGAGGACGACGTTTTGGACCGCCTCCCGACGTATCCCGATTCCTCCGAGGGCTATTCGGACGAGGGCTTTCTCCTTGCGCTGGAGAATTTTTTTAATTATGTGCGCAGCAATGAAAGGCTGTTTTGCATTCTTATTGTCAGGCGCGACAGCAGCAGCTTCAACAACAGGCTTGTGAACACGGTTATGGAAAAATACAGGGGGATTATGAAAACGGAGGACGGGCTTTCGGCAAGGTACGCTTATGTGTACTGCGTGAGCGGGGTTATCGGCATACTTAAGGAATGGCTTGACGGCAAATTCCCGATAAGCGAAAGAACGTTCGCCGAAATTGCACTGAATATGTCCGTAAAGGCTACCTCCTGACTGCGGACAGTCTGTGCGCGGGACCGCGATATACAATAATTACACCATAAAACTCTAAAAATTACTGTTTATAAAGGACCGAACAAATACTATGATAATATATGCAGTAATATAATCATTAAGAAAAGGAGAAATGAAATGAGAAACAGAAAGTTACGTTTTGTTGCTTTGCTGCTTGTTATTGCAATGGCTGCGCTTGCGCTTTCCGCCTGCGGTAAGAGTACGTCTTCCTCCTCGGATACGGGGACGAAGGGGACCGAAAAGGCAGACTCCGAGGCGACGGGAACCACGCCCGCAGCAGGGGACGATACAACCGCCGACGACGGGAACGGCGATAAGGCTAACCTTGCGGATATGACCGCGCTTGAGGTCAGCAAGCTTATGGGCAACGGAATCAATCTCGGCAATACAATGGAATCCGGCGACAGGAAAAAGCTCGGAACCGATGCCGCAATAAAGCTTTATGAAACTAACTGGGGACAGCCCGTGACCACCGAGGATATGGTTAAGGGCATGAAGGCTGCGGGCTTTGACACGCTCAGAATACCCGTTGCATGGACCTGCGCCATCAATTACGAGGACGGCGACTATACAATCAGGAAAGAATTTATGGACAGGATCGACGAGATAGTCAATTATGCGCTTAACGCCGATATGTTTGTGGTTGTCAACGACCATTGGGACGGCCAGTGGTGGGGACGCTTCGGCGATGAGGACGAGTCGGTGCGCGAGGGCGCTATGACGCTTTACACCGAGATGTGGAAGCAGATCGCGGAGCATTTTGCGGACTACGACGAGCGTCTTATCTTTGAATCCGCCAACGAGGAGCTTGGAAACCGTCTCAACGACAACTGGAAGGATACCTCCGCAAGCCAGCAGTCGGGCGTGCTTACCAAGGACGAGTGCTACGAAACCGTAAACAAGATCAATCAGACTTTCGTTGACACCGTAAGGGCGGCGGGCGGAAACAACGACCACCGTTTCCTCCTTATCGCGGGCTACGATACCAATATCGCCTCCACCTGCGACGACAGGTACAAGATGCCCACCGATACCGCGAAGAGCAAGCTTCTTGTTTCGGTGCATTATTACGATCCCTCGGGCTACTGCCTTGACAACGGCTCCGGCTCATGGGGAATGAAAACGCAGTATCAGGATATGAATACCACGCTTAAGAGCATGACCAAATTCACCGAGGCGGGCTACGGCGTAATTATCGGCGAGTGGGGCGTGCTTCACGGAGAGGCTGAGATAGCCGCAGGGCTCAGAGAGGGAACGCTTCTCTATATGGAGAACTTCCTTGACAACTGCGATCTGTACGGCTATGTTCCTCTTCTTTGGGACACCAACGGCGCATACGGAAAGGATATATGCGCAATGAGAGACGCCGATATGGCGAAGATATTCACCAATCACAGCTATGCGGTTATCGGAGAGTACGACGAGAACGAGTACCTTACCAAGGTCGGCAAGGATATTGCGGCTGCCGAGGAGGCTGCTCCCGAATATGTTGTTGAGGACGGTACGGCATGGATTATGTACAACGCAAGCGATTGGGGAACCATGTATTCCGTAGGCGATAAGCACCCCGCGGAGATGACCGAGGGCGTTGTCGCAGAGGAGCCCATCGTTACCGAGGCGGGTACATATACGGTAAGCCTTGACTTTACGGGAACAAGCGCAGGCTTCGCAAACAGCACCGCGTTTGCCGCAGTCGGCATTTACAAGGGCGAGGAGCTTAATCCCGATTATGTAATAAACATTAAGGAAATCCTTGTAAACGGACAGCCTTATGAGCTTAAGGGAACTCCCTACACCGCGTCCGACGACGACTTCACCACCAGAGTAAACCTTTACAACGGCTGGATTCCCTACGACGAGAGCACGGGCTACATTTCATCTGTTCCCGATAACGCCCGCGCCGATTCGGGAGTTAAGCTTGAGGAATGCTCGGCAGTAGTTGTAGATCCTGCAACGCTCGGCGAAAAGATTGAGTCAATTTCCGTAACCTTTGATTACGGTCCCGCGAAATAAAAGGAATACACCTTATAAAGGCGAGTAAGTAAAGACCGACAGGCAAATGCCTGTCGGTCTTTTTGTTTTCAAAAAGTCAAGGCTTGTACCCTCTTTCGGAGCGAATTGATAAAAGGCGGTTGACAAATTAAAATAACAGCGTTATAATAACGACGTTATCAAAAACATCGGAGTGCCGCCATGAAAAAGAAAAACGAACTTGCAGTAGATAAAATATTGGAGTGCGCCAAAGACGAATTTACGGAAAAAGGCTTTGAAGGCGCATCTATGCGGGCGATTGCCGAACGCGCAGGATACACGACGGGTATGCTGTACGCGAGATTTGCGGATAAGAGCCGGCTTTTTAAGGAGCTCGTAGGGGAAGCGGCGGACAAGCTCTTTAATTACTACGCAGGCATACAGGACGAATTTGCGGGGTACCCCGCAGAGAAGCAGAAAGATGAAATGCACAGCTACGTTGACAATAAAATGGACGTGATGATTGACATTGTATATGACAACTTCGACGCTTTCAAGCTCATTGTCTGCAAGAGCGCGGGCAGCGGCTACGAATACTACGTTGACAAGATGATAGACATTGAAACGGAAAACACGCACAGGTTTATCAGACAACTGAACGAAGCGGGTATCAAGATAAACGAAGTAAGAGCGGATTTGGCGCATATACTTGCAAGCGCAATGTTCAACGGCATATTCGAGGTGGTATCTCACGATTTGTCGAGGGAGGACGCAAGATATTACATCAGGCAGTTGCAGGACTTTTTCAATGCAGGTTGGGACAGACTGCTCGGTTTCCCGTCGGATTGGCAGAGTTCACTCAAATAAAGTTACAAGAGAGATTGCGGAAATCTCTTTTTTAACGGGCATAGGTTAGTTAAAACTAACCAAATAATAAAGTATTTATTCGAGGAGGTAAGAAAACTCAATGAAAAAGAAGCAAAGCAGCTTGTCAGAGCTTATGCGGTTTGCGGGCAGGCATAAGTATCTGACGTACGCGTCGTGGGCTCTGTCGGTAATCAGCGCGGCGCTTGCGCTCGTACCGTTCGTCTATATCTTTTTTATCATAAAGGAGGTTATAGAGACTGCGCCCGACTATTCGGAAGCGACGCACATCGTGTTCAACGGCTTTGTGGCTGTCGTGTTTGCGGCAGCGTCAATTCTCGTTTATATTGCGGGACTGATGTGTTCGCACTTGTCGGCGTTTAGAATCGCAAACAATATGCGAAAGAAAATGCTGACGCATATTTCCGAGCTGCCGCTCGGCTTTATCGGAGAACAAGGCAGCGGTAAAATCCGCCGTATCATAAACGACAGCGGTAAGGCTACCGAAACCTACCTTGCACACCAACTGCCCGATATGGCAGGCGCGATCGCAACCCCTATCGGAATGATAGTTATGCTGTTCCTTTTCGATTGGCGGTTCGGGCTTATATGCTTATTGCCTATCGTTTTGGGATTTGCCTGTATGTTCAAAATGGTAGGTCCGAAAATGGCAACGGATATGAAGCTGTACAACGACGCGCTTGCGGACATGAATAATCAAGCGGTTGAGTATGTGCGCGGCATTCCCGTAGTCAAGACGTTCGGGCAGACCGTTCACTCGTTCAAAAAATTTCAAGGCAGTATAGATAACTACTACAACTATTGCATTTCCTATACAAAGCGCTGCCGGATGCCTATGCTGTTGTGTACAATGTTTATTAACAGCGCGTTTGCGTTCCTTATTACGCTGGCTTTAATACTTGCAGGCGGCGAAGCGGTTACGCAGACCGTACTGCTGAACTTTATTTTTTACGTTATCTTTACGCCCATAATAACTACGGCGCTTACGAAGATAATGTTTATAAGCGAAAACGGAATGATAGTTGCGGGCGCTCTCGGGCGTGTTCACTCTATACTCGATATGAAGCCGCTGCCCGAAACGGAATCCCCCGAAGAACCGCAGGACAATTCGGTTGAGTTTTCGGGCGTGTCGTTCAGATACAGCAACGCGCAAAACGACGCGCTGTCTGACGTATCATTTAAGGTAAATTCGGGCGAAACGGCTGCATTCGTGGGTCCGAGCGGCGGCGGTAAAACGACGGTCGCAGGACTTATTTCAAGGTTTTGGGACGTGCGCGAGGGTGCGGTTAAAATCGGCGGCGTAAACGTAAAAGACATTAAGCGCGAAGAACTGATGAATACCGTGTCCTATGTGTTTCAAGACAGCAGGCTTATTAAAGCGTCCATTCTCGAAAACGTAAGGCTCGGCAATCCGCGGGCAAGCGAAATTGAAGTGTTGAACGCATTACATAAAGCGCAGTGCGACGATATAATCGCAAAGCTGCCCGACGGGATAAATACGGTTATCGGAACGAAAGGCATATATCTTTCGGGCGGCGAACAGCAGAGAATCGCCATAGCCCGCGTTATGCTGAAAAACGCGCCTATTATAGTACTTGACGAGGCGACGGCGTTTGCCGATCCCGAAAACGAAGCGCTTGTGCAAAGGGCGTTTACCGAACTCGGCAGAGATAAGACGGTCATTATGATAGCGCACAGGCTTACGACCGTCAAAAACGCAGATAAGATTTTCGTGCTCAAAGACGGACAAATCGAAGAACGCGGCGGACACGCCGAACTCTCGGAAAACAAAGGACTGTACGCGAAGATGTGGAAAGACTATAAGACTTCTGTCGGTTGGAAGGTCGGAGGAAAGCGATTATGAAAAAATTCGCGCTGTCAAGGGACGGCGCAAAAGGATTTATATGGGCTGTTGCGGCTTGCGCGGTGCAAGACCTTATGTTTATGCTGCCCGTAGGCTTACTTTACTTTCTCGTTAATGATTTTCTGAACGGCGCGGTTCCTGCAAATCATTATTACCTGTACGGCTTCGGAATAGTCGGCGCGCTGCTGCTTATTTTCTTTGCGGCGCTGTGGCAGTATAACGCAACCTTTTTTACGACTTATAAGGAATCGGGCGTTCGTCGTATTCGGCTTGCCGAAAAGCTGAGAAAACTGCCGCTGTCGTTCTTCGGAAAGAAGGATTTGTCCGATTTGACAAATACAGTTATGGGCGACTGCGAAACAATCGAACATATGATGTCGCACTTTGTTCCGCAGTTTTGGGGTTCGATTATCTCCGCCTGCATTATTGCCGTAAGCTTGTTTGCATTCGATTGGCGTATGGCGCTTGCCGCTTTATGGGTACTGCCCGTTGCGCTGTTAATCGTCGGCGTATCGAAAAAAACGCAGAACCGGTTCAGCAGACTGCAATCGCAGGCGGAGATAGCGGTAGAGGACGGAGTACAGGAGGATTTGGAAACCATCCGCGATTTGAAATCGAATAACGCCGAAAAGAAATACTTGGACGGACTGTTTAAAAAGATAGACAAAGCTGAAGGGCGGCATATTAAGAGCGAGCTCGGTACGGCAATGTTTGTTGTTCCGGCGCAGATGATATTAAAACTCGGTATAGCGACGGCTGCCCTTGTCGGCGGTATGCTTTTAATAAACGGAACGCTGTCGCTCATTACGTTCTTTATGTTCTTGTTTGCAGTATCGCGTATCTACGAGCCTATGTCGGGATCGCTTGTCAACCTTGCGGCTATGAATTCTTTGCAGATAAACATAAACCGAATGAATGAAGCGGAAAATACCGAGGAACTCGGCGGCAGTACGGAGTTTAATCCCGACGGCTATGATATTGAATTTAAGAACGTAGGCTTTTCATACAACGAGAACGGAGAAACGGTTTTGGACGGCGTGTCGTTTACGGCAAAGCAAGGAGAAGTAACCGCGCTCATAGGCGAAAGCGGCGGCGGTAAATCTACGGCGGCGAAGCTTGCGGCAAGGTTTTGGGACGTGACCGGCGGAGCTGTAACTGTCGGCGGCGTGAACGTAAAAACGGTCGATCCCGAAGTGCTTTTGAAAGCCTATTCGATAGTGTTTCAGGACGTTACGCTTTTCAATGATACGGTTATGGAAAATATCCGCATAGGCAGGAAAGACGCGGCGGACGAAGAGGTTTTGCGCGCGGCGCGCGAAGCGCAATGCGACGAGTTTGTAAGCAAGCTGCCGCAGGGATATGACACGGTCATAGGCGAAAACGGATCTATGCTGTCGGGCGGCGAACGTCAGAGAATTTCGATAGCGCGGGCTATGCTCAAGGACGCGCCCATCGTCATAATGGATGAAGCGACCGCGTCGCTCGATGCCGAAAACGAAACGGAAGTTCAAACGGCGCTGTCGGCTCTTATAAAGGACAAGACCGTGCTTATAATCGCACACCGAATGAGAACGGTTGACGGCGCGGAAAAAATCGTTGTACTGCAAGGCGGCAAGGTTGCCGAGCAGGGTACGCCCAAAGAGCTTAAAGCAAAGGGCGGTATCTATGCGCGAATGTCAGAGCTGCAAGAGCAGAACGCTTAACGGTTAAAAATTGGGCTTCACGACTGTTCAGCCCTATTGAGCCGCCCCTTTATTCGGCGAGGCGTGAAAAATAAAATTTTCTTTTCTTTATCCGTAAATTGTGTTATATATAAAAATATAGTTGCTTGTTTGCGGGAAGGTATGACTTTGAAACGCAGAAACACGGATACACTTATCAAAAAAATTAAGGACGCCAAGGTTTTTGACAGCTTTTGCCTTGAGAAC
>JAMPDT010000086.1 GCA_023665525.1 Butyrivibrio sp. | reverse complement strand
TGGCACTTTGGCGATATTGACATAGGCGGTTTCCTGATTCATCAGCATTTGTGCAGCACAACGGGAATTCCTTTTGAATTGTGGCATATGAGTAAGAAAGAACTAAACGATCCAAGATATGTAAAAGCATTAAAACAGTTGACTGATAATGACGTAAGCCGGGCTCAGGGACTAAAGAGCAACCTATACTATGGAGAGACGGTGAAAGAAATGCTTCAGAAAAATATAAAGTTGGAGCAGGAGATGATTTCATATTCTCTTTATATGTGAAGTACATTGAACTTTCCGGGCGGCTGGATATGTGAGCAAGGGGTGCTTGGTAACTTCTATTTTAGAATTTTCCGGTTGCATATCCACACTGTGCATAAATCCACCGTCTTTTCTATGACCTCGGCGCGTTCGCCGGCAAAAATAAGCTTTAGCACCGACGCGACCGTGTACGCCTCGGAACGCTCCGTATCCGAAAGCGAAAGGGTACGGATATATTTTTCGAGCAGACAAAACGAGGTTTCAAGGTCTGTTTGATTCCTAAAAAGATCTATGATGTACGTAACCGTGAACGCAAGAAAAACACTGCCGCCGTTTGAGCGCGAATACGCCTTTTGCATTGCGAGCAAGCCGTCGGTACGGCTTATTTCGGCACATTTAAGCAAAGCCGTCCAAGCGCGTCGGGGAGGAGGGCTTTTTGCTTTGTTTCGGCTGCGCTTGGTTTCTCCCTATTGCTACCTCGAAAGATACTCTCTTGCGTCGGCGATTTCCTGCGGAATTTCAAGCCCCTTTGCCTCCAGGGTGCGGCATATGGTGTCTATGCGCTTTTTTTGAGGATGTCTTTGACGCTCGAAAAGCTCAAAGTCCCTTGTGTAGGCGGGATTTGCCTGTAAATTCTGCCGTATGGATTTGTTGAAGGGGCAGTATTTGGCAAAAATAAGGCGCGATACCTTGTTAAGCCTGCTTGAGCCGAGGGATTCGTAGACCACCCACTGCTCGTAATCCTTGGCGAACACAAGACTGTAATTGTTGCGCGAGGAGGTAAGGGCGGATTTGATTTTTTCCTTGGCAGTCTCCGTAAGCTCGTGGTTCTTTTTGTAAAATTGCAGATAGTCGTAGTACTCGGAGGTAAGCGATTTCTCCGCGAGCACGTTCCAGTACTGTCCCTGTATGCGCTTGCAAAGCTCCCATCTGAAGCGCCCGAAAAGATTGAGCATAATGGAATCAAGCTTTCCCGAGCAAAGTATCGGAAGCATACAGCGGGCGGGCGAAAGCCTGTTGCGGCCCTCGATTTCCTGCCACATTACGCCGTATGTGCCGACGCAGGGCATAAGTATGAAATCGGGTATGACCTCGGTATACATAAACTCGCGGGTTATGCCGAGTTTTTCGTTCATGTAGACCGTGGAACGGTAAAAAAGCGAATAATCTATCGCCCTTGTGTCGTTTATGACTTTCATTATCGCGGCAGTCGAGGTAAACATCGAGTCCGCGGGCTTTAGCATTGTCTCCTCGGAAAGGATGGGCACGAAAGAGCTGATGTGTCCGCATGCCATTTTGTTGCAATGCGAAAACATATTTTGAATTTCAAAATCAAGCTTTGCTTCGCGGTCAGCCATTGCCTCCTTTGCGTCAAGATTGCCTAGACGCGCCTGCTCCCTTACATAATCCTCGTAGTTTTGGTCAAAACTGTTGCGTGAGGGAGTTTTTTCCTCGTTGTACACAAGCTTAAGCCATCGGTAGATCGTAAATACGTGCTCGTTGGAAAAAATCTTATCCGTATTTTGAGAAGCGCGGTAAAGCGCCGAGCAGTTGGCGGCGCTTATAAGCTCCTCGTCTATATAGCCGAAATTAAGAAACATACTGATGTAGGCTGGCACATCGGATCCCTCAAGCGATTTGAGAAAAACAGCGTGATAAAGCTTGTAGAAGCCGTCGGTAATCTCCTTGCGCAGCCTGCGGGCGGCATCGTCGGTGCCGCTTTTGTTGGAGCTGTTTTTAAATTCCTTTATGAGCGCCGAGTAAGCCTTGGCGTCCTCCTCGGGCATTCCCGAATAGGAGATGATCTTGCCGAGCGAGCCCTTAAGCTGCGCGGCAATCGCCGCATCGTCGAAGCCCTCGCCTATGTTCTCCAAAACTATGGGTTCGGGCTCGGGCTCAGGCTCGGGTTCGGGCTCGACATAGTCCATATCTATTCCGAGATAGGTTGCCATTTGCAGGCAGGTGTCGTTAAGCGTCGTCGCAAAGCGCGCGGCGGCGGCTATCTCGGCGGCGGCAACTGCGGTGTTTGACATAAAATAACGGTCCGATACTTCGGAGGGAACAGTGCCGAAGCCGTTGAATTTGTCAAGCTCCCATTTGGGAATACGGCTGTCGGGCGAGAAGGAGGCGTCGTTTTTTTTGCATTTCACAATAAGCGAAATGTAGGTGCCTATAAGCTCCGAAACAAATTTTAGCGAAACCGAAACGATTCTGCCCGATTTGCTGTTGTATCTTTCGCATATCGAAACAATATCGGAAACCCCCGTGTAGGGAATGCGTTCGAGGACGCAGCTTTCCGCCGACACATAGTTGAATATGCCGATTCCGTAATATCCGTCCACGGCGCAGACAATGGAGCCGGGAACCAAGGTATAATTGCCGTAGGCGGCGTATGCCGTCATCTTTCCTTTAACGAGGAGATAAATATATTCTATATCGTCGCCGTTGCTCACAAGCAGCTTGCCGGCTTCCAATTCTATAAGATTATTGTTTGCAGCCATGATATGCCTCCGAAATTCTTGATAGTATTATTCTAACTTGAAAGGGTGTCATAGTCAATATAAAGAATTTTTCGGAGCATAAAAATAGTGACGAAACGGGAATTATGTGTTAAACTGAAAACATACTGTATATTAAATTCGGGTGAGGATACCCTGATACGGATACGAGGAGGTTAAAATGATTATCAACGACAAAAATAATTTTGTGCCCATCGTGGTAAAGCTGTTGAAAGGACTTGGCTACGCGAATGTTAAGGAAACGGGAGAGCAGTCGAAGAACATCGACATTACCGCCGAAAAGGACGGGGAAAAATATTGCTTTAAATGCCGTTATGATATAGATGCGATAGGGGAAAAGGCGATTGACGAGCTGGAAAAGGCCTCCTCGGGCTACGACAAGGCAGTGTTTGTGACCAACAGCTCCTTTCTTTCCTCCGCCAAAAAAAGGGGCGAGGCTGCGGGTATCCTGCTTTGGGACCGCAATACGGTTGACCGCCTTACCATAAGCGTTTCCGAAAATCTTGAGGACAAGGTCGAGGTGGTACGGCACCACCGCGCGGTCTTTGTTGTTATCGCAGTTATTCTGATTCTTGCCGCCGCTGCCGCCGCGTACTGGTTCTATTTCAGGAAATAATAATGGGAAATAATAGGGTTTAAGTCCCGAGCCTGCAATAAGGTCTCGGGACTTTTTTGGAAGCTTATTTGACGGAGCTCTCATATTTTTTAATCATATCCTCATAGAATTTCATAATCTCGCCGTAGGAATTTCGGGAGGCGCAGGTATCGCGCATGGTTTTTATCACGCGGTCGAACTCCTCGTCGTCCTCGGCGTATATCGCGAGCCACGAGTTGTTGCATATATCGCCCGACAGCTCGCTGCTTGTGAGAAAAAGCTCCGACGGCAGCTCGCCGGTTACGAAGTCCGACGACGGAAGAATCGTGAAGCCGTTGTTTTCTATATATTCGTCCGTGTCCTTTGCGCCCGTATGCTCCCTCCAGTCGCTTATCGCGTCCTCAAAGCTGCCCGTGTTTTCGGAATACCAGTCGCTTTTACGGACGGATTCCCATGTGAGCAGGTTATAGGAGCGGCCGCTCTCATCGAGCGCCGAATCGGGCGACAGGCACATACTGCCGAACATGGAATAGCCCGTGTTGTAGGCTCCCGTATAGCCCTCGGGCATGACCGTGCTGTCATCGTTAAGGCAGGCGTAGCCCAATTCCGTTATATACGGAGCGCCGTGCTCGTCATAGCTCCATGTCGCGTCCTTGGGACCGTAGAGATTGGTGAGAACGCCCTCGGGAGAGTAAAGCCAGTCGATAAGCCGCATGGCAAGCTCTGGGTTTTGGCATTTGGAGGAAACGCTCCATATGACGTTATGTCCGTAGGGGCTGTATTCATCGGCAAGGTTGCAAAAATCCTTTGCAGCAATGGGAACCATATATTTCCCGTTGGAAAGCCTCGCCGTCGTGTTGTAGGGGTCGGTGATATACTTGTACATTCCCATAACAGCCTTGCCCGAGCCGTAGTCCTTTTGGGCTATGGTGTAGCTTTGGGATTCCGAGGAGGGATCCAAAAGCCCCGCGCGGTACAGGGAATTGTAGAATTTAAGGCAGCGCACGTATATGCCGTTTTCGTCCGTGCAAGGCTCGTAGGCTCCCGTCGAGGGATTGTACATTCCGAAGCCGAAATCGGTGTAGCCGTAAAGACCTGCGGTCGCGCGCACCATATCGAGCATGGTGCTGTCCCATGTGCTGAAGGAGGAAACGCCGTATACGGTCGCTTCGGAGCCCTCGGACGCGAGCTTCACCATATCCGAAAGCAGCGGCACGAAATCCTCAAGCGTATTTATTTCGGGATAGCCTAATTTCGCGTATAAGTCCCACCTTATGTAAAAGCAGTTGTAGAAATCCTCGTGGCCGTCCACGCCCTTGCATATATTGCCGTAAATGCCGTAAAGCCTGTTTTCGGAATCGAGCTTCCTCGCCTTGTCGAGCGCCTCGGCGTAATGCTCCCTGATGTACTGCCCGCAGTTTTCCAAAAGACCGTCCTGCTCCCAGTCCGCCAAAAGCCCCGCGTCCTTTGCGGTAATGTAGCTTGCTTCGCTGTTGAAAACTATTATGTCGCCAAGCGTTCCCGCCTCGACGTAGGCGTTGAAGCCCTCGTCGGAGGAGGTTCGGAAATTAAGCCTTACGTTAAGCCTGTCCTTCAGGACCTCGGCGAACCACCCCGTCATCTCCCCCGAAAACATACTGCTTTGGTCGTATACCGTGAGCGTAACCGTACCGTCGCCGCGTTCTGTCTCGGCGCAGCCCGACGTCAGAAGCGAAAGCGCGGCGAAGGCTGCGGCAAGAGCTACGGCGATATGTCTGTATATTCTCATAATAAATTTATTACCTCCGAATTTAAAAATAAACATTAAAGGAGGGCGGTCTTAATACATAAGACCGCCGGATAGGAATGAAGAAAAAGGATAATCTTTTTCTTGAATGTTTGGTACGCTATTTATGATAAACCTTAAATGCGTCGAAAGTATGAACAACTCATAAAAAATTTATAATTTTTCTGAAAAAATAATGAATTATTGCGGGCGCTGTGGTAAAATCGGAAAAGAACGGACGAACGGGGTGTTTTTGTTATGGAAAAGACGGAATACATTGAGATAAACGGGACGGAGCATTTTTTTACAGAATATGAGGCGGGATTCGAGCTGCCCGTGATTTTGTATGTACACGGAGGTCCCGGGCTTGCCGAAACGCTGGTGGGCTGGGAAATAGCGGGCTACACCGAGAAGCTTTACAACTGGATTTTTTACGACCAAAGGGGCGCGGGGAGGACCTATTACAAAAGTCCCGACGGGCTTGTCTGCTACGAGGATATTTACCGAGACCTTGACGCAATCGTTCGTATGCTTTATGAGCGGTACAATAAAAAAATATACATAATGGCGCATAACTGGGGAACAGTCCCCGCGATACGCTATGTGCGCGAAAACCCAAGCCTCGTTGCGGGCTACATAGGAAACAGCCAGATCGTTGATATGGTGAACGTCGCAAGGACGAGGTGCGCAAGGGTCAGGGAGCTTGCGCTGTCCGCGGGCTGCAAGCGTGACGCGAGAGCCGTGGACAAGCTGTACGACGCCAGCGGCGGGACCTTTTACAGGGACAGGCTCACCAAAAAGCAGACCACCAAGCTTAACGTTTTGCTCGGCAAATACAATATCGCGAGCGGCACGGACAAGCTTCTTATGAAAAAAATCCCAACCAACCCGCTTTACGATATGGTGGATCTGAGGATCCTTATGAGCGGTCCCAAAATAAGCTATAAGCTTAACGAGTACCTAAAGGGCGTGAACCTTTTTGACGAGGATAAAAAATACGAGGTTCCGATGATGTTTATCACGGGAAACTGGGATTACCGCTATCCGTACAAGGACGCGGAGGAATATATGGAGCGGCTTTCGTCGCCGTACAAGCGGATGACGGTCATAGAGGACGCGACCTACGATTCCATGTATGAGAAGCCCGAGGAATTCTGGGCGGCATTCACGGATTTTATAAATAAAACAAATGAGGCGTGAGTAACATTTTATGTTGCGTGCCGTTCCAAAAAGTAGTATAATCCAAGAGAGGGATATACGTATGTGGGAGTTCGGACTTTGTTGGGGTCGGAGAGTAGAGGACGAGTTATGATAAACAACAGGCGTTCAATTAAATTTAAAACGACGGCAATGCTTATTTTTATGCTCGTTCTGTTTGCGGTTATTCTTTTTACGATTATTTTTACCATCGGAAGCTATAAGAAAAAAATGAGGTTTTATACGCAGAGCTGTCATTTGACGGTAAGCCTGCACATTTCCGCGAGCAAATTCTCACAGGCTGTCGATAAATACATAAGCGACTGCACGGAAAGCAACGGCAGGGCGGTTTCGGAAGCCTTCTCCGTGTTCCGCGACGATTTGAAGGCTCTGCATTCCGCAAGATTCGGTCTTGAGGACGGGCAGAGGCGCGAGGTCGAGGAAATAAACGGGGAGCTTACGGTTATCTCCGCGTCCCTAAACAGCATACTCGAAACGGATAACGCCGAGGACATAAGGGACGTATACAAAAATGCCCTCAAGTCCCATATGGATATTGTAAACGACGGGATCAAATCCGTCTACGATTCGATTGCGGAGGAGGGCGACGGTGAGTACGGACGCTTTAACGGCAGGGCGACCTTTTCGCAGGTAATAATGATTATTTTCTTCATTGCCTTTTTCGCGGTGTCTCTTTATTTTGTCGTATATGTCAAAAAAAGAATAGCGCAGCCCATAGCCGATACCTGCGAGTGGGCGCGGATTTTTAAGGAGGGCTACTGCGATATGTCCGACTTAAAGTTCAACAATGAGGACGAGATGACGCAGCTTGCGGAATCCTTTAATATCGTTAAGGCGAACCTTGTCAAAGCCAACGCCTTGAAGGCGGAGTACGAGAGCCTGATGCAGAAGATACATAACGACGAGGAGCATAAAAAGAAATTCGTGCAGCAGCTTTACGACGAGAAGCGCGAGAAGGAGGCTATAAGCACCGTTGCCAAGAGGGACGGACTTACGGGACTTTACAACAGGAGGACCTTCGACGGGATTGTTGACGAATTTGTCAGCAACAAGCCCTCCGACGCCGAGGGCGCGCTTTTCATAATAGATATGGACAATTTCAAAAACGTGAACGATACGCTGGGGCACCTTGCGGGAGACGAGGCGCTTAAAACGCTTGCGGGCGCGATGCGGGTCGTTTTCAACGGGGCGTATCTCGGAAGATACGGAGGAGATGAATTTATTGTATTTATTGCCGATTATAAAAGCGAGGAGGAGCTTGAGGCGCTTGCGGCGGATTTATGCTCCAAAATGCATATGACCTTTGAGCACGAGGGCAAATCCGTCGGCTTGTCCGTGAGCGTGGGTATTTCGACGACCGTCGGCGTCGGCGAATATTCCGAGCTTTATATGATGGCTGACAAGGCGCTTTACTATTCAAAGGAAAACGGGCGCAATCAGTATAAGCTTGCTTCGACGCTTGATGATAAGACTGTTGGAGATGTATAGATGAAAAAAATCAAACATGTTATTATCAGTACTTTAGTTCCATTCGCAATAGTGGGACTAATTTCATTAATTGCATTTTTGTTATGCGATGTGGGACTTGTTGCCAACGACTGCTTTGAGCAATATGTTCCTTTTCTCAATGCGTACTATGACGTGATTACTGACGGCAAAAGCATATTTTATTCGCTGACGGGAAGCATGGGCTATGACTTTTGGGCAGTATTTTCGTATTATCTTGTTTCTCCGCTTAATTTTATTATTCTGCTTTTCGGAAAGAGCAGGATAGTCTATGCGGCGAATCTTCTTATTGTGCTTAAGCTTGCTTTCTGCGGAGGTACGTTCTCGGTATTTTTAAAGAACCGTTTTCCCAAGGCAAAGTGCAGCAGGATAGTATCCTTTTCAACCATATACGCGCTCTGCGGCTTTATGGTCGGCTACGCGTGGAACATAATGTGGCTCGACGGCGTGCTCCTGTTCCCTCTTGTGATCATGGGGCTTGACCTGCTTATGAGGGATCGGAACCCGAAATGGTACTGGTACACGCTGTTTCTTTCGCTGCTCATTATCACAAGCTATTTTATAGGCTATATGAGCTGTATTTTCATATTCCTGTATTTTTTTACCTACAATTTCAAAAGCTTCGGGGACTTTGCCAAAAAGCTTGTATGGGTGGGCTTAAGCTCGCTTCTTGCAATCGGCATAAGCGCGGTGATTCTGCTTCCGTCCTTCGGAGGGGTGCAGAGCACGTATATTTCGGGAGAGCTTCTTCCGAAGCACGAGTTTTACGGCAGCTACGCCGAGAGCCTTTCCAACTTTCTTATCGGGGTCCCGCAGATAGGTATCAGCTTTGACAGGCAGTACGCCAATCTGTTTATGAGCGTTTTCGCGCTCCTGCTTTCGCTTGTGTATTTTACGGCGGGCAGCGTGAAGCCGAGTAAAAAAATCCGCAACTTCATACTGCTGGCGATTATGATTTTCAGCCTCAATTTCAAGCCGCTCAATTTTATATGGCACGGCTTTCACGAGCAGACGGGAATACCCAACAGGTTTTCTTTTTTGATAACCTTCCTGCTTCTGCAAATGGCGTTCGAGATTTGCGTGCAGAGCAAAAAGAGAATCAAGAAGCGTTCGATTTTTGCGGCGTTCGGGCTTCTGACGGCGGGCGCTGGCGCGCTGGCTTATTTTAACAACGATCTGATTATGCAGGCGGCGATAACGGCGGGGCTTGCGCTTGCCTACGCGCTGATACTTGCTTTTGCGCACGGAAGGGCTAAATTCGTAATATCGCAGATTTTTGTCTATATAGAGCTGATTGCTATGCTTGTGCTGGGTATTTTTACGGTGAGCAGCAGCGTTATCGGGGATTACGGTCATTATATGGCGGATTTTGAAGCGATTAATTCCCGCAAGGAAAAGGGCTATTACCGCGAAAAGCTGGACGAGGTGTACAATCCCGGGGAGGAATATTTCGAGAACGAGGCGGACTATATCGGGCTTGACGAGCTTTCCGTCGATAAAATAAAGGAATATTGCGACTTTATGAAGAGCATCGGGCACCAGTCCGTTGTGAGCGAGGCGACGCTCTACGATATAAAGGCAATGTCGCTTTTCAACACCTTCAACAATTACGATCAGACGCTTTTCTACTGCCGCACGGGCGCTACGGGCGGAACCAACAATGTAATGTACTTCGGAGAGAACGCGTTTATGGATATGCTTTTGGGCGTTCGGTACTATTACGCAAGATATTACGACGTTAATTCGACCGCCTACGAGTATGTCGGCACGGAGGGCGAGGTCGGCATATACCGCAACAAGTACGCGCTTTCCGTCGGCTATACGATACCCGACGCTCTTGCGGCGCAGGAGTTTGAGCTTGCCGACAATCCCTTTGAGTCGATGAATATACTGAGCAGAAATATCACGGGCAGCGATATTTTCAGCGGCAGGAGCCTTAAGCTTGCGGAGGACAATAACGGGCAAACGGGGCTTTTGGTCTATACCTGCGTCTTGGAGCGGGACGAGGAATTCCTTTTCCAGCCCGTTGTTTCCGATATGCAGAAGCTGGAGGCGTATGTTGACGGCGAGCTTGTCTACACGGGCAATCGGAGCCAGTGCATTATAGATTTGGGAGAGTTAAAGAAGGGCGCGAGCGTCCGCGTCGAGATAACTCCGAAGAAGCCCGATGAGGTTTCCGCGAGTATGTATGCCGCCTCCATAGACAATACGGTTTTGGAGGACACCTATAATCTGCTTGCCGCTAACCAGCTTCAGGTCAGGGAATACTGGGACGACTACCTTAAAGGAACAATAAGCCTCGAAAAAGCGTCGAAGCTTTTGATTACGGTTCCCTATGCGGAGGGCTGGACGGTTAAGCTTGACGGACGCGAAATAGAGCCGCAGAAATGGTGCGGTCTGTTCATTATGCTCGAGCTTTCGGAGGGAGAGCATACGATTGAAATGAGCTACGTTACGCCCGGCTTTAGGGAGGGGCTTTATGTTACGCTCGCCTGCACGGCGGTGTTTATTGCCGCGCTTATCGTTACCCTTGCCGTTTCGGGGCGCCGTAAGAAAAAACAGGCGGCTTCACTCCTTTCTGAAAGCCCCAAGGCTCCCGAGGCGCTCAAGCCCTCCGCCGCTTCGGACGGTATTTCGGCTTCTTCCGATACATCGGACGCTCCCGAGCCTTCCGAGGAGTCGGCAGTTCCCGAGTCTCCCGAAGAGTCGGCGGCTCCCGAAACTTCCGTCGCTCCCGAAGTGTCGGCGGCTCCTGAGGCTCCCATCGCTCCCGAAGTGTCGGCGGCTCCCGAGGCTCTCATCGCTCCCGAAGTGCCGGCGGCTTCCGAGGCTCTCAATGAGTCCGAGCCTCCCCGTTCCGATGTGGAGGTTATAGAGGTTTCCGTTTCGCCCGAGGAGGAAACGGAAACGGCGCAGCTTGAAGCTGCGGACAGAGTAT
>JAMPDT010000085.1 GCA_023665525.1 Butyrivibrio sp. | reverse complement strand
GGGTAGGGGCGGCACGGGATTTTCGACCTGTTTTTGAATATGTCGGTAAGCTGCTGGAAAACGGAGAGTTTTCAAAGCTCAAGGGGCTTATTTATTTTACCGACGGGAGAGGGGAATATCCGCGCAAAATGCCTCCATACGAAACGGCGTTTGTTTTTTTGAAGGAGGATTACGACGATACGGGAGCGCCGCCGTGGGCGATTAAGCTGGAAATATAATTGAAAGGATTAAACGGATGAATATAAAGAAAGCTAAGGACGAAATACGCAACAGCATAAGAGCGTATCTTACGAGGAACCCTCAGGGGGAATATGCGATTCCCGCAGTCAGGCAGAGGCCGATACTGCTGATGGGACCTCCCGGAATCGGCAAAACCGCGATAATGGAGCAGGTCGCGGAGGAGTGCAATATAGCGTTGGTGTCATATACGATAACGCACCATACGAGGCAGAGCGCGGTCGGACTGCCTTATATAGAAAAAATGTATTACAATAAGGAAAGCTATTCCGTGACTCAGTATACCCTGAGCGAGATAATAGCCTCCGTTTACGATAAAATATCCAAAAGCAATTTGTCCGAGGGTATTCTTTTCATAGACGAGATCAACTGTGTTTCCGAAACGCTTGCTCCGACCATGCTCCAGTTTCTCCAGTGCAAAACCTTCGGCAACCACAGGGTGCCCGAGGGCTGGATAATAGTGGCGGCGGGAAATCCTCCCGAATACAACAAGTCCGTGCGTGAATTTGACATTGTTACGCTTGACCGCGTGAAGCGTATCGACGTGGAGCCCGACTACGAGGTTTGGAAGGAGTACGCCTACAAAAGTAAAATACACGGCTCGATTATGTCGTATCTTGAGCTGAAAAAAGACCGCTTCTACGATGTGAGGACTACCGCTGACGGCAAGGTTTTTGTCACCGCAAGGGGCTGGGAGGACTTGTCCGTAATTATAACCGCCTACGAAAAGTTGGGGATAAAGGTCGATTACGAGCTTGCTCTCGAGTATATACAGCACCCGTCAATCGCCTTGGATTTTGCGAATTATTACGACCTTTACAACAAATACAGAGCCGATTACGGGATAGACGATATTCTTAAGGGCAGGCTTTCGGACGAGATCCGGGACAGGCTTAAGTCGGCTTCGTTTGACGAGCGTTACAGTATTATCGCGCATTTGCTGAGCGGTCTGACGACAATTTTTGCGGAGGCGGATTTGCAGACAAGATATGTGAGCAATATTTTTGATATGCTTAAGGAAACAATGGAAATATACGAAAAAAGCAGCGAGAATATCCGCACGGACGCAAACAAGGTCACGGACGACGCAAGGGAGAGGCTGCGCCGCAAAATAGCCGCCAACGCTGTTTCGGGCAACGCTCTGACGGCTATGCAGGGAGCGATACGCTATGTGGACGACGCCGCGCTGCGCTTTGGCGCGGGCTCCGAGCACAATCCCGTTACGGAGGAGGCGTTCGCGGGAATTAAGAAGGATTTTGAGCGTATTAAGAACGAACGCGAGGAGGTTCTTAAAACCGCTTCGGAATACCTTTCAAATTCCTTTGATTTCATACTTAAGGTATTCGGGGAGGAGCAGGAGCTTGTTATGTTTGTAACGGAGCTTTCTGTAAATTATTATGCCGTGAGCTATATAAACGACGAGGGCTGCGATTTGTATACCTATTACGCGTCGAAATTCCTTGTCGGGGACAGGCAGCGCGAGATAATGGAGGACATAAGGGCGGTAAGGGAAAATGAGAGCTTGTAGGCTTTGTCCGAGAGCGTGCAGCGCGGACCGAAGCGCGGGAGAGCGAGGCTTCTGCGGTGAGAGCGCCGTCGTCAGGGCGGCGCGTGCGTCGCTGCATATGTGGGAGGAGCCTTGCATATCGGGAACGCGCGGTTCGGGGACGGTGTTTTTTTCGGGCTGTCCGCTTCGCTGCGTCTACTGTCAGAACCGCAGCATAGCAAACGGCGCGGTCGGAAAGGAAATAAGCGTCGGGCGGCTTGCCGACATAATGCTTGAGCAGCAGGAGCGCGGAGCCAACAATATTAATCTTGTTACGCCGACGCATTTTGTGCCGCAGATTGCAAAAGCAATTTCCGCCGCGCGCCGAAACGGGCTGGCAATTCCCATTGTTTACAATACCTCCGCCTACGAAACGCCCGAGACTCTTAAAATGCTTGACGGGCTTGCGGACGTTTACCTTCCCGATATGAAATATTTCAGCCCGCAGCTTGCCGAAAAATATTCGGGCGCTCCCGATTATCCCGATACTGCCAAGGCGGCGATTGCCGAAATGGTCCGTCAGGCGGGCGACCCCGTTTTTGCCGAGGCGGGCGAAACGGTTGAGGAGGGAATAATGCTGCGCGGCATTATCATAAGGCACCTTCTTCTGCCGAACGGGCTTGAGGATTCAAAGGCGGTTCTGCGTTATTTGCACGAAACCTACGGCAGCGAAATTTATATAAGCATTATGAACCAGTATACGCCGATGCCCGAAATCGGGGAACGTTATCCCGAGCTTGCGCGCAGAGTGACCAACGGCGAGTACGACAGCCTCGTGGATTACGCGATTTCGCTGGGAATCGAAAACGGCTTTATTCAGGAGGGCGAAACGGCGCTTGAAAGCTTTATCCCCGAATTTGATATGAAAGGAATTTGATTTTGAACAGTATAAAAAAATACTCCGCGCAGGGGAATGCGGCGGCGGAGAGCAAATGCAGACATTCCGCGCTCTGCGGCGGCTGCGCGTATATGGACACGGAATACGGCGAACAGCTTGCGCGAAAGCAGAGTGAAGTTGAGAGGCTGATAAGACCGTTCGGAAAGGTTCTGCCGATTGTGGGAGCGGAGAATCCCTATCATTACCGAAACAAGGTTCATGCGGTCATAAGCGGCGGCAGGAGAGGCGAAATATACGCGGGAACCTACGAGGCGGGCACGCATCGCGTGGTGGACGTTGAAAGCTGTCTGATTGACAACGCGGAGGCGGATTCGATAATCCGAACGGTAGTCTCCCTTATGAAATCCTTTAAATATACGCCCTATAACGAGGATACGGGGCGCGGTTTCCTGCGCCATATTCTGGTGCGCACGGCTCACGCGACAGGTCAGATAATGGTCGTTTTGGTGACGGCGGACAAGCTTTTTCCCTCCAAAAACAATTTCGTCAGGGCGCTCCTTGCGGCGCACCCGTCAATCACGACGATTGTGGCAAATCTTAACAGCCGCAGGACGAGCATGGTTTTGGGAGATTATGAGCAGGTGCTTTACGGAAAGGGCTTCATTGAGGACGAGCTTTGCGGCTGCCGCTTTAAGCTCTCGCCCAAATCCTTTTATCAGGTAAATTCAGCGCAGACACAGCGGCTCTATTCTCTTGCGATCGAGTATGCGGGATTAAACGGCAGCGAATCGGTAATCGACGCATACAGCGGAATAGGAACTGTCGGGATCATTGCGTCGCGCCATGCCAAAAGCGTTACGGGAATAGAACTGAATGCCGACGCAGTGAGAGATTCGCAAATTAATTCACGACTTAATAATTGCAAAAACGTAAAATACCTCCAAGGCGACGCCGGGGAATTTATGCTGCGCGCGGCTTCGGAGGGGCGCGGCTGCGACGTGGTGTTTACAGACCCGCCGCGCAGCGGAAGCAGCAGGGAATTTTTGGAGGCGCTCTCAAGTCTTGCGCCCGAACGGGTGGTTTATATATCCTGCAATCCCGAAACCCTTGCCGCTGATTTGAAATATCTGACACAAAGGGGCTATAAAATGGACAAGTGCAGACCTGTGGATATGTTTCCGTGGACGGGAAGCATAGAGTGCG
Source organism: Butyrivibrio sp. (assembly GCA_023665525.1). GTDB lineage: Bacteria > Bacillota > Clostridia > Lachnospirales > Lachnospiraceae > Eshraghiella. The sequence continues at coordinate 7,063 of JAMPDT010000085.1, read as the reverse complement.
TGGTGCTTCTTCGCAGAAGGACCGAGGGGAGGCGAATATAAAAAATGCTGATCAGCGCGAGCAGAAGAACCGATATTCCCTCTTACTACTCGGAGTGGTTTTTTAACAGGCTGAAGGAGGAATATGTTTTGGTGCGCAACCCTATGAATCCTCATCAGGTGAGCAGAATCGACCTTTCGCCCAAGGTCGTTGACGGCATTGTTTTTTGGACAAAAAATCCCGCGCCCATGCTGTCGGGACTGGACGCGCTTGAAAAATATCCCTACTATTTTCAATTTACGCTCAATGCCTACGGCAGCGACGCGGAGGCAGGGCTTCCGTCCAAGGAAGAAAAGCTTATACCTTTATTTTGCCGACTTTCAAAGGAAATAGGACGCGAGCGGGTGGTTTGGAGATACGACCCCGTTTTTTTGAACGAAAAATACACCGCAGAATACCATCTGAAATATTTTGAGGCGCTTGCCTCACGGCTTGCGCCCTTCACCGAAAAATGCATAATCAGCTTTCTCGATTTATACAGAAATATAAAAAACAACATCAAGCCGCTCCATATATATCCGCCCGACGAAGAACGGCAGTATGAGCTTATGGCGGGCTTTGCCCGAACTGCGCAAAAATACGGCATATGCCTCGACACCTGCGCCGAGGAAAAGGATTTTGGCGGGCTGGGAGTGCGCCGCGCGCACTGTATCGACAGGGAGCGTCTTGAGAAAATCGGCGGCTTTGAGCTGAATATTGACGCTGACAGAAACCAGCGGAAGCTTTGCGGCTGCGCGATGGCGGTTGACATAGGCGCGTACAACACCTGCCGAAACGGCTGCGTGTACTGCTACGCCAATCACAGCAGGGCGTCCTTGGAGAGGAACCACAGCCGACATAATCCGAAATCGCCGCTTTTGTTCGGAGAACTGAACGAGGGCGATACGGTTAAGGAAAGAAGCGTCAAGTCGTTTCGTATCCGCTGATTTTGCAAGCGGAGGCAGCCCCTGTATTCGATACCTTTACGGTCTCTGATACGCCATCGGCAGCAAAGATAATGATAAGACGCAGAAACAGCCGCCACGTGACAAGGTGAAGCGGCTAATTGCTGTAAACTTATGAATCGGGCGGGCTGTCTATCGGTAAGTCCCATTGGAGGGCGTATGTCACAGGCGGATGCCCTTCTTTACTTACATACTGTGCCAATTATTCCGAAAATTCAGTATAATCGTCCGCAGCTTTGCGGTACTCGGAATAAAATCTGCCGAGATGTTGAAAACGTCAACGTATCTTATGAGAACTTCATATGACGGTCGTCAGGAATCGCGTTCATACATAGACACGGAAGCGACGGTAACGCACAACCGTTGTCCCGATTCTTTCTGCGTTAAAACTTTGTTTTCCCTCAGTGTATAAGATGATTTGATAATTGGCGGACCTTACTCTATAAAAAACAGAGTCTTATATTCAACATCAATGAACCGACTCTTCCGTCCCTACATTGTGTACAGAAATGTTCCATATTGAGCCTTATGCGGACAAGCCCAGTACCTTCGGCTTGCTTGTACATAGCTTTGTGAGCTATGAAAGAATTGGAAAATGGGATGAGGATAGGTACAAGAAAGGTGGCAGAAAGCCTTATTTTATCGAGCTTTGCGGCACTCCGAGATGGATAAATCTCTATACGGTAGCTGACGAGGATGTCTATTGTAATTATGAAGCATGAATAAATGAGTTTGGCTAAATTCGTTTAGACAAGCTCATTTTTCTGTACTAAACCACACAAACGAATAATTGAGATTGATTGGTTTGATACCATTGACTTCCCCTTGAAAAAAGGTTATAATGTACTAAACCACACAATCGTTTAACTAATAGTGTTGAGTTTAGTACAGAGGTGAATTTATGCTAAGTAGTGAAGATAAGAAATTTCTCAGAGGCGTTTTTTCGACATATGATTATATAATGACCACATCACAGTTAAAAGAAGAAAAGTTGTACTATCGAGATATCCAAGCTATGATGGAAGCGGGATATATAGAAAAAGTCAAAAGAGGATATTACGCATGGATAGAAGCGATGACTAAACCAGAAGTACGAATTCTGAAAGGTATGTTCCCCGATGCAGTTTTTTGTATGGAAACAGCTCTGTTTTATTATAAATACAGTGACCGTAATCCTGCCGAATGGAGTATTACCATTAATAAAAATGTTTCGAGAACCCGTACAAATATTGATTATCCATTCGTAAAAGCATATCGTGTTGAGCCGCCATTAGTGACCTTGGGTGAAACAGCGGGAGAAATTGATTATATTAAAATCAGAATCTATGACCGCGACCGAACGATTTGCGATATTCTACGGAATATGAACAGGATGGATAAGGAAGTTTTTAATAAGGCTATTCAAAGCTATGTGAAAGACCCTCAGAAAAATATTCCCAACCTTATGCAATATGCAAAGGCTTTAAGGGTTCAGAAAAAAGTAAAAGACTTGATTGGAGTGTGGTTGTAATGGCTGATATTGCAGCATCTGTTCTGGCAAAACTGCGAAATAAGGCAAAAGCGTCTGGTATCAGCTATCAGCAATGTCTACAGCTTTTTATGCAGGAAGAATTTTTGCGTAAGCTGTCAAGGTCTGGACTGAAAGAATTTCTTGTTCTGAAGGGCGGTCTGTTTATTTATACGCTTACCAACTTTGAAAGCAGAGCAACTATTGATGTGGATTTTCTTCTTAGGAATATGTCAAATTCCATAAACATGGTAGAAACTTTGATAGATGAAATCCTTAAAGTTCCAACAGGAAATGACTATATTGAAATGACGGCAAACGGATTTGAAGAAATCTCACCGCAGAGAAAATATCACGGTATCAGTGCCCAAATCATCGGGAGGATAAAAAATGTTCGAGTTCCTTTCAATATAGATATGGGAATAGGCGATGTGATTGTTCCCCATGCTATGGAACAGAAAATCCATACACAACTCCCAGATTTTGAAGCTCCTGTTATTCTGACTTACTCACTTGAAAGTACCATTGCCGAAAAGTTTGATGCTATCCTGCAACGCTTTGAACTGACCAGCCGAATGAAAGATTTTTATGACATCTATTATCTGGCAAGGACTTTTAATTTTGATGGAGCAAGATTGCAGACGGCAATTTTTGAAACTTTGCAGCAGCGTGGAACGCCTTATGATAAGGATAGCTTTAAGAGAATCATCGCACTTGCCGATGATGTGGATATGCAGAATCGTTGGAAATTCTTTTTGAAAAATATCAAGGATGATACGCTTGAGTTTGTAATTGTAATTGATGAGATATGTACTTTCCTTGAGCCTGTGTTTGAGGCGATAGTGAATGAAAATGAGTGGCAAAAAGAATGGACAGTAAATAGTGGATGGAGGTCATTATGAAATTTGAAAGTATAAAAATAAAAAACTTTAGAAACTTCGAAGATATCGAATTGACTTTATCTACCGTTATTGATGTTTAAGGTGTAGATACTGCCAGCTTCATCAGTCCCGTCGGCATTGGGCTGATATTTTACTAAGATGCATTCGTTATCTTGGAGTGTAGATAGTTTATCAACAATATCATTCTTTCCTTGAGCCTGCAACAAAGAAATATATTGTGAGTAGGATATACACTCAAAACCCTCTTTCCGTAGAATGTTCTCATTATCAGCACTACCTTTAGAAGTACCGACACTATATTCCATAGGAAGTGTTTCGGCGGATGCTGTTACCTTAAAAATATCTGTCTGAGTATAAGTGACAGAATCCTCTGGAACATATTGGCTGATAAGCTGTTTTACACCGTTTAGTTGTCCCTCTTTTTCAATCCTAAATTCCAGTTCAGAGGGAGATATTCGAGAAACTGCGGCAATAGGATAAAAGAGTGACAGTGCCATTACGCTTGAAACGGTCAAGGTTGCTGCTGATAAGAGCGTAAGCATTATTAAAGTTTTCGCATTGGAACGTATGCGATATATAAAATTAGGAACTGTCACAATCTTACTTTCTGTATAAAATGCTTTTTTATGCTGTTTGCTTTTCTGGACAATAAAAGGGAGAAAGGATGCAATAAACAGGACTGTTCCTATCACTATCGACATAGCGGTCAGCAGCCCTGTTTGGTAAAATCCAACCGTAAACCACAAGGATGCAGAGCCTCTTAAAATATCCAATGCCAATCCATATCCGACAAAAATGAGGACAAATCCCAATATGGCAGGTATTATCTTAAGTTTCATCTTTCTTTCCGCACTTTTTTCAAATCGAACTAAGTCCATAAGCGAAGTCTTAAAAAGAAAGCGGGCGTTTGAGATAGCCATCACACACATTATCAAAAAAATAAAAACAATAGTGTTTGTAATAGCTTTCAAATTAAAGAATGGAATTTCTGAATTGTCTATTGACAAATTCAGAAGAACGGTTGTCCCATACACAATACTTTTGTGCATAATGGCTCCTAATACCAAACCTACAATGAGAGAGCCAATACCGATTAAGATATTCTCCGACACTAAGAGGGAAAGTATCTGTGATTTCCTGTAACCTAACAACGCATAAATGCCAAGCTCTTTTGTGCGACGCCTTAAAAAGAAACGATTAGAGTATGACATATAAAAGACCACAAACGCTATCAGAAATATGGAAATGACATTGCACATAGACTCTACTCGCCCATCACCCGATATTTTTTCAAGCATTACATTGTTCATCGAAAACGAGGTAAATGCAAAATAAACCGTAATAACAAGGGATACGGATAGCAGGTAAAGGGCGTAAAACGAAAAATTTTTTCTCAAGTTTCTTAATGCCATAGACAAATTATTCATTTTTTTCGCCCCTCCTTACCGTTCCGTATCTAATTTAGTGACTTCCGCAGCAATCATTTCGTAGAAATCACGCCTGTTATTGTCATGTTTCATAAGTTCTTTGATAATACAGCCATCCTTAAAAATAAGAATGCGGCTTGCAAAACTCGCAGCATAAGCATCATGCGTAACCATCAATATAGTGGTATGCAATTCACGATTGGCTTCGTACAGGGTATTCAGCAGTTCGGTAGCTGAGCTTGAATCTAATGCTCCTGTCGGCTCGTCTGCGAATAATATGCTGGGTTTCTTTACAATCGCTCTTGCGGCAGATGCTCTTTGACGTTGTCCGCCAGACAGCTCATGAGGATATTTACCCAACTGCGATGCTATGCCGAATCTTTCAGCCAAGCTTCTCACCATGCTTTCGATTTTTTTTGGCGGAAGTTTTTGGAGGGTAAGGGGAACAGAAATATTCTCACGAATCGTAAGGCTGTCAAGCAAAAAATACTCCTGAAAGATAAAATCCAAATTGTCTTTGCGGAAATCGGCTGCACTGGTTTGATTGAGACCTCTCAGATTCACGCCGTTAATCCAAATTTCTCCACTCGTAGGAGTATCTATCGTAGAAAGGACATTAAGCAAAGTGGTCTTTCCAGAGCCAGATGCTCCCATAATCCCGATAAATTCTCCCTCGGATACACGGAAAGACACCTTGTTCAGACTGGGGTGTCCCGCTTTTCCGTAGATTTTTGTTACTGCTTTTGCTTCCAATAATGTACTCATAGCAAATCTCCTTTTCATTTTGATATCCATATTCTACTCGTTAAAAAAGAAAAGCGAATGAGTAAATCAAGCATATATTTTTCTTGCGTGATTTACTCATTCAAAATTTAGGGTGCAGTGGTAGAGTTATAAATATTAAGAATTACATGCTTTACCTCTTACTAATAATCACATGGCTTGATAAAAGTTATGGCAAAATGTTTGAATCGGAAAAAAGAAGATGAAAAAAATCAAAACTTGTTTCGTATATACGGTTATAGGAATTGGCGGTATTATTACGGGTATATTGTTAATACCTATAGGGATATTTGCAATAATAATTTATGTCATATGGGCAATCATAAATCATATTATTCGCTGGTGTGACAAGGGAGATAATTTATGACCTATCATCAAGGAGCTTTTGAGAAAGGCGTAGTTTTGAAGAAAATCTTGCTTGTTGACGATGATGTAATTTTCAGACACCTTTTAGCAGAACTACTAAATAAAGAATTTGAAACTTATGAAGCCGTTGGCGTTTGTGATGCATTAAAAATGCTTGAAACGATAACGGTTGATTTGATTTGTTCTGATTATAATATGCGGGACGGTACAGGGCTTGACTTATTGCAGGTTTGCAAGGAGAGAAATATTGGTGTCACCTTTATGCTTATGTCTGCCGATGAGAGCAACGGACTTTCAAGGAAAGCTGAGTTAAATGGTATAACTTTCTGCGAGAAAACAGACCACGATTTTATCAATATCATTAAAAAAATACTGAATAAAACAGGTAGATAAGGGGCGGCAATGATTATTGAGCATTGGACTTTCTCAAGTAGTGAATACATTTACATACAGCTCACCAGAAAATTAAGTATGCCATCTTCAATAGGGAATTTTCTGCGGGTGAAATAATTCCGTCCATAAGAAGAACAGAGCAACTACCTTAACCCTAATGCTGCATCGATGAGGTACAAGCTCATAAAAAATGAGGAGCTGATTGTTGTATCGAAAAGCGGTAATTACTCCGTAATTTCAAATGAACGATTTATTGTTCAAAAGCATGATGAAACAACAAAAAATATGTTGCTCATATCTCAGAAATATGTTCAAATAAGGATTTAACAAGATGGAAGCCATTCAATACTTACATATATTTTGTTATGAACTAAAATATCAAGGTTAGATTGATATTACATACAGGCAATAGTCCGCTAAATAAAAAAACGATGTTTCGGCGGGCTGATTTGCTATGCTTTGAATACTCTCCGACTTCGCTTTTTGAAGTTTGGAGGGATTTTTTGTCTGTAAGCAACGGTTTCCATATACATATACCATACCGAGGATGGGCGGATAACCTGTTAAAAAAATCCTCGCTACCGCATGGGGTCTTTGCACCTCAAAAGCAGAAGCCAAATCTCTACATAATAGAAATAAACTCTCCTTAAACCGTAAAGGTATGACAGCCTTTGCGGTTTTTCTTTTGTCGTTTTTTGTAGG
>JAMPDT010000084.1 GCA_023665525.1 Butyrivibrio sp. | reverse complement strand
CCTTTCCGCGGCAAGCTCCCCCGCAAAGGGCTTTTGGCTGCTGATGAGCAGGATTTCGTCCGCAATGGCGTTTATGTCCTCGCCTCCGAGATATTTTTCGTAGTATTCTCCGAGATAAACCGCAGGTACGAGCGACGAGCCGTTTTTCTTCAACTCAATAACGTCATGCTCAAGGGAATTGTTCCTCACAGCCTTTGTTATAATCACGCTTTCGCCGTCCTTGCAGAGCTTCTGCACGGCTTCCTTTATCTTTTGCAAAAATAATTCGTATTCCATACGCAAATCCTTTTCTATTTCAACCCCGGCAGGCTGAGGATTATACTTTTAAGCCCTGCGGCGCCTGAGGCGCGGCGCGGTCAATAAAAAAACAGCGTCGGACCGAATACCGTCCGACGCAGTGGTTCCTATACTCTTGAAAGATACTCGCCCGTTCTCGTGTCGATCTTGATTTTGTCCCCAAGATTCACGAAAAGCGGAACATATACGGTCGCTCCCGTTTCAACCGTAGCGGGCTTTGTCGCGCCCGTCGCGGTATCGCCCTTAACGCCCGGCTCAGTAGCGGTAATCTCAAGCTCGGCAAACATCGGAGGCTCTATCGCGAAAACCTCTCCCTGATACGAGCAGAGCTTGCACATATCGTTCTCCTTGACGAATTTGAGCGCGTCGCCCACGCTGTCCGCGGTAAGCTGAATCTGATCGAAGCTCTCCGTATTCATAAAGAAATAGAATTCTCCGTCCGAATAAAGATATTGATATTCCGATTTGTCAATATGAGCGAGCTGGAACTTCTCGGTAGGCCTGAATGACTTCTCGACCACGCCGCCGCTCTTTATGTTCTTTAATTTGGTTCTTACAAACGCCGCTCCCTTTCCGGGCTTAACGTGCTGAAATTCGATAATCTGCCAGATATTGCCGTCCATCTCGATTGTGATGCCGTTTTTAAAATCGCCTGCTGTTACCATTTATTGGTATACCTCCTTAGAATCTGTCTTGTACCATTGTATAATATTTACAAGGGAATAGCAACTATTTTTTTGAGCGGGGAGGAGCCGTTTCCGCGTCCGTAAAAACCGCCAGCGACCTCGCGCCGAGCTTCACCGCCCTGCCGTCGTCCGTCAGCCCGCATTCCGCGCCGTCGGTTGAAAAGGCAAGCTCCCAGCTTCGCCCCGAAACGCTCGGAAGCGCAAGCTCGTGCGGCTCCCAGTGCATATTAAAGGCGAGATAAATATTTTCCGTATCACCCGCATACGCGCCGCAGTACAGGATTCCCGCGTGCCTGCTGTAATGCTCAAGCTCCGGGTACCACGCCTTTGTCCCGTGGTAGGATATGTCGGGAAGCCCCAAAAATTTGTAGTCTGCCATCATCGGCTCCCTGTCGGCGTGCAGTATCTTGTGCTCTTTTCTGAACGCGACAAGCATTTTCACGAACTCGAAAAACCTCCTGTTGCGGCTGTACGCGCCCCAGTCCACCCAGCCAAGCTCGTTGTCCTGGCAGTAAGCGTTGTTGTTGCCGTCCTGACTGTTCCCGAACTCGTCGCCCGAATATATCATAGGCACGCCCTGCGCCAGCATAAGGAATGCCGCCGCATTTTTCATAAGCTGCAAGCGCAGCTCGTTCACTCTCCGCTTCCTTGTCGCGCCCTCCACGCCGCAGTTCCAGCTAAAATTGTAGTCAGCCCCGTCCCTGTTGCTCTCGCCGTTTGCCTCGTTATGCTTGCGGTCGTAGGCGTAAACGTCGGCAAGCGTAAAGCCGTTGTTGCAGGCGACAAAATTCACGCAGCCCGCGTAATCGGGCTTTTTCCTCATGGCGTACAAAAAAGCCCGGAGCTGGTCCTCATCGCCCTTTATAAAGCGCCTTGCCGCTCCGAGAAAGCCCTCGTTGTACTCCAAAAGGTTCTCTCCCCCGCAGTCGCGGTACCAGTCCGTGTAAAAAAGCTTCATATCCTTAAGGAAAACGTCGCCCGCCAAAAGCAGGCGCGCCCTCTCGTCGCAGATAATATGCGCTCCGTCTATACGGTACTCGTTTTTCCAAAATCTCAGGCAGTCATCAATAAGCCCCGCCGCCGTGCGCTTCGGGAAAAAGAACTCCATATATACCTCTATGCCCCTGCCATGCAGATCCCTTACCAAGGACTTAAATTCCGAGGTGTAATCGCCCCTGCGCCCGTAGGTAAAGCTGTAACCGCAGTTCGGAGCGAAATAGAAGCCCGAATCGTAGCCCCAGTAATTGTTGTTTATTCCCGTATTCACGAACTCGTAGGCGGGCATAAGCTCCACGGCGTTTATTCCGAGCTCCTCAAAGTAATCCGCCTTCTGCGCAATCCCCCTAAAGGTCCCCTTTGCCTTAACCTTCGAGAAGCGGTTCCTCGTAAAGCCCCTGACATGGAGCTTGTACATTATAAGCTCCCCGACGGAAAGGCACGGCTTTACGTCGCCCTCCCAGTCGAATTTATCCCTGAAAAGAACGCCGTAATATTCCAAGCCGCCGTCCTCCCGCTCCCGCTTCTCGACAGCCCTCGCATATTCGTCGGCAAAGACCCTTTTGTCCTCCGTTTCGTAGCGGTACAAAAGTCCCTCAAGCTCCGCCCCCGTGACCTCAAACGAAAAAACCCCTCCGTTTTTGTAATATCCGTCAAGCTCTATTATATACTGCGGCTCCTCTCCCGCGCGCGCATACAAAAGCAGTCTGAAAACGCCGCCGTCCGCCGCGCAGGCAAAACGCCAGCCGCCGCCCGTACACTCCGCTCCGAGAGAATAGCCTTTGCCTCGGGCGACGCGTATTTCCTCCGCCTGCCGCCCGCCTGCCTTCACGTTGTAATGGGTTCGCGTCATTCCTCTTCCTCTTCAAAAGCGTTGTACACCTGCCTCTTGCGGGCAAGCTCGTCGTTTGCGAGATATTCGTCGTAGGTCGTAATTTTATCTATAAGCCTTCCGCCCACAAATTCCATAATGCGGTTGGCAGTCGTCTGCACAAACTGGTGGTCGCGGCACGAAAAAAGAGCCACGCCGGGGAATTTTATCAGCCCGTTGTTAAGGGCGGTAATGGATTCCATATCAAGGTGGTTGGTCGGCTCGTCAAGTATAAGCACGTTGGAGCCCATAATCATCATCTTTGAGAGCATTACGCGCACCTTCTCGCCTCCCGAAAGCACCTTTACCTTTTTAACGCCGTCGTCCCCCGCGAAAAGCATTCTGCCGAGGAAGCCCCTGACATAGGTCACGTCCTTTTCGGGCGAAAACTGCATGAGCCAGTCCACGATAATGTCCTCGCAGTCGAAATCAGCCGTGTTGTCCTTGGGAAAATATGCCTGCGAGGTCGTGATTCCCCATTTATAGCTGCCCTCGTCGGGCTCCAACTCCCCGACAAGGATCTTAAAGAGCGTGGTTTTCGCGATTTCGTCCGCGCCCACGAACGCTATTTTGTCGTCGTGGTTGACAATGAACGACACATTGTCCAGCACCTTCACGCCGTCCACGGTCTTTGTAAGCCCCTCGACGGTGAGGACCTCGTTGCCGATTTCTCTTGCGGGTCTGAAATCAATATAAGGGTATTTGCGGCTCGACGGCTTTATGTCGTCAAGCTCGATTTTCTCAAGCGCGCGCTTTCTCGAGGTCGCCTGCTTCGACTTCGAGGCGTTGGCGGAGAAGCGCTGTATGAACTCCTGAAGCTCCTTTATCTTCTCCTCCTTCTTTTTGTTCGCCTCCTTCATCTGCTTGACCATAAGCTGGCTCGACTCGTACCAAAAATCGTAATTGCCCGCGTAAAGCTGTATTTTGGCATAATCTATGTCTGCGATCTGCGTGCATACCTTGTTGAGGAAATAGCGGTCGTGCGATACCACGATAACCGTATTTTCAAAGTCGATAAGAAACTCCTCAAGCCACGCGATCGCGTCCAGATCCAAATGGTTGGTCGGCTCGTCGAGAAGCAGAATGTCGGGATTGCCGAAAAGCGCCTTCGCAAGCAGCACCTTCACCTTTTGGCTTCCGTTAAGCTCCGACATCATCTTGTAATGGTGCTCCGTATCTATTCCCAAGCCGTTTAAGAGCATCGCCGCGTCTGACTCCGCCTCCCAGCCGTTCATCTCGGCAAACTCGCCCTCCAGCTCGCTCGCCCTTATGCCGTCCTCGTCCGAGAAGTCCTCCTTGGCGTAGATCGCCTCCTTCTCCTTCATTATACGGTAAAGCCTTTCGTTGCCCATTATTACCGTATCAAGCACCGTATACGCGTCGTATTTAAAATGGTCCTGCTCCAAAAAAGAAAGCCTTTCGCCGGGCGACATCGTAACGTCCCCCTTGCTCGGCTCGAGCTGTCCCGAAAGAATCCGTAAAAAGGTGGATTTTCCCGCTCCGTTCGCACCGATAAGCCCGTAGCAGTTGCCGGGCGTAAACTTTATATTAACGTCCTCGAACAGTGCCTTTTTGCCTATCCTCAAGGTTACATTATTTGCACAAATCATATTTTCCATTACCTTTCCGCATAAAACTCTATTATAATTTTACAGAAAATACGTTATTTTGCAAGTATTATTTGAATTTTTTCGGTATTGAGCCGCTTAAGACAGCTTATTTGCAAAAGAATTAAAGAATTGCTGAAAAAAATCAGCCGCGGCAAAAGCCGCGGCGTTTGCCGCCAAAGGAATGCCCCTCCCCGACGGCAGCCGCGCAGTGCCTAGACTACATTTTAAAGGTCGCGCACTCCGTCTGTCCGTGGATCAGATCCTTGGAATGCTTTACGTCGATATGCTGCGCCGAGCATTTTAAATCCTCATTGTAAACGCAGTTCGTAGCGTCGCAGGATACCTCGATTTTACAGTCGGGAGTGTGCGTCGCGTTTTTGCAGCCGCAACTATCCCTGTCCTGAAACGAAGCACAGCAGGTGCAGCAGCTGTCCTTAGCCGTCTTTCCGCCGATTTTTATCTCTCCGCGGCAGCACATATCGTCCTCGTTGTGAACGCAGTTTTTTACACAGCAGCCTAAATCCGTCATAAGCGGTACCTCCATTTTTTATCGTCGCATAAAATATGCTCCCGCTTACATTATTGTCGGCTTCGGCGGATTTTATGCGCCGCCTGCGCCCAAGACTGCGATCGCTTTGGGCGCGCCCGCTTTTATATCAGGTCCACGGTCAGCTCCGAAAATATGCCCGAAGCGCTTAACTCGCCGCCGCCCTCGGCAGTATTTTCATACTGCGCGGCATTGCCGTCCTTCATATAATAAATCTCGCATTTCCTGCCCCTGTTTGCGACGACTGCGATATTTTCCTCGGGAATATGCACGACCGCCTTTGCCTTCCATTGGTTGATGTCCAGTCTTCCCGTAATTTTATCGACGGTGATGTCATAGTCCGTTTTCGCGGTAAATTCCAGGCTGCCGCTGCTGTCGGAAATCGTGATCCGCTCCGCGTCGCCGTCGTATTCCAAACGGCGCAGATGAAGGTTCTTTATCTCAAGTATCTTAACGGACGCCGATATTTCGCAATGGTCGGAATATTTCTGCGGAAGGACGATCTCAACCGTCAAAGAGTCCTCCGCCTCGTAGCGGCTCAACTTGTTTTTGTTAAGACAATTAACGTCCAGCTTGTTTTTCCTTTCGTCCAGCTTTATCTTAAACATCGCGCCCAAATTCTCCAGGGTTTCGGAGGACAGCCTGATATGAAGCTTTTCGTCCGTCCCGGAGGACAGTATGATCGAAGCCGCGTCCCCGATATTGACGTCGAAATGCTTTTCGCAGTCAATATCGTAAATGGTTTCGCTGATATAAACGGACGTATCCCGTTCCTGCCGCGCGGCGGAGCCTCGAAGCAGATCGTCCAGGGTGGTCTTAAAAATTTCCGCGATTATCACCATATTCTCGACATCGGGCAAACCCTTTCCCGTTTCCCATTTGGTGATCGCCTGCCTCGATACGCCGATTTTCTCGGCGAGCTGCTCCTGCGACAGTCCCTCGTTTTTTCTTATTTCTTTCAGTTTTTCGGAAAAATCCATAATTAGCCTCCTTATTATTTTATCCTATTCCCTTAAAAGAGAATACGCGGTAATTTTTTTAATCGGCGCAGCCAAAAGCACGCTGATCAGGAACGACACGGCTGTAAAAGCGACGGCGATGACAAGCAGTATCGGAATTGATATTTCAAAATAATTTTTTACGGCTCCTATTTGGCTCAAAATAACTCTGTTGATTACGGGAAGGTACCACAGCCCCGCCGCCGCGGACAAAACCGAGGACAGTCCGACAACGGGCAGAAAGCGCGCCGCCGTCATCAGGGTAAGCTGCCTGCTCGTATAGCCGACCGCCTTGTATATGCCGAATTCCTGCCTGCGCCTGCCGATCATGGAATTGATAATCACATACATCACAAGCAGCACCGTCAGCACGGCAATTACAAACAGGACCGCCGCCGCTGCCGAAACGATTCCCGAGTACATTCTTCTGCCGTTTTCGCTGAGTTTCTCGTAATTTACCGAGGAGGCGATCAACGAGCCGTGAGCCTTTTCGTATTCCTCTATGAACACCTCGGCTCCCTCATCATGCAGATAAGCGTTGACCGTGTTCACTTCTCCGCCGATTCTCTCATATCCGCCGCTTGTCAGCGCGCATACCTTTCCGGCATTGTTTACGCTTTGAATATAGCCCGTCACCTCATAGACCGCCGATTTGTCGGAGGAGGTAAGCTCTATTTTGCTGCCGATGGGATAATCGTCCGCAAGCATACTGCCTATCGCCGCCTCGTCTGCGTTTGCGGGATTTCGTCCCTCATAGCATATATCGTTCGTCACCTTCCCGAAATCCTCGCACACAAATGCGGTAAGGCTCCCGTCCTCATAGCTTACGGGCGCCGAGGCGTATTCCAAAGCAAGCTTTACCCGACCGTCCTCTGAGAGAAGCTCCTTCACCTGCTGCATTTTGCCGTCCTGCGCCGTGAAAATAACGGAGGGAGTTTCCTCCGAAAGCGTATTCATAAAATTGTCGGGCTTGACGCTCACATTGTAAAAGAGCGTTCCCGCAAAGGATAACAACACCATTATACCGACCGAGAGAACCGCCAGCAATATATTTTGTCCCGTGCCGCCGCTTCCCCTGCTTCCTCTGATGGCTGCCATCGGCTCCGATTTGTGTATTTTTGCCGCCGAAAGATACGCGAACAAAAATATTGCCGCCACAAGCACCGCCACGGCTGTCAGGAGGGCTGCTCCGTCAAATACGGGAGTATAGGTAAAGCCCGACTGGATCGCCAAAATCGATGCCACAAAGGGCAGAACCGCATAGGACAGCGCCGCGCCGCACAGCGCAAAAACCGCGCCCGTCAGCACATAGGGGCAGACGACCGAGCAGATGATCAGCCTGCTTGTATAGCCCACCGCCTTTAAAACGCCCATCTGCGCCATCTCGTCCTCAATCGTGCTGCGTATGCGGAAGCTGCTCAGGAAAATGCTCACCGCCAGTATGATTGCCGCAAGCGCCAAAAAAATAACAATAAGCAGTGTGCATACCATGGTCCTTGTCTGCTTGCCGACAATCCTGTCATTTATGCTCAGCGCGGCGATTCCCTTGCCGCTCAAAATATCGGACGCGGCATTCTTGATTTTGGTCAAATCGGCATTATCCGCAATTTTTAACGAATACTCCGCAATAATATTTCCGCTGTGTTCGTCGGCGAAGCTCTTGTAAACATCGGACGGCAAATATCCGCCGATCAGTCCCGTTCCGTAATTTCCGTACTGCATTTCCGATACGGTGCCGCCGATCGGATAGGTATAGTCCCTGCCGTCAACGGAATAGGTGATACTGCCGCCCCAGACAAAGCCGCCCAGCTCTTTCATATACAGCGGTATATAAACGGCGCCCTCCTCCTTTTTCGCATATTCCGAAACCTCAAGCCGATTTATCGTCCTTATATCGTCGATATTGTAAAAAACGGTATTCATGTCAAAATCGGAGCCCGCAAATTCACGTACCGTTACGGCGACAAACACGCCGTCATGCCTTTCGGCTGCCGATACGCCGTCTATTTTCGCAAGCTCGTCAAGGATTTCGCCGTCGTCCGCAAGCGCCGGAATTATAAAATTAATATCCGCCGTGTCAAGCTCGCCGAAGCGGCTGTCATACGCGTCGAACGTCTGAAAGGCAAGCACAAGCGCAATATTTATGATAAACGCCGTCAGGCAGATTATTAAGCCGAAGGATATATACTGCCCCTTTGCTTTTTTCAGGTTATGTATAATAAGCGTTACCGTCTTTTTCAATGCTACCACCCCATTTCGGAAATGAATTTTTCAAATTTTTCCGTCCTTTCGGCGTTGTCGGCTTCAAATTTACCCAAGTCGCACTCTCCGTAGATTTTGCCGTCCTTAATGTAAAGAATACGGTTGCCCCTCAATGCCGATTTTTTGTCGTGCGTAACCATTACAATGCTCTGCCCCTTTTCGTGGAGCGCGCTGAAAACATCGAGAACCGCCGTTCCGTTCGCCGAGTTTAACGCTCCTGTCGGCTCGTCGGCAAAAAGCACCTCGGGGTTATTTATGATCGCTCTCACAATGCCCGCTCTTTGAGCCTCGCCGCCCGAAATCTGGGAGGGAGCCTTCCTCCAAGTCTTTTCGGGAATATTTACCGAGGAAAAAAGCTCGCGCGCGCGGCTTTTTATGTCCTCCTTGTTCCTGCTTGTGAGCACGCCCGCCGCGACGACATTATCCATAAGGCTCATTTTGTCGATCAAATATATCTGCTGGAACACGAAGCCGCACTCCCTCCGTCTGAAAACCGCCAGCTTGTCGCTGTTTAATTTCGTAATATCCGTGCCGTCAAAATCAATCTGCCCTCCGTCGGGCTTATCCATTCCCGACAGCGAATACATCAGGGTGGATTTTCCCGCTCCCGACGAGCCCATGATCACCGTGAAATCTCCCTTATAAATATCAATACTCAAATCCGAGTATATTGTCTGCAAATTTTCTTTTTCGCCAAAGGATTTTTTTAAATGCTTTGCCGATATAACCGTTTGTCTGTCCATAACACGACCGCCTTCCTTTTTTCATAATGTCAGCATACAGTTAAAAACGGACTTGCACTACCTACATTTGTATACAAACGAACGCTTTTTGCGCTACTTTCCGTTGCATACCGCCGCAGCCGCGGGCGCGCCGGCGTTCGGACGGCTTTTCCAACGGGTTTCCAAACAGGTTGACAAACGGATTAACAAACGGATTGACAAACGGATTGATGGCACTGAATTTCGCTTTGCAAAAAACCGTTTCTGTGATACAATTTAAAAAATTGCAGGCTCAAAGGAGGTCAGTCCCGTGAAAAGATTTATAATACGGATTATTGCTTTTATTCTTTGCTCGGCGGCGGCGTGCGGTATCCTCGCGCCCTGTATGACGGCGGCGGCAGACGCGGAACCGAATCGGTATAATTTTACGGAGGACAAGCCCGACGGGACAATAATCCGCGGCGGCGTTATAGGAAGAAAGGCGGAGCTTAACAGTCTCAAAGCAACCGCCGCGACGGTCCGCGTAGGGTACTATGACGACAACGAGCCAGAATTTCAGGACGGCTTTTCAGATGATGTGAGAAAATCGGGCTACGCTTACGAATATTACCAAATGCTGGCGCGGTTCGCGGGCTGGAAATACGAGTACGTGTACGGCACCAAGGAGGAAATACGCAGAATGCTTATCGACGGCGACGTCGATATAATGGCGGGCGCGTATAAAACCGACAGCTCCCTTGCCGACCAAGTCAATTTCCCGTCGCTTGATATGGGACTGGACGACGGCAGATATTTTGCGGTCGGCAAATCCGATACCGAGCTGCTCGACGATCTGAATTATGCAATGGAGCAGATAAACACGGTTTTCCCCACGTTTACGATTGAATTGTATCAGAAATATTTTAATAAAGCTTCCCTCATCGACCTGACCGAGCAGGAGGAACAATGGCTGCTTCAAAAAAACACCCTGACATTCGGCTACACGCGCCATCATCTTCCGTTTTCGGGTCAGGACGGCGACGGTAATCCCGTCGGACTTGCGGGCGTGCTTATACGCCGGCTTGAGGAGTTTACGGGTATGGAAGTCGTTTCGGTGTGTTTCGATTATGTCTGGGATATGGAGGAAGCATTGAAGGAGCATACTATTGATATAGGATTTCCGATGTATTCGGACCCCTGGCTCTCCGAAAGCAAGGGCTTGCTCCAGACAAAAGCCGTTGTCAACGACAGAATGATAATCGTCTATCACGGCGAGTACACAAGCGATACCACCTCGAGCCTGGCCATGCCCAAAATGTCGCTCGGATTAAGGGACTATCTCCCTGCCAATTATCCGAATGCGACCGTAACGGAATATGATAATTTCCATGATGTATTCGAGGCTGTGTATAATGACGAGGCAGGCGCTTTTATCGCCTATTCAAGCATAGTCCAGCGTCAGTTGAGCGGCTATGACAAGGCAAACGAGCTCAATGTAAGCTATCTTGACAAAACCGAGGAGCTTTGCCTGCTGGTAGACCGGGACTCCGCTGTTTTATCCGTAATACTTGATAAGATGATAAACCGGATGAACAGAGAGGAAATAACGGGCACATTGCTTCAATATGCAAGTATTGACAAATCTTCGCAGTTTACCCTTAAAGACTTTTTAAAAAGGTATGCCTATTTTATAATAATAGCCCTTACCGTTTTTTTCGCTTTGATCGCGCTGGCTTTCGCTCTTTACATAAAAAAATCCCGTGCGTATGCCAAGGAGCAGAACCAAATGCAGATTTCGCTGAGAAAGGCTCTCGATATGGCGGATTCGGCAAATAAGGCAAAGACCAACTTCCTGTCAAGCATGAGCCACGATATACGCACCCCGATGAACGCTATCGTGGGAATGACGGACATAGCGAAAAAGCATACGGACGACAAGGAGAAGCTTGACGACTGCCTTGACAAAATAACGCTGTCGAGCCAGCATCTTCTGACGCTCATAAACGACGTTCTCGATATTTCCAAAATCGAGAGCGGCAAGC
>JAMPDT010000083.1 GCA_023665525.1 Butyrivibrio sp. | reverse complement strand
TGATCAGAAGATGTGGCTGCGCCACGTGCTTGTGAGCGGCGGCGAGGCGGCAAGGGATGACGACGGCTGTCTTGAAAGGCTTGCCGAATTTATAAAAACGCTTAAAAACGTCGAAAGGGTCGAGGTGCTTCCCTATCATACTTTCGGCGTTCACAAATGGGAAAAGCTGGGAATACCGTATAAGCTTGAGGGCGTTGCGCCGACCTCGGCGGAGCGTGTGGAGAACGCCGAAAGAATATTGGGAATCAGCCCTCGAACCTGAAAATATCGGGAACGGAATTTTTGCCGAAAACGGTCAAAGCCCTTCGATACATTGCTTTCGCGTGGATTCGGTCATGCCAAATAAAGCGGCGCAGAACCTTCGGCAGGGACCATTCCTCGTCATAGCTGCCGATAAATACGCCGAGGGAGAGAAAATCATTTCGGCGCTCAAGCAGGTCAAAGCCGCGTTTGCGGCAGTCGAGAATCGTGCCGCCGTTGTCGGCGTTTATTCTGATCTCGCCCCAGTAGTAGCTGTTGACGTTTTTGGTGTGCAGGTATATTTCTTCCGCCGTGCGCGGCACGCAGCCGTAAAAGGTGTTTCTTTTCGGAAAAAGACTTTGGCTTTTGTCGGGAACGGCTTCGTAGAGCCTTAAGAAATCGGCGGCTGACTTAAGCGCGGCAGTCTTAAGAGCGTCGTACCCGCTGCGCGTCAGAGCCTTCTTTTCGCTGTCAAAGATAACATCGCTGTCCGCGTCGCGTATTTCCAGCGAGGAGGCCTTCTCCTGTACGATTTCTATGCCCGTTATGTCTGTGACCGCGCTCCCGCTCCAGCGCGTAAACGAAATTATTTCCGCCGCCATTTTATCCATGGCGGCTTCCTTTGATTCCCCTCTGGCAAAGGCGCCCGTTATATTGTCCGAGTAAAGCAGCGTATCGCCGCCGTTATGCTCCCATACGCATTTTATTTTCATAATTTCTTCCTCCGTACAGATAATATTATAGCAGCCGAGCGGGGGAAGCGCAACACGGAGCAAGGTCCGCTTGACTTTTTTGCTCCATAATATATAATTAATCAGAGGTCATTTATGGCAAATCAGAGTGAGAGGTTATACGGAACATGAGCAAAATTATTTTGACGGGCGACAGACCTACGGGCAGGCTCCATGTGGGGCATTATGTGGGTTCGCTCAGAAGACGTGTCGAGCTTCAGGATTCGGGAGAATTTGATGATATTTATATTATGATTGCGGACGCGCAGGCGCTGACGGACAACGCGGACAATCCCGAGAAGGTAAGGCAGAATATTGTGGAGGTGGCTTTGGATTATCTCGCCTGCGGTCTTGACCCCGCGAAATCGACGATCCTTATTCAGTCGATGGTTCCCGAGCTTACGGAGCTGTCCTTTTATTATATGAATCTTGTTACGGTATCGAGGCTCCAGCGCAATCCCACCGTTAAGGCGGAGATACAGATGCGCAATTTTGAGGCGAGCATTCCCGTGGGATTTTTTACGTATCCCATAAGTCAGGCGGCGGACATTACGGCGTTTAAGGCGACGACGGTTCCCGTCGGGGAGGACCAAATGCCAATGCTTGAGCAGACGAGGGAAATCGTCCATAAGTTCAACGCCGTCTACGGCGAAACGCTTACGGAGCCGGAGATTCTTCTGCCCGACAACAAGGCGTGCTTAAGACTGCCCGGCACAGACGGCAAGGCAAAGATGAGCAAATCGCTCGGCAACTGCATTTACCTCGCCGATACCGAGGAGGAGGTGCGCAAAAAAATTATGTCGATGTTTACCGACCCCAATCATCTTCGCGTCGAGGATCCCGGCGAGGTGGAGGGAAATCCCGTATTCATATATCTCGACGCTTTTTGCACAGGGGAGCATTTCAAGGAATTTCTTCCCGAATACGAGGGGCTTGAGGAGCTTAAGGCGCATTATAGGCGAGGCGGCTTGGGCGACGTTAAGGTAAAGAAATTCCTTAACAGCGTTATGCAGTCCGTGCTTGCGCCGATAAGGGAGCGCCGCAAGGAATGGGAAAAGGATATTCCCGCCGTTTACGATATTCTTAAGGCAGGGAGCGAAAAAGCAAGGGAAACCGCCGCGCGGACGCTTGCCGAGGTGAGAGCCGCAATGAAGATTAACTATTTTGACGACGGCGCGCTTATCGCGGAGCAGTCCGAAAGGTATAAATAAAACGAAACCGCGAGGGAATCAAGGCTCCCTCGCAATTCTTTTGCGGCAGTCGAAGCCGCTGCTGTATGAGTTGTTGCCGAGCAGGGAGAGGATTTTCGGGCTGTCGTCCTGAAGCATATTGTGCGAATCCTCGAGCGCGAGCGCCATACTCTCCATAAACTCCGCGTATTTGTTTTGCAGGCTGTCCATAAGCTCAAAAACCGACGAGGCCCCGCGCATTGACGGCTCCCAAGGATTAACCCATTCGCTGTGGGCTTCGTTGCAGGGGTCCTCGGAGTGGCGGCAGTCGTTTATCAGAAGCGGCGACACAAGCCCGTAGCCTATGGTATGCTTTTCGATAAAGCTTATAAGGCGGTGCTTTTTCATGCTTTTGTCGGAGAGCAGTACGCTTTCTATTGCGAAGCTCACCATGGACGCCTTTATGAGCGTGGGCGTTATCGTGATTCCGTAGGTCTTGAGAATCGCGCTGTTAAGGAGCAGCGCGATGATGTTTTTTTCGTGCTTGCTTAGTGAAATTACGGATATATGCGAAAAATCGGACGGTCCGACGCCCTTGTAATGCCTGAGCACCTCGCGGTCAATATCGGTTTCAAGCCCGAAATGGACGCCGAGCGTTTGCTTTGAGACGGAGGTCCCGACGCGGCTGTACACATAGGGGTGCATATGGGTGTCCAAAAGATAATGTCCCATAAAGCCCTGAATATACGCAAACGCAATCTCGTAATCCTTTTTTTTGTCAAAAACGGATACCGCGTCGATCAGGCTTCGGAAAAACTCGCCCGTCCGCTTTTTGTGCATAATATTGGCGATATTCGGCTTGAAGCCGAGCGAGCTGGGCATAAAATAAAAAAACAAATCGGGACCCTGAAGCCCGAGGCTGAAAGCGTTTCTGCGCTCCCTTATGATTCTTTTCGTATCGGTCCCCGAAAGCCTTTTGTACGCGTTCACGCCGAATACGTAATGAGTTGCAAATCCGGGCATATGTATACCTCCTGCCATGCTTAATGCTTATGTATTAAGTATAACCTAAATCATTTTTTTGTAAACCGCTGAAAATAAAAATTAACCGAACACGGAGAAAAGGCTATGAAATACAAGGTGCTTGCGTTTGATATAGACGGGACGCTTACAAATTCGGAGAAAAAAATCACGCCGCGTACAAGGGCGGCGATTATCAAGGCGCAGGAGCAAGGCTGCGTCGCCGCGATAGCCTCGGGGCGTCCGCGCCCCGGCGTTAAGGGCTACGCCGACGAGCTGGGGCTTAGAGAGCACGGCGGCTATATACTCGCGTTAAACGGCGGACTGCTGGAGCGTTATTCGGACGGGAGGATTATCAGGCAGAGCGTCATTCCGAGGGAATACTACGGCGAGATCTGCGCGCTTGCGAGGGAAAATAACGTCAATATTCTGACCTATGACGGCGATACGGTTGTGAGCGAAAATTTGGACGACGAATACCTCGAAACGGAGGTCAGAATCAACGGACTGGGGCAGAAGCGCGTGGACAATCTGTGCGAGTATCTGACCTACGAGGTTCCCAAATTCCTTATGCTGGGCGACGGCGACCGTTTGGCGCGGATAGAGCCGAAAATATACGAGAGACTGCACGAGCGTATGGACGTGTACCGTTCCGAGCCGTTTTTCTTGGAAATACTCCCCAAGAATATCAACAAGGCGTCGGCGCTTGAGGAGCTTTTGGGCTTCGTCGGAGCGGGCAGGGACGAGCTGATGGCGTTCGGCGACGGCTATAACGATATAAGTATGCTTGAGTTCGCGGGAATGGGCGTCGCCATGGGCAACGCGAGCGTTGAGATAAAGAGGCACGCCGATATTGTCGCGCGCGGCAACGATGAGGACGGAATCGCAGAGATACTGGAGAAATATGTGCTGAATTGATTTTGCGCGTGTTTTGCTGGACTTATCCGCTTTAACGTGATAAAATCTTATATACAGAGGTGAATTTTATGAGCAAAAATATAAGGACCGAAGAAACGGACCATCTTTTCGAGGCGATACTTACGCTTCAAAATAAGGAGGAGTGCTACCGTTTTTTTGAGGATATATGCACGGTGAACGAGCTTGCCTCGATGGCGCAGCGCTACGAGGTGGCGCATATGCTGCGGGGCAGCAAGACGTATATGGAAATCGCGCAGAAAACGGGGGCGTCCACGGCGACGATAAGCAGGGTGAACCGCTCTCTCAATTACGGCTGCGACGGCTACGATATGGTATTTCAAAGGGTACAGCATTGAGGCTGTACCCTTTGCGGTGCGGAAATTTACAGCCTGTTCTGCGTTTTGTTCCATTCGCCGATATTTTTTCCGTTCCATGAAAAGTAGGATTGGCAGGTTGTGCTGACGGGAGCGATTTTTGCCATTCGGGCTTCCAAGGACTCGGACTCGTCGGCAAGCTCCTTGGAGATAAGCACGTTCCTTATTTTGCAGAGAAAGACCTCGCCGTCGTCAAGAGGTATCGACTGCGCGACTTCAAGCTCGAACGATACGGGGCTTTGCGAAAGTATGGGGACGTTCAGCCTGCGTCCCCTTTCGGTTTCGACGGGGTGAGCCTGCGCCTTGTTTTCCTTATAGCCGTCGTTGCTTCCGTAGTAGTCGGCAAGAGGAAGCAGCTCCTCTGTTACCAGATTTGCCGAAAAGCATTTTGTACTGCGGATTCGGTCCTTTGTCAGCTTCTCGCCGCCGATGCACGCCATTACGCCAAGCTCCGTGTCCCAACAGTAGCTAATCCAGCAGAACAGACCGAAATCAGGGTCGCCGTCCTCCTTGTAGGTGCCGTAGATAAACATTGTCTGCGGGCAGAAATCATTTGAAACTGCGGTTTCGATTTTTTTCATTGCTAAAGCTCCTCCTTGACATTTTGTAAAATACGCATTAAAAGCTTTTCGGTCATTTCGATTTCCTTCTCCTTAAATCCTTTAAAATACACATCGGTCATTTTTGCGGAAACCTCCTCGTATTTGGCGTGTAAGACCTGTGCCTTCGGAGTGAGCGAAATGAGAATTTCACGCCGGTCCTTGGGATTGTGTGTGCGCACGATAAGCTCCGCCGCCTCCATTCTGTCGAGCATACTCGTCATGGTGGTTTTGGCAAGACCTACCGATTCGGACAGCTCGGCTATGGAAATGCGGTCCTTTTGCCATAAAACATAAAGGATTTTGCCCTGCGCTCCGTTAAATTCGTTTACGCCCTCAAGAGAAAGAAGTCTTTCAAAGACCCTGCTTCCTATGGATTTTATCTGTGAAATCAAAAAGCCGGAATTGCTTATCATAAAAACCTCCTATATAGGATAGTACTATATAGTACTAAGAAAATCAACCCTTTTTTAAAAATTTTTTTCCAACTCGATAAGTCCGTCCGCCGTAAGCTCGTAGACCTTGCCGCACACCTCCGAAATGAATTTGCGGTCGTGCGACACGCTTATTATCGCGCCCTTGTATGCCGCGAGCATACGTCGTATTACGTGATTGGACAGGGGAGAAAAATTGCGGCTCGGTTCGTCCAGCAAAAGGACGTTGCTGTCGGAAACGCAAAGATGCAGGAGCAGGACCTTTGCCCGCTGTCCGCCCGACAGCTCGCCTATGGGGCGCGTCATTTCGTCGGCGGTGAATTTCAGGCTGCCGAGATATGTGCGGACAAGCGATACGCCGTCCCTGCTGCCGTCCGACAGAAAATCAATCGCCGTCTGCTTCGGGTCGAGCAGCTCGTCGTAATTCTGCGGCATATAGGCGGCTTTTATGTCCGTCCTTTGCAGCAGCTCGCGTGCAAAAAGCCTCATTAACGTTGTTTTGCCGCAGTCGTTTTTTCCCGTGATACATATGTGCTCGGGACCTCTGACAAAAAGACGCAGATTTTGCGCGAGAAGGAGAGGCGAGGAGCCCTGCCTCGGGGCATAAAGCTTTTCCGACGAGAAATCCAGCACGGTTTTGCCGTTCGGCAGAGCGGCGGCGCTTCCGAGCTTGGCGAATATTGCCTCCTCGTATTCGGGAAGCTCGGTCATATTTTCAAATTCCGTTTCAAAACGAGCCTCGTAAGCCTTTACCCTGTGCATGGTTTTCTTAAGAAGCGCGCCTCCGTGAGGGTCCTGACGGCTTACGGTGTTAAGCTCGTGCTCGACCCGCTGCTGTATGCGGCGGAATTTTTCCTGCTGTTTTTCGTATTCCCTGCGCTCGCTTTTTGCCTCCTGCTCCTGCTTGTCAAAGAGGAGCTTTCTTTTTGAAATATAATCCCCGTAATTTGTGCGGACTACCGTATGACGGGGCACGCTCTTGCGCCGAAGCTGTTCGATATGGACAATCATATTCGCGGTGCGCTCGAGAAGTGTTTCGTCGTGCGAAACATAGAGCACGGGAATATCAATATCGCGTATAAAGCCCTCAAGATAGACAAGGGTTCCTATATCCAAATCATTGGACGGCTCGTCGAGCAGAAGCAGAGTCGGCTTGCAAAGCAGCAGGCGTATAAGCTGGACCTTGATTTTTTCGCCGCCCGAGAGCGCGCCGAGCGGCTCGTCGGAATAAAGGCGGTCCGCGTCGAAATCCATTTTGCGGCACAGCGCGGCAAGCTCTCCGAAGTCAGCCTCGTAAAAGCCGTCGGCTTCGCTCATGTATTCCAAAACGGCGGCGCCGCGCACATTTTCGGGAAGCTCCTGGGGAAGATAGCCGATACGCTCTCCCGACCTTGTGATTTCACCCTCGTATTCGACATAGCTCTCGGCGGCTTCTGGGGAATAGATAAGCTTGAGCAGCGTGCTTTTGCCGTTTCCCTCCTCGCCGATCAGGGCGCATTTGTCGCCCTTATTGACGCACAGGCTGAAATCCTCGAGCAGAATGCGGTAATCCTTTTTATGTCTTACGGTAAGATTCTTGATTTGCAGCATATGATTTTACTCCTTATTTGATTATGGATTTTAGTCGGGTATAGGTAAAACACAGAAAAGGAGATAAAATTATGCCGAAAATTCCGATGACAAAATAAAAACCGCAGGGAAAATAAACCCTTCGGTCCGCGTGACCGCGGAAGAATGACGGCATAACAAAACAAAAGCGCACAAAACGGGCTCCACAGTGATTGGAAAGCCCTGTCCGAAAATCCTGACCTGTGTCTTTTATTCTGTTAATTCATCATTCTCCCACCGCCTTATATATTTTATGGTTCTTAGGTGGTTTCATTATAGCGGCTTTGCATTGATATGTCAAGCCTTACGAAAAATGTTGACAATATTGTTGACAATATCGACACTCGATGTTATAATATCGACAGTCGATATTGATACTCGATATTAAATAAACGGAGGTGCTCTATGGCGAGAGAGCAGTTGCAGACGTTAAGCGAGCCGATGTATTATATTTTGCTTGCGCTCACCGAGGAATGTTGCGGGGTGGATATAATGCAGAGGGTCGGGGAAATTTCGCGGGAGAGAATAGCCGTGGGACCGGGGACGCTTTATGCGCTGCTTGACAAATTCCTTGCGTCGGGGCTTATCGTCCAAACGAGGGCTGAGGGGCGCAGGCGCAGCTACATAATCACGCAGGCGGGCATGGATATGCTGAACCGCGAGTATGACAGGCTCGAGGCGATGCTTGCGGAGGGAAGCACGATATTGGGGCGGTAAGGCACGTAGTCCGCGTAAACGCCGCTTTCAGGACAGGGCGGCGCAAGGCTTGAGGAAAGGATGAGGTATATGGATAAGGATAAAAAGAAAAATAAACTGTACAGGGAATGGTTCTATGGCTCGCAGTATGATGTTGAGGCGATGAGGGAGCATTTTGAGCAAATGGCGGCAAAGGGGCTTATGCTTAAGGAAATCAGGGGCATGACGCATTGCTATGAGCGCTGCGAGCCGAAAAAGCTGCGTTTTTGCGTGGACTGCTTTGACAAGGCTACGGCATTTGACAGCAAGGCGGAGCCCGAAACCCTGGAGTATATCGAGTACTGCGAAAAGGCGGGCTGGCATTATGTCTGCACCAACGGCAGACTGCAATATTTTTGCAGCGAGGATACGGAGGCGGTGCCGATACAAACGGACAGCGGGGCGGAATTTAAATCCCTTGTGCGCAATACGCTCAGGACGAATGCAATCATGTGGTTCGTTCTGCCGCTCCTGTATCTTTTTACGATCGCCATGCAGTTTTTTCGGGACAACTATTATTCGTTTCTTTCGGAGGCTGCCAACGGAATGTGGCACAGCGTATTTTTTATGTATATCGTATATATAGCGACTGCCCTTGTTGGAATAACGAGATTCCTGATATTTTATTTCAAAAACAAATCCAAGGCGTCCGAGGGCAGAAATCTGTGGTATTACTCCGCCAAGAGCACGAAACGCTACGGGATATTTGTGGCTGTCACCGCCGCGGCGACGCTTGCGATCATGGCGGCGGGACTTGTTTACAGCGCAGCGTCGGTAAGAATGGTATGCATAAGCATCGGGACGCTTGCCGTTATGCTGTTATTCGGTTTTATATCGGTTAAGGCAGTTTCGTCAAGGAAGTCAACGCGCACGAAAAATATAGTTCTGACAGTGGTATTATCCGTTGCCTGCGTATATCTGTTCCTTGTTGTCGCGGTGCTGGTAACGACGCTGTCGGGAAGATATGAGGGTGAGGTCACGAAAAACGGCGAAATCTACCGTTACAGCCGCGACGAGCTGCCGATAACGATGGAGGAGCTGGGAGTGAGCGCCGACCGCGGCGAATATCTTTATGAGGAAACTGACAGCGACGTAATCAGGAGCGTTTTTGCAAGCCTGTATGAATACAGCGATTTTTATATGAAGGAGGACGGCGAGGAGCTTTCGGGGTATTCCGTCGATGTGTTTGTGACGAAGAGCAAATGGCTGAAAAACAAATACGAGGAGGAGCTTGTCAAATTCGGAGAAGGCGTGCTTACAAGACTAGAGGGCACAGCCGCGGACGGGTACACGGTGTACGCGGTAGGCGCAAATCCGTATTGGAGGTACCTGTGCGGTGAGGACTGTCAGATTTTTATCAGATGCGGCTGGGAACTGAGCGGCGATCAGCTTGAGCTTCTGATTGAGGCATACGGACAATAGATTTATGCGGGACTTTACTTTTTTACGGGAAAGTATTATATTATGGGTAGATTCGGCGTTGTGCCGAAATAATAAGGGTTTTATAAAGGAGCTTTGCAATGAAAAGGATAAAAGGCTTTGCGCTTTGCGCGTCCGCGGTTTTGCTTGCGGCAGTGCTTGCGGGCTGCAACGGCAAGGGCGCGGGAGACGGAAAGAACGAGAGCGTCGGCGGCGGAAGCGCCGGCGTTTCGGAGGCGGCAACCGACGCTGCGGAGGAAATTTCCTGCGCGGAAATTTTGGACAGGCTGCTTGAAGGGGCAAAAAAAGCCAAGTGCGACGCGAAAACCGTTTACGGGGACGGAAGCTACGAGGGCTATTTTGATTATCTGTACGAGATAAAGCCCGATAAGGCGAGTGACGGGGCGTTCGGCTACGCGAGCGCGTCCTACGCGGACGAAATCAGCGTAATAATGATGGCGGACGAGAATGAGGCGGATATGTTCCTTAAAAAGCTTGACGAGCGCGTAGCGAGAAGAATCAGGGATTTTGAGGGCTACAAGCCCGAGGAAACCGAAAAGCTGGGCAGGGCGCAGAGCGCCGTAAGCGGAAAATACGTGATTTTGGCAGTGTGCGACGGCTCGGATAAGGTGATAGAAGAATTTCAAAGGATAATGGGAGAGAAATAAATGAAAAAACCTTTAAAAACAATACTTGTTATTCTGGCCGTATTGGTCCTTGCAGGGCTTCTTTGCGGAGAGATAATGTTTTATTTGCATATGAAGGACAAAAACGATAAGCTGGACGCAAGGGTTTTGGAGCTTGAGGCGGAGCTTGACAAGGCGAATGAGAAAATAGACGGGCTTGAAAAGTCCGCAAAGGAGGCGTTTGACGAGGAGAAACTCGTGGAAAGCATAAAGAACGCGTTTGAGAAGCATATGGAGTACAGCGAGGAGCTGCTTGAGGACGTAAAGAGCATAGACGATTTGATAGCGGTCTTTTTTGACACTAAATGGGAGGAGGAAATCCACGAAATATGGGACGATACGGCTGTGGTCGAGGCGTATCGAAGCGGAATTTCGGACGGACTTTCCGAGGAGGATCTGTATGTGCTCGAAACGGCGTCGGCGATTATAGACGAGATAACGGACGACGGTATGACGGATTACGAAAAGGAGCTTGCGGTATATAACTGGCAGGTAAAATACGTGCAGTATGACGAGGAGCATTTTTCGCCGCTTCCCGTGGAGGACGAGGAGGAGTACAATTATTATCCCTACGGCGTGCTCAAATACCATTCCGCAATCTGCGTGGGCAACGCCACGACCTTTAAGCTTTTTATGGATATGCTCGGCATAGATTGCAGAATAATACATTCCACCGAGGAGGGAGAGCACGCTTGGAACCTCGTGTGCCTTGACGGGGACTGGTACCATGTGGACGTGACCTTTGACAGCGGCTACGGTGAACCGGATTACGCGTATTTCAATGTTCCCGACAGCTTTAAGCTTGACGGCGGCTATCCGTGGGACAGGGACGAATTTCCCGCGGCGGAGGGCTTCAAGTATTGCTACTGCTTTAACAATGCCGCAGAGGCGGAAAGCCTCGACGGGATAATGCAGCTTATACAGGATACGCTTGACAACGGAGGCGGAACCGTTCTCGTAAAGTCGAAGAGCTATATAAGCGGTGTGGAGAATGCGGTCGAGAGGTTTTCGGAGGAAATTTCCGACAACGCGTGGGCATGGCTTGAGCAGGACGGAGCCGAGGTCGGCGGATATTATCTGTATCAGATAGGCGTGGAAACCGCGGACGAGGAGTTTTGGGAGGAAATGCAGTAGCAAGGAGATAATATGGTATTTTCGGGTTTGGTTTTTCTGTTCCTTTTTTTGCCCGTGTCGATACTTTTGTACTATATTTGCCCGCAGCGGTTCAGAAATGCCGTGCTGCTTTTGGTAAGCCTTGTTTTTTACGCGTGGGGCGAGCCGAAGTATATACTGATAATGATTTTTTCGGCGGTGTTCGATTATGTCAACGGGCGGCTGATAGGCTTTTTTGATTCAAGG
>JAMPDT010000082.1 GCA_023665525.1 Butyrivibrio sp. | reverse complement strand
CAATTTATCTGACCTTCGGCTCGGATAAGGGCTTGGAGCCGGGCATATATACAATAGTGTTTGACGACGGAACCTTCGAGGGAAGCTTTGAGGTTAAATAAACCGGGAACGCCGCGGGCGGAGCAGTCAGCCGTCCGCGGCGTTTTTTTGCAAAGTTTTTGAGGGACCGATATGTTCTTGTCTTTTGCGCGGTTTTGATATATAATTTCCGATATGGGAGGAAAATATTATGTTGGAATTTAAGTATGACACTCAGCTCCTGATTGAGGGAGAAAATCTTGACGAGGACGCAATAAGCGATTATATCACGGAGAATCTGAAGGGCGACTGTCTGCTCGCGGTGGGCGACGAGGAGCTTATTAAAATTCATTTTCACACGAACGAGCCGTGGAGGCTTCTCGAATACTGCGCGGGTCTCGGAGAGATTTACGACATTGTGGTAGAGGATATGGACAGGCAGTCCGGAGGGCTTAAGGGCTGAAACACGCTTTGGAGGTGCGAATGAACGCGCGGATCAACGATTTGCTTAAAGAAATCAGAAAGGTGCTGAAGGGCAAGGACGACGTTATCGTTTCTGTGACGGCGGCAATGCTCGCGGGCGGTCATATCCTTTTGGAGGACATTCCGGGAGTAGGGAAAACCACGCTGGCGGTCGCGCTTTCAAGGGCGCTTTCGCTGGGCTATCGCAGGGTGCAGTTCACGCCCGACGTGCTTCCCAGCGATTTGCTGGGCTTTAATATGTATAACGCGGGGACGGGCGCGTTCGAGTACCGTGAAGGCTCCGTTTACTGCAATTTTTTGCTTGCGGACGAAATCAACAGGACCTCGCCCAAAACGCAGTCCGCGCTTTTGGAGGTAATGGAGGAGGGACGGGCGACGGTTGACGGCGTTACGCGCAGTCTGCCAAACCCCTTTATAGTGCTTGCGACGCAGAATCCCTTCGGCTCGGCGGGAACGCAGAAGCTCCCCGAGTCGCAGCTCGACCGTTTTATGATATGCCTTACGCTCGGATACCCCGACCACAGAGCGGCTCTCGACATTCTCAACAAAAAGCTGACCGAAAAGCCCGAGGTAAACGCTGTTATGAGCGTGGAGGAATTTACCGAAATGCGTTCCGGGACGGATTCGGTATTCGTGGACGCCTCGATTTCCGAATTTATCGTTAATTACTGTGAAAATACGCGCGCCCATCAGCTTATTAATCTCGGCTTAAGCCCGAGAGGCAGCATAGCGCTGCTTAAAATGGCAAAGGCGTCGGCGTTTATCGCCGATAGGGATTACGTGACGCCCGACGACGTGATTTCCAATATAAAAGCCGTCTGCGCGCATAGGATAGTGCTTTCGTCCAAAGCCAAGGCGGCGCATATGAGCGCGGGCGACGTGCTTAACGAGGTGCTGGGAGCGACCGCGCTACCCAAAATGTAGCATACAAAAACGGCGGTTGTATTTTATGAAGGTCAAAATAAAATCCTTAATTTTATATATTGCGGTTTTGGCGCTGCTTTGCTTTATGCTCTGGTTCAACCACAGGAGGGCGGCGCTTTTTTTCATTGCGGCAATGGCGGTTTATCTCGTCTACGCGCTGTCAATGCAAATAAAAAGCCTTGTAATGCCGAGCCTTCTTATTTCAACGGAGCAGACGGATATAAGGGCGGGGACGTTCGCGGGGCTTGTGTGCAGGGTTTCCTCATCGGGATATTATCCCTTTCCGAGAATATCCGCCTCCTACAAAATAAGGCACCTGAACGGAAACGACGCGCATACGCTGAAAACGGACTATTCCGTTTTTCACGGCTCGCGGGATTACAGGCTTGATTTAAAGCTTGACTACTGCGGCGTGTACGAGTTGGCGTGCGAGGAACTGCTTGCCTATGATTTTTTCGGTATTTTTGCACGCAGGCTCGAATGCCCGAAGCCCGTAAATATCATCGTTATGCCCGAGGATATAGAGGTCGGGGCGGATATGGAGGCGCTGGGGCTTTTTGAGGACAGGGACGCATACAGCGATCCGCTCGCGGGGAACGACGTATCGGAAATAAAGGAGCTTAGGGCTTACCGCGAGGGCGACAGACTCTCTCAGGTGCATTGGAAGCTGAGCGGCAAATCGGAGGAGCTGATTGTAAAGGAGTACGAAAAGCAGATGGGAGCGTGCGTCGCGCTTGTCTGCGGCGGCTTATGCGGCGGGCTTGCGCAGATAACGGAATATTACGAGCTGCTTTACAGCTTCGCCCAAAGGCTTCTTGAGGAGGAAATATTTTTTGAGCTTGAATATTTCAGTATTGCCGTCGGCGGTCGGGAGAAGGTGCGCATAGACAATTCCTATTCGCTTAAGCTCGCCATGGAGGATATGTTTTTTTACCATGGAGAAAACGGCGCGGAGGCCTTGGAATATTCGGACGATCGGGCGGGAATATCAAGGCGGCTGTTTCTTACGGCGGATAAAAGCACCGCAGACGGGCAGATTCTTGCCGCAAACAAGAACGCCGCGGTTGTGCTGACCTGACGTCCCGCACGGACGGCGCGGAGGAAATAACGGTATGAAAAACAGGCTTCGGACAAGCTGCGAGAGGGAGCTTAGCGGCTCGGGAATTACAATTAAACAAATGGCGGAAAAAAAGCGCAGCTTTACGGACAATCTTTTCAGATGTCTTTGGAACGGGCTTATAATCTTTTTGTTTACCGTCGGTCTTACGGGAATGTTCGCGTCCTCGTTCGCTATGACGTGCAGCTATCCCGTGCTGATTCTTGTCTGCGCCGCCGCTTCGTTTGCGTTTGCGCTGCTTTATGTGAACACGGCGTTTTACAACGCGGGCTATTTTCTGCTTATGGCAGTCATAATCGTTTCGATCGTAAGGCTGTATGTTGTTGTAAACAGCGGCTACAACGCGGTTCTGAATATCCTGACGGAGGCGGTCAAGGAGGAAATGAGCCTGCCCTACCTGCGCCAGCATGCCGAGATCTATCCGAACAGGCACGTTACGGTCACGGCTTTCCTTGCCGTTATAGGCAGTGTGCTCGCGATGTTTTTCAATATGTGGGTGTCAAGGCGAAAAAGCGTGCTCGCGCCGCTTATCGTGGTTTTTCCCGTTTTGGAGCTTTGTATTTATCTTAACGACGATTTTTCGTATTTGGGCGCGGTCGTGCTCCTGCTCGCGCTGTTTCTTTTTGAAATAACGGTAAAAAACGATTCCGTGCCAATGGATAAAAAAAAGCTTCAGAAAACATGGCACGTCTCTTACGGCAAAAAAGACGGCAGAGCAATAGTGCTTCACCGTGAAAGACCCAAAACGGGCGGCTGGGCGGCGTCGGCGCTCGTGTACGCGGCAGCCGCGGTGCTTCTGTCCGCGCTTTGCTTCGGCTTTCTGTCCGCCAAATTTATAAATACCGCCTCGCCGCTTAAAAAATCCTCCGACAAAATTGTCAGGACGGTGGCAATGCACGGTATAGACGGTCTTTTTATGCGAAACAATATCCGGGGGAGGGGCGGCATGTCAAACGGCTCCTTCGGCGACGTGTCCTCGGTTTACCTCGATTATGAAACCGACTTGGAAATCTCGCTCGTTCCGTATACGGACAGACCCGTTTATCTGCCTACTTATACGGGCGCGGTGTACGATTCAAAGAGCAGACGCTGGCAAAACGAAGGCTCCGACGCAAAGAACGCCTACGGCGGCACCCATCAGCTTTTCGAGGAGGCTGCAAACGGCGGAGAATGGGATAAATACAAGCTTCTCGACGTAAATATGCTGATTAAAAATATCGGCGTATTTTCCGCCGGCGACGTTTACGCTTATGTAAGCGCCGTCCAAGTACAAGACGTAGCCTTTGTTGCGGGAGCGTCGTTTTCGGGATATTATTCGGACGGAAGCGTCCGCGTCCCGATATTGGAGGACGGCAAGGACGACGGGACGGCGCTTAATTATTACGCCTGCCTGCTCGACTATGACGAGTACGAGAAGCTTGATATTCGTGGAGAGGGAGCTTCTTCTCCCGAAGCCGTATACACCGAGGTCCCCGAGGATATAAGGGAGGAGCTTTCCGAGATATGCGAAAGGCAGGGCTTTGAGGGGAGCAGGGCGGAGATAATCTCGCAGATACAGGATTTCCTCGCCTCGGACTACGGCTATACGGTTTCACCCGGGAGAACGCCGTCGAACAGGGATTTTGTGCTTTATTTTTTACAGGATAAAAAGCAGGGCTTCTGCGTGCATTTCGCCTCCGCCGCCTGCCTTTTGCTGAGAACCATGGGTATTCCCGCAAGATATGCCGAGGGGTACTGCTTCGACTATACGGTTTACGAGGAGGCGACGGCGTACGAGGGTGAGAATACCAAATGGAACACGGGCTATTCGGGACTGGATTACGATATTCCCGTGACGGTCGAGCTTACGGACGCAAACGCCCACGCGTGGGTGGAGGTATACTTTGCCGAGGTCGGCTGGGTCCCCGTGGAATTTACGGTCGGAACGGTGGTCGGCGAGGGCGGCTCGGGGATAATGGACTTTTTGGGCGATATTTTCGGCTTCGGGACGGAAATAAGCACCGAGCCCGAGGGCGAGAACTTTTTTACGGAGGCGGGAGCGGCTATCCAAAGCTGGTTCGAGAGCCGCTTCGGCGAGCAGCTCCTTATATTGCTGGCGGCTGCGGCGGGCGTTCTTTTGCTCAGATATATGATATATATATTCAGGGCGTATATGCAAAAGGGCGGCAAAAGGGCGGTTTTCCAGTACCGCACAATGACGGGGCGCGCGCGAAAAAGGCTTATGAGGCGCAGCCGCGGCAGTCGCGATTATTACAGGAGCCTTGTTATAAGTCCCGACGTTATGCGCAAAATCCTTACGGACGAGTACGGAGTTGACAAGGAATACGCCGACGGCGCGATGGAGGCGTTCGAGCGCTTCAATTATTCGCCCTCGAAGGAAGCGGGCGGGCTTCGGGATCTGACGAATATTTACGCGCGCCTGATTCGCATAATAACATGGCGGCGCATAAAAAAGCGCGGCTGACGGCAGGCTTGACAATTATCTGCGCTTGGTGTTTAATGATGTAAGAACGGAGGCAACGGTATAAATGAGTGAAATTACGGATCCTATGGCTTCTACCGACTGCGTGTACTGCCGCAAGGTAAGAAGCGGCAGGAAGAGAATGGCGGAGGGCTGGCTCTGCAACGAATGCTACGGCAAGGCGTTTTGGGGAATACGCAGATTTTCAAAACAGAACGAAAAAAGCAGCCATTGCAACGAATACAACAAGAGGCTGACCGTCGCGGAGCTTGACGAATGCTTTGAATGCCTCCGAAAGGGAAAGGAGCTTCGGGCGCAGAGCACGCCGACGCTTTCCTCGTCGGACGGCGCTCTTTTGATAGACGAGAATAAAGGACTCATATATATAGGCGAGAATGTGTACAGCCCCCTCGATGAGAAATATGTTTCTCCCGCGCACAGGCTTGACAATATAGAGGGGTATTTTATCATGTACTATTCCGAGGTGATAAGCCTGACGGACAACGCCGTAAAAAGCGCTTACCTGATGCTTGAATTCAAAAACGAGCCGCTTAAGTACGAGCGCATACCCCTCGGTAAGCCCAAGGGATTTTTTAACGTGAACCGCAGGCATTATTACCGCAAAAGGGCGAAGGAATATTTTGACATTATGCAGAGGGTTACGGGAAGCCCTCCGGGGAAAGGTCTGACAGTCATATATAAGCCGTAGGTTTCGGATTGGAAGGGGAAGGGAGTATGGAGGCGTATCAGTTAATTATTATAATCGCTGCCGTTGTGGCGGTAATCGCGCTCATAGGCTTCGCCATGTCGAGGTCTGCGAAAAAAAGCCTTCGCGCGAGGCTTTCGTCGTCCTTCGGGGAGCTTAGCAAACAGGAATTTACCTACGAGGAATACGAGAGCATATCCCATTTTTTCAGGAACACCTTAAAGGACGGGGAATTTTACATCGACGACATAACATGGCACGACTTGGATATGGACAGGCTCTTTCTGATGATAAACAACACCAACTCATCGGTCGGCAGGGACGCTCTTTACAAAATACTGCGAAAGCCCGTGGCTGACAGGGAGATTTTGGCGGAGCGCGAGCGCCTTATGGAGTATTTCGACACGCACGGCGATGCGCGCACGGACATAATGGAGTGCTTCTGCAATATCGGCTTCGCGCGCAGGATTTCCGTCTCCGACCATATGGAAAATCTCCTTAAGCTTAAGCCGCAGTCGAATTTTCCGCATATCGCTATGCTTCTTTGCATAATTTTCGCGCTTGCCTATACCCTCACCGTTGACGCGGTGCTCGGCGTCGGGCTTATAATTGCCGCGAGCGGCGTGAGCATAGTTTCATATTACAAATACAAAAGCAGGATCGACAGCTTTTTTGAATGCGTAAGGCAGCTTGTCTGCATGGTGGGAGCCGCCGATAAAATAAGCCGTATGCAGCTTCCCGAGCTTTCGGAGTACAACGCTTATTTCGCCGATACGGTATCCCGTTTAAGAAAAATAACCCGCAATTCCTTCGTGCTTGTGTCCCGTAAAAACAATTCCGGCTCGCTTGCCGACATAGTTATGGAATATGTAAAAATGTTCACGCACGCTGATTTGATGAAATTCAATTCCGTGCTGAGGCACTTCGACCGCAATTACAACGAGGTCGTCACGCTTATGGACAGGCTCGGGCTTATCGAGGCTATGATAAGCGCCGCCTCGTTCCGCAGGCTTATGCCGTATATGTGCAGACCCGTCTTTGAGGACGGCGGCAAAACGGAGCTGAAAAACGTATACCATTTGGGAATAAAGGAGCCTGTCGCCAACTCCTTTTCGGAGAGCCGTCCGCTGCTTGTAACGGGCTCGAACGCCTCGGGCAAGTCAACCTTTCTCAAATCCGTGGCAATCAGCGCGATACTCGCGCAGACGCTGAACACCTGTCCCGCTGATTTTTACAAGGCGCCCTTTTACCGCGTTTATTCCTCCATGGCGCTTTCCGACGACATTGCTTCGGGCGAAAGCTATTATATTGTGGAGATAAAATCCTTAAAAAGAATTGTGGACGCGGCTAAGGAAACGGGCATGAAAGTGATGTGCTTCATAGACGAGGTGCTTCGCGGCACAAACACCGTGGAGCGTATCGCCGCGTCCTCGGAAATACTTAAAAGCTTGGCGGACAACGGAGTGATGTGCTTTGCCGCCACGCACGATATTGAGCTGACGCATATCCTCGAAAAAATATACTCCAATTACCATTTTGACGAGGAGGTAAGGGACGGCAACGTAGTCTTTTCCTATGAGCTTAAGCACGGGCGCGCCTCCTCAAGAAACGCCATCAAGCTGCTTGGCATAATCGGCTACGACGACGACGTAATCCGCAATTCCGAGGAGAGGGCGAACGATTTCATAAACACGGGAATATGGAGGCATTTTCAATGAACGTAAGCATATATACGGACGGCGCGGCGCGCGGGAACCCCGACGGACCGGGCGGCTACGGTGCGGTGCTGCGCTACGTTGACGGCGGTGGAACGGTTCACGAAAAGGAGCTTTCCCAAGGCTATATAAAGACCACCAACAACCGCATGGAGCTTATGGCGGCGATCGCGGGGCTTGAGGCGTTAAAGCTTCCATGCGACGTGACGCTTTATTCAGATTCCAAGTATTTGGTGGACGCCTTTAACAAGCACTGGATCGAGAACTGGGTATCGAAGGGCTGGACGCGCGGCAAAAACGAGCCAGTCAAGAATGTCGATTTGTGGAAGCGGCTCCTGGCCGCTAAGGAGGGGCACCGCGTGACCTTTGTGTGGGTAAAGGGGCACGACGGACACGAATTCAACGAGCGCTGCGACAGACTTGCGACCTCGGCGGCTGACGGCGGCGGGCTTATAGAGGATATGTTGGCGGCAGATACTTGAAAAAAACGCCGCATTGTGATACTATAAAAAAAGTTTAAATTCAAGTTAAGTCCCGTTTCGCGCAGGGGCGCGCGGGAATGTTAAAGGAGGTCTTGGCTTATGATAGCAGCACAGCTTAACGCATTGGCGGGAGAGATTATTTTTGAAATAGTCAGGGGACTGGCACTGGCGGCGACGATTGTTCTCGCGGTATTTCTCGGTTCGAGGCTTCGCAAGGTATACGACAAAGCAAAGGCGAAGAAAGAGGCGGCGCAGGAGGCACAGACAGCACAGACGGCGGACGCGGACCAAACGGAATAGCAAAGTATTATACAGGAGGATTGTGCCATGCATTCATATGGCGTCAACGAGTTAAGAAGAAAGTATCTTGAATTTTTTGAAGGCAAGGGGCACCTTAAGATGAACAGCTTTTCGCTTGTTCCGCATAACGACAACAGCCTTTTGCTTATAAATGCGGGAATGGCTCCGCTTAAGCCTTATTTTACGGGACAGGAAATTCCGCCCCGCAAGAGAGTTACGACCTGTCAGAAATGCATAAGAACGGGAGATATTGACAATGTCGGTAAGACCGCAAGGCATCTTACCTTTTTTGAAATGCTCGGAAATTTTTCGTTCGGGGATTATTTTAAGCATGAAGCGATCAAATGGTCGTGGGAATTTCTCACCGAGGTGATCGGAATGGAGGCGGACAGGCTTTATCCCTCCATATATTCGGACGACGACGAGGCGTTTGACATTTGGACGAAGGAGGTCGGAG
Source organism: Butyrivibrio sp. (assembly GCA_023665525.1). Lineage (GTDB taxonomy): Bacteria > Bacillota > Clostridia > Lachnospirales > Lachnospiraceae > Eshraghiella. The sequence goes on along the minus strand of JAMPDT010000082.1, from coordinate 2,687 downwards.
TGCCCGCCGACAGGGTCACAAGATTTTACCGCGACGAAAACGGCGACTGCGACAATTTTTGGGAGCACGGCGCGGGTCCCTGCGGTCCCTGCTCGGAGATCTATTACGACAGGGGAATCAAGTACGGCTGCGGCAAGCCCGACTGCAAGGTCGGCTGCGACTGCGACCGCTTTATGGAGGTTTGGAACAACGTCTTTACGCAGTTTGAGAGCGACGGGCACCACAATTATACGGAGCTTAAGCAAAAAAACATCGACACGGGAATGGGGCTTGAGCGTCTTGCCGTCGTGGTCCAGGACGTGGATTCCGTATTCGATATTGACACGATGAAGGCAATACGCGACCGAATCTGCTCGCTTGCGGGCGTGCAGTACCGCGCGGACGAGAAAAAGGACGTATCGATCAGGCTTATAACCGACCATATACGTTCCGTAACCTTTATGGCATCGGACGGCATTATTCCCTCGAACGAGGGCAGGGGCTATGTGTTCAGAAGGCTTCTGCGCCGCGCGGCAAGACACGGGCGCACGCTCGGAATAGAGGGGCTTTTCCTCGCAAAGCTGGCGCAGACGGTTATCGACAGCAGTAAGGACGGCTATCCCGAGCTTGAGGAAAAAAAGGATTTGATTCTCAAGGTGCTTACCACCGAGGAGGAAAATTTCAACAAAACCATCGACCAAGGACTCAGGATTCTCTCGGATATGGAGGAGGGACTTGACGCAGACGGCGTTAAAACGCTTTCGGGCGGCGACGCTTTCAAGCTTTACGACACCTACGGCTTCCCCATTGATTTAACTGTGGAGATACTTGAGGAAAAGAGCTTTACAGTCGATATGAAGGGCTTTGAGGCGGCAATGGACAGGCAGAAAGCCGCCGCGAGAAGCGCGCGCAGGGAAACCAATTATATGGGAGCCGACGCGACGGTATACGATTTGATCGAGCCTTCGGTAACGTCCGAGTTTGTCGGCTACGACAGGCTGGAGGACTCCTCGGAAATTTCGGTGCTTACCGACGACAGCAGGCTTGCCGACAGCCTCATTGAGGGCATGAGCGGCACAATCATAACGAAGAGGACGCCGTTTTACGCTACCATGGGCGGACAGCAGGGCGATACGGGAATAATCGCCTCCGAAAGCGCGAAATTCGAGGTTTTGGATACGATAAAGCTTAAGGGCGGCAGAGTGGGTCATGTCGGAAGGGTCATAAAGGGCGCGTTTGCCGTGGGTGACAGCGTCAGGCTTTCGGTTGACGCAGACGGCAGGGCGGACACCTGCAAGAACCACAGCGCAACTCATCTGCTTCAGGAGGCATTAAGAATCGTGCTCGGCTCCCATGTCGAGCAGGCAGGCTCTCTTGTAACCCCCGACAGGCTCAGATTCGATTTTACGCATTTTTCCGCCATGACGCAGGACGAAATCGAAAGGGTCGAAGGTCTTGTCAACGAAAAAATATCCGAGGCGATTGCCGTGGAAACCAAGGTTATGAGTCTTGAGGACGCGAAAAAAACGGGCGCAAAGGCTTTGTTCGGCGAGAAATACGGCGACACCGTACGCGTGGTCTGCATGGGCGAATTTTCCAAGGAGCTGTGCGGAGGCACTCATGTCGGCAATACGGGCGTGATTACCGCCTTCAAGATTGTGTCCGAGTCGGGCATTGCAGCGGGCGTAAGGCGTATCGAGGCTCTCACGGGCAGCGGCGTATTTGATTATTACAGGGATACGGAAAATAAATTGAACGAGGCGGCAAAGGCTCTAAAGACCACACCCGCGAACCTGCTCGATAAAATATCCCATCTTCAGGCTGAAATCAAGGCGCTCCAAAGCGAGAACGAATCGCTTAAGAGCAAGGCCGCGGGCGCGGCGCTGGGCGACGTTATGAGCAAGGTCGAGGAGGTCAAGGGCGTTAAATTCCTCGGAACCGTTATCGACGGCGTGGATATGAACGGGCTTCGCACGCTTGGCGACGAGCTTAAAGCAAAGCTCGGCTCGGGAGTGGTGGTTCTTGCGTCGGTGCTTGACGGCAGAGTAAATTTGCTGGCTGCCGTAACGGACGACCTGACGGGCAGAGGCGTACACGCGGGAAGCATAATCAAGTCGGCGGCTCCCATGGTTGGCGGAGGCGGCGGCGGACGTCCCAATATGGCGCAGGCGGGCGGCAAAAATCCCGATGGCGCCGCGAAAGCGATCGACGCGGCGAGAGATACGCTTGCGTCGCAGCTCTAAGGGCTTGACAGCTTAACTTTTTTACAAAATATTCAAATTTTTGTTGACGAACAGGGATTATATGTTATAATGGTAATCGTGCAATTGCTTTGGCTGATACATAGTCGGAGAATTAATACCCGAACGGTTGACTTGCACAATCCACAACCGGAGGGAGGTCGAGTTAAGAATGTCTAATGTTATCGTTAAGGAGAATGAATCCTTGGACAGCGCGTTACGCAGATTCAAGAGAAACTGCGCAAAGGCGGGAATCCAGCAGGAAATCCGCAAGAGAGAGCATTATGAAAAGCCCAGCGTAAGACGCAAGAAGAAATCAGAGGCTGCAAGAAAACGTAAATATAATTAATTTTCGCGGCAACGCCGCGAAGGTAATCGGCGCTCCGCAGGAAACTGCGGGGCGCTGTTTATTACACGGATTGCATTTCCCCGTAAACCCGTGTATAATATACTCAAAACACAAAAGAG
>JAMPDT010000081.1:394-11929 GCA_023665525.1 Butyrivibrio sp. | reverse complement strand
CGGGTAAGGGAATACCTGGCATCACTGTCCGAAACGGAAGAAAACTAAAACTAACCCCAATGCTTTTATCAGACCGGCGTTCTGCGGTGGTCTGGTTTTCATGCTTTCAATTCAACCTGTATAAAGTTTTCAAAGTTCACAAATTTCTGCTTGACTTTTTATTTGCAGACTCATACGGTCCTTATGCATAAGCACAACGAAATAAAGCATAATGAGCACACTCACAACATTGGCAAGCTGATATGCCGTCTGCATGTCCGTTTCGGTCGTTTTCAGCTTAAAGTATGAGGTAAATGCCAAAGCCGATGTAAATACCAAAGCCGAAAGATATTTATTTTTTATCCTCGGCGTGAGCATAACATCTATACACATACCAAGCGCATATGCCTGCAATATCCATACCGCGTAATATATCCAAAAATACATCCTATCTCTCCTTACTGCGAACCGTCAGCATTATACGCGATGTGTATACGTCATTCTGCCAGCCGTGAACAAACTGTCCGTCATACTGTCTTGCTATATCCTCAAGTATCTTTAAGCCGTAGCCGTGCCCCTTGCGCGCCGCTTTCTTAATCGGTCTGTCGCAGCTGTTCTCAACATTCACAAAAAAATAATCCCCCGCATAGCCCGAATTGACATTTATGAACCGTTCGCCACAGTATACGGCTGTCGCATTAATCGCATTGTCCAGCATATTGGAAAAAACACTGCACAAATGCATTGCGGATACCTCAATTTCCGAATCCACCGTTAAATTTATATCGGTTTTCACGGATTTCGACCTTGCCTGATTTTCTTTTTCGGTAAGTACAGCGTTTACGACCGCATTGGAGCAGTATTGACATTCTTTGGTTGCCGCCACCTCCGTTTTCAGCCTGTGAAACAGTATATCCGCCTCGTTCTTTTTGCCGCTTTCAACCTTATCTATGATAGCCGTAAGCCGGGCGTCAAACTCACGGCTCAGCTTATTTATTTCTTCACGCCCCGATACAACGGCTTCACCGTGCGCTTTCTCGATTTCCCGGAGTCTTTTCATCTCCTCAAGCCTGTTTTTTAGCGCCTTTTTTTCTTCATGATTGATAAGCATATAAAATAAGACAACGTCAGCCACATAACCGATCAGCAGCCCGATAATACTTATAGGCTTACCAAACAGATGAGCGTAAGCATCTTCTCCGTTCAGGAAAAAAACAGTGACAAACTGACTTATGGGAAAAATAAGATAGATTCCGATATACTTTACCGTTTTCTGACGCCTGTAAAGCATATTCCACAAAATAACAAATATTCCGATTACAACAAGCTGTGCGTTTATATCTGCGGCAAGAAGCGCCGAATTATTCAGCGCTGACACTCCGTCCTTCAAAAAAACGGTATGTCCCTTATACAAAAAGAACAACGCATTGCTTCCGTGCATACACGCTGACGCAAGAAACGCCGTTACCGCAGAGAAAATAAGCTTTTGACTTATTCTGCCGTCAAAACAAATCATACCGTAGATAAGTATTCCCGCTATGAACAATATATCATTTGAAAGCCAAGCGGCTATACCAATACCGATACGGAAAAGCATATATACGGCAGTAAACAGCGTTACGGTCGAAATCGACCGAATAAAGCCGATCTTCAGCCGCTTATCCTTCCATTCCAGTCCAAGCGCCATAACAGACGTAATACACAACGCCTTCATTGCCGCCAATATATACTCCAATATCTCAAACATTCTGCCGCACCTCGTTTGTTCCTTTGATTTTCTTTCCGATATATCTCATATAATTTTCCGTAAAAGCACGGTATTTTGAACGGCTTACAGGTATTATCGCACCGTTAAGAAGCTCCGCTTCCGCATTATTAATGTGCTTTATATAATTCATATTTACCCAAAACGATTTGTGACACTCCGCGAAATTTTCCGGAAGTGCCTCCTTTAAGTCACTCAGACTTCCGTTATAGCTGTATTCATTCTCATTGCAATGAACAACTATTTTGTGCAGTTCGCTTGACAGCCACAAAATATCAGAATATGATATAGCATAAATTCCGCTTCTTTTTCTTATTACAAGCTTTTGAATATGTATCTTATTTATTGCTTTCTCTGCCAGCTCCAGCATTGCGTTCAGCTTCTTTTCATCAACCGGCTTAACAAGATAGCCGCATAGATTGGAGGGGGTAAGAAAAATTTCCTGCGAAAATTTGTCATTGTATCCTGTAACATAAATAATCTGCGTATTAATATTTTCTTTCATAAGCCGATTGGCAAATTCTATTCCCCTCTGTCTCCCGTTCCAATCAATGTCCATCAAAACCGCATCATAATTCCGCTCATATACTGCTGCGTCCCAAAACATTTCTATACTGTTATAATAATCCGCCGAATAAATACCGTTCTTTCTTTCAATAAACCGTTTTAATACCCTAAGCGAATTGATGTCGTCATCACATACCGCAATTTTCATATTTAAATTCCTTCTGTATTTTTTGCTAATTAATATAATCAATCATTTATTTTTACCCCCCCCCAATGAATATAATTACAGCTTTTTTCATTATATCATTTTTCATACAAAATACAATACTTTTTTACCAAAAATAAAAACAGAAAAATTACCCCACACAAGCGGCAATTATATGCTATAATCAGTGCATACTCTTATATCATTCATATCCTAAGGAGAATGTTATGACGGATTACGAAAAAATCATCAAACTATGGCAGCAGAAAAAAATATCAACCGATGCGGAGCTTGCGGAAGCATTGAACAGTCACAGTATTTCCTTTGCCTACAATTCGGGAAAGCTTGAAAACGACAGTATAACATACAATGACACAAGAGAAATTTTTGAGCATGACGGAGTGACTTCATATACGGGAAATTTACGGACTATTTTTGAAATACGCAACGCAAAAGAAGCAAACGAGCTTCTTCTTAAGTCGTTTTGCGAGAAGCGCCCGCTTGACGAATCACTTGTCAAGAAATTTCAAAAACTTCTGACAATCAACACCTATGACACGCGCCGTTGGCAGCTCGGAGAACGCCCCGGCGAATACAAAAAGCATGATTATGTAACAGGAATAAACGAAATCGGCGCCTCCCCGGAAAGCGTTCACGAGGAGATGTCCGAGCTTTTGGAGGAAATCAAAGATATTCCCGACAGCAAGATATTAATCGCCGCCGCATATTTTCACGCCAAATTTGAAAATATACATCCCTTTGCCGACGGAAACGGACGTACAGGGCGTTTACTTATGAATTACCTTCTGCTTTTGCATAAGCATCCGCCAATAATCATATATGAAGAAGACCGCAAGGATTATTATACGGCGCTGGAGGAATGGGACAGCCGCCAAGCTCTTGAAAAGCTTATATGCTTTCTTCAAGAGCAAACTGTTAAAACATGGGAAAATCATCTGCGGCGCGCAGAGCGAAACGGACAGATAAGGGAAGTCTGAGCAAAAAGCGACCTTCCCTTTTCCTGTCTTTACTTCTCCTTTCACAACCCCAAAAATCCCCTTCTTTCCGCCTCCTCGATAAGCCTCGGCTGTATATTCGGATAGGTCCAGGTCCGGCGCGCAGGCAGCTCGTTTGTTATCACAATTTTCTCGATCTCGCTGTGAAGCTCTGGCTCAAACGACCTTATGTCGGCAAAATAAAGCATTCCGAAGGTTTCCTGCCCGTCGAAATTATTTTTCGCGGTGACCGAATATACGCAAATCGGCGTAATATCAAAATCGACCGCGCCCGTTTCCTCGTAAAGCTCCCTTTTGGCAGTGTCAAGTATTGCTTCGCCCGCCTCCCTGTGACCGCCGGGGACCTCAAGGGTTGAGCGCTCCCTGTGCTTGCAGAAAACATATTTTCCGCCGTGCTTGGAAATTATAACCGCGAACCGCAAAAGCGCGTCGTCGGCGCTGTCGTAGAAATTCACCCTTGTACCGCGGCTTTCGATAAGCGCGTTTACCTCGTCAAGACTCGGCGGGTCCATCTGAAGCGGATAGCGCGAAATCGCCGCTGCCGCGCAGGCGCTCGCAAAGCTCACCAAATCCTCGTCGGACATATTTTGAAGCAGGGCGAATGCGCAGCCCGCCTTGAAGCTGTCGCCCGCGCCGAGGGTTTTCGCGTTCTTTACCCTGTACGGCGTAAAGCGGCGCGCGCCTTCTCCCCTTCTGCCGTAGATTAATTCACCGCCGCCGTTTGTGATTATTGTAAGCCCGTCGCCGCCGTCGCGGTACAGCCCGAAAAGCTCCTCCCTTGTTTTTTCGGGATAATTGCTTCGTATGCTCTCGCCCGAAATAACGGAAACCGCGGCGTGCTTATGTATAAAGCTGTCGTACTTGCAGTCGATTGTTACATAGGGCTTGCCGTGCTTTATGCAGTATTCCGCCGCCAAATCGGAATCGTCCCAAAAGAAGGAATCTATCGCGGCAGCCTTGCAGGCGGCTATGTCCGCCTCCTTCGGCTTGTTCCAATGCCTTACTCCCGTTTCCCATGCCCTTGCAAAAAAATTTCCGAACCTCCCCATCGGAGTTCTCGTATCGCCGTGCAGCACGGTATAATCCGCAAGCCCCTCAAAAGCTTTGTCAAAGCAAAGCGAATCAAGGCTTACGGATTTATCCCCGTAAAATCCGCGCACAAACGTCTCATACTCTCCGCCTATATGCGTGCCGTCCATTTTCACGCTCGCGCCGAGAGCGGCAAGCACCGTGGCGCAGGTCCCCGTTTCGCCTCCCGGAAAGCGGTAGGCGGCGGCAAGCTCCGAATATTCGTCGGGCTCCAAGAAATCCCCCTCCAACAAAAGACTGTGGGAAATAACCGTCATTCCGTAGCAGTAAACATCAAATCCGTCCATTATACCTTCTCCTTAACCTTTATCTTCTTTTTCACCGCCCCGAATACCGCAAACGCGGCGAACACCGCGAGATTCGCGCAAACCACGCTGGCTCCCGCGGGCGTGGATTTGACGAAGGAGAGCGTTATGCCCGCGATAAAGCAGAGCACGGAAATTATTACCGAGCAAATAATGACGCTTCGGTATCTTTTGCACACGCGCATTGCGGACAGGCTCGGGAAAATAACGAGGCTCGATATGAGCAGCGCGCCCATCATGCGCATTCCGATTACTACCGTAACGGCGGTAAGCACGGCAAGGACCGTGCTGTAAGCTCCCGCTCTCGCACCCGTCGCCCTCGCGAAGGTTTCGTCAAAGGTAACGGCGAAAATGCGGTTGTAAAAAAACAGGAAAACCAATATCACGACCGCCGAAAGCACGATGCTTATCAAAGCGTCCTGCGCACTGAGCGAAAGAATGCTCCCGAACATATAATTGTTTACGTCCGTGTTCATTCCCGACGAAAGCGATATGACCATAACTCCGATTGCCAAAGCGCCGCTGCACACGATCGCGGTGGAGGCGTCGCCCTTAAGCCTGCTCTTCTCGCTGATTTTGAGCATCACGACCGCCGAAACGATACAAACGGGAATAGCCGCCCAAAGCGGCGCAAGCCCGCACGCGGAGGCTCCCGCCATTGCCGCGAAGCCCACATGGGAAAGCCCGTCGCCTATCATCGAATATCTTTTCAAAACCATGCTCACGCCGAGAAGAGAGGCGCACAGCGACACAAGCACGCCGACCGTGAGCGCTCTCGTCATAAATTCATAATGAAACATAGCTCTCAGAAGCTCAAGCATTTTTTCCCTCCTCTCCCAAAGCAAAGCGCCTGCCCTCCTCGGTCGAAAGATAATCCCCCGTCGTTCCGAAAAAAACCTGCCTGTGCGACAGATGAAGAATATGGCTCGAGTAGCCGACTGCCGCCTCAATATCATGAGATACCATTATTACCGTGATCCCCAGCTTTTTGTTGATTTTGTCAATCAGCCCGTAAAGCTCCGCGGTCACGATTGGGTCAAGCCCCGAAACAGGCTCGTCGAGAATCAGCATTTTGCGGGTCGCGCAGAGCGCTCTTGCCAAAAGCACCCGCTGTTGCTGTCCTCCCGACAAATCGTGATAGCATTTGCTCTGCATTCCGTCTATTCCCATAAGCCGCATTTTATCGTGCGCGTCAACCTTGTCAGCCCTGTTGTAAAAGGGTCTTGCGCCGAGCGAATTAAGCCTGCCCGAAAGCACGACCTCGGACACGCTCGCCGGGAAATCCCTCTGCGCCTCCGTCTGCTGGGGCAGATACCCTATCTCCCTCGGACGCAGTCCGTCCCCCATCAATATCTCGCCCGACATAGGCTTTTTTAGGCGCAAAAGCCCCTTTATCAGCGTGCTTTTGCCCGCGCCGTTCTCACCTACCACGCAGAGATATTCACCGCCCTCAAGCGCAAAATTTATATCCGAAAGAATTGTTTTCCCCTCGTATCCGAGGCTTACGTTCCTGCATTCCAAAAGTGCCATCAGCCAAGCGCCTCCTTAAGCAGCTCCATATTTCTCCGCATAAGCGTAACATAGCTTTCGCCGTTTTCATAATCGTCCCGTGACAGATTGTGTCCCGTGTAAAAGGTTTCCACCCTCGCCCCCGATTCCTCGGCGATCGTTCTCGCCATATTTTCACTGCTAAGCTCTATCTTGAAAACAATCGGGATTTTATCCCTTTTAACCTCGTCTATCAAAAAAGCCACCGTCGCCGCGCTCGCCTCCGTCTCCGACGCGCAGCCCGGAAAGGCGGCGTAATATTTTAAATCGTATTCCTCGACAAAATATCTGAGCGGGAACCTGTCGCCGAATACCAGCGTATTGCTCTTTGCCTCCTGCGTGACGCGGCAAAAGTCCGCGTCAAGCTCCGAAAGCTCCCTTTTGTAAGCTGCCGTATTTTTTTGGTATATTTCGGCGTTTTCGCCGTCAAGCCGCGCAAGGACTTCGGCTATTTCCTCACAGATAAGCGCCGCGTTCACGGGCGAGGTCCACACGTGCTCGTCCCAGTCCGCGTTTTCCGCTTCGTGGCTGTCCCCGTGACCGCCTCCGTCCATTCCCTCGACAAGCTCCTCCTCGTAGCGCTCCTCCACGCAGTCCAAAAGCCTGATAGTCCGCATTGAGGAGGTATCCATTGACGAAAGCATATCCTCCACCCATGCGTCGTTTTCTCCGCCCACATAAATGAACAAATCGCATTTTTGCAGACTTATAATGTCCCGCGGCGTCGGCTCGTAGGAATGCGCGTCCGTTCCCGGCTTTAAAAGCATGGTGTTTTCCACGTGCTCCCCCGCAATCTGCCTGACAAAATCGTAAGGGGCAAAAATCGTCGAAACCACGCTTATCCTTCCGTCGCCGTCCGCCGGCTCGGGCGCACAGCCCGCAAGCGCCGAAGCCGCCGCAAACGCCGCAAGCAGCAGGGCTGTAATTTTTTTCATAAAATCACCCCCTGCACTCGTCGCATACCCCGTAAAGCACCGAAGCCTCGCATTTAAGCGCAAAGCCGTGATGCTCCATGATATGCTCCGATATTTCGCGCATAAAGGAGCATTCGAGATGTATTATCCTGCCGCACTCCACGCAGTGAAGATGGAGATGCTCCAAGCAGCTTTGCGGGCGTCTGTCCCCTATATACTGGAACGCGGACATCTCTCCCTTGCCCGCCGCGTATTTGATCAGCTCCCCGCTGTCATTCAGCCTGTTTAAAAAACGGTAAATCGTCGAAACGTTCACCTCAAGCCCCTGCTCCCTGAGATAATCCTCTATATCGCCCACCGTAACCGATTTATCCGTATTTTCGGACAAATATTTCATAATTTTGGTGTGACTGACCGTCGAATATGACCTTGACATCTTATTCCGCCTCCGAAATTGCAACTTATTTGCAAATTGTATGATAGCACACGCGCGGCTTGCTGTCAAGCCGCCGAGCCCCGGAAAAGCACGGACGTCTTGACCTTTAAACAATGAAGTGATATTATTCTAGGTAACGGATTTCACTACAAATAATGATAAGGAGATAAAAAATGGCTAAGACTTTTAACGAAATTTTGGAACGGGCAAAAACGTGCAGCAAGAAAAAGGTTTCCGTCGCCGTCGCGCAGGACGAAAACGTGCTTGAGGCGGTAAAGCTTGCCAAGGAGCAGGGGATAGCCGATTCCGTTTTGGTGGGCGACGCGGACAAAATCGGCGAAATTGCCGCTTCAATCGGAATGAGGCTTGAGGACTACGAAATAATCGACGTAAAGGACACCACGGAGGCGGCTCTTGCCGCCGTAAGGCTTGTGCATGAGGGCAAAGCGGATATGTATATGAAGGGGCTTATTGATACCAAGGGCTTCCTAAAAAGCGTGCTCGACAAGGAGGTCGGACTTCGCACGGGCAGACCGCTCTCCCATGTCTGCGTCTTTGACGTGGAGGGAATCGACCGCCTGCTCTTTTTGACGGACGTTGCCTTTATTCCCTATCCCACGCTTGAGGACAAGGTAAACATCATAAACAACACGGTTGAAATCTGCGAGGCGTGCGGCGTTTCCAATCCCAAGGTCGCGCCGCTTGCGGCTGTCGAGGTGGTCAACCCCAAGATGCCCGCAACCGTTGACGCCGCCGAGCTTACGAGAATGAACGAGGCGGGAGAAATCACGGGCTGTATCGTTGACGGACCTCTTTCCATGGACCTTGCCACCTGCCCCGAGGCTGCTGCCCACAAGGGCGCGACAGGGCGCAAAATCGTCGGGGACGCCGACGTGCTTCTTTTCCCCGATATTCACGCCGGAAATATTACCTATAAGGCAATGGTGCATTACTGCAAGCTTGAAAACGGCAACCTGATCACGGGAACCAAAGCCCCCGTAATACTTACCTCCCGCTCCGACAGCGTCGAGGTCAAAATAAATTCCATAGCCTTGGGCGCGGTAGTTGCCGAAAGCCTTAAAAACCGTTAAAATACAGTGTTAAAGGAGAATAAAAATGCCTATCAGAAGTTTAATTATCAATCCCGGCTCGACCTCGACCAAAATCGGCGTTTTCGAGGACGAAGCCCTGCTTTTTGACGAAACTCTGCGCCATTCCACCGAGGAAATAGCGCGCTATGACAGCATTCTCGCGCAGAAGGATTTCCGCAAAAATATCATAATGTCATTTTTAAAAGAAAAAGAACTGGACATAAACACACTTGACGTAATCGTCGGACGCGGCGGACTTTTAAAGCCGATTCCGGGCGGTACCTATGCGGTGAGCGATTCCCTTTTGCACGACCTTGAAATCGGCGTTCAGGGACAGCACGCCTCCAATCTCGGCGGGATCCTCGCCAAGGAAATAGGCGACTCAATCGGAGCACCCGCCTATATTGTAGACCCGATTACCGTAGACGAGCTTGAGCCCGCCGCAAGATATTCGGGCGCGCCCGAGCTTCCCAGAGCCAGTGTTTTCCACGCGCTCAACCAAAAGGCGGTTGCAAGGCGCTACGCCAACGAAATAAACAAGCCCTACGATTCCCTTAATCTCATAGTCGTGCATATGGGCGGCGGCGTATCCGTCGGCGCCCATAAAATGGGAAAGGTTATCGACGTTTTCAACGCGCTCGACGGCGACGGAGCCTTCTCCCCCGAGAGAGCGGGCGCGGTTCCTCCCGGAGCGCTTATCAAAATGTGCTTTTCGGGAAATTACACCGAAAAAGAGGTCTACAAAAAAATCGTCGGCAACGGCGGATTTAACGCATACCTCGGCACAAACGATATGCGCGACGTTGAAAAGCTGGTTGCAGACGGCGACGAAAAAGCCAAGGAAATCCGTTCCGCCTTTATTTTCCAAATCGCGAAGGACATCGGCTCGATGGCGACGGTTCTCGGCGGCAGGGTTGACCGCATAATAACCACGGGCGGCATCGCCTACGACGAGGCTGTTATAAACGGGCTTAAGGAGCGCTGCGAATGGATAGCGCCCTTCACCGTATATCCCGGCGAGGACGAGCTTCTCGCTCTTGCTCAGGGCGGTCTGCGCGTTATGCGCGGCGAGGAAAAGCCCGGCGTATACTAAAATCACGCCAAAAACGGCGCAGGCTTTTGCCTGCGCCGTTTTATTTTTATTCAATTTAATACGTCAAATATCCCTTGCCCCCGCAATTTGAACATTTGGGAGAGCCTTTGCAGTACTTGCATTTTTTGCTGCCCCGGCAACTGTTGCAGGTAACGGAGCTTGAGCCCCAGCCCGAATGTCCCAAGCCGTTGCAGACCGAGCAGATTCCGCTACCATAGCACAGTCTGCACGAGCCCGTACCCTGACAAACTCCGCAGGTGCGCGTGTGCGTTCCCGTCGAACCGCCCGTGGAGCCTCCTGTGGAGCCGCTGCCCGTGGAGCCTCCTGTGGAGCCTCCGCTTGTGCCGCCTTCCATCCCGGTTCCGTCACATGCTATACAAGTTCCGCCAAGACAATGAATCCGACCATCAGAAGGATGTTGACCTGTTCCCTTACATTCTATATCCTTACCCGTTCCATGGCATACCCCGCATAAACCGTATCCCCACTCTGCGTAAAAAATCACTGTGTCATTATCTACTTCCGTTAGATTTAATATTGTCGCTTCGTCCTCAAAAACATATTCAATATATTTGGAACCGATAGCGTTGACTTCTTTACTCGATACCCAACCGTCTTTTTTGCAGTATATTTTTTCGTCGGATTCTCGGTATGCCGTCCAACCCTTGAAAGAAACTTTGCTGCCCATAACAAAAGTATTCGCCCTAGTCACTGTGCTCACTCCGTAGCTTACCGTCTGTTCGGGCTTACTTTCATTTTCGTTCAATCTGTAATAATAATAACCCGCATTATAGATTATCGTGTAAGTATTGGCTTTTTCCCATTCCGCATAGAAGGTTACGGTGTCCTTGTTGACCGTCGTTGTCTTTGATACCTTCGCCTTGTTGCCGTAGACATATTTCTTATAGCCCTTGGAACTGATCTCCGCGGCGGTCCTCCAGCCGTCGTTTCCGCAGTACCATTTTTTGTCAGACGCGCGGTACGCTGTCCAGCCCGCGAAGGTATAGCCGCTTTTTGTGAAGGCGTTCGCTCTTGTCGCAGTGCTTACTCCGTAGGTTATCGTCTGATCGGACATACTTCCGCTTCCGCCGTTTGCGTTGTACTTTATCGTGTAGCTGTTCGATTTCTTCCATTCCGCATAGAAAGTCACGGTGTCCTTGTTGACCGTCGTTGTCTTTGACACCTTCGCCTTATTGCCGTAGACATACTTTTTGTAGCCCTTCGCGCTGATCTCCGCGGCAGTCCTCCAGCCGTCGTTCCCGCAGTACCATTTTTTGTCTGACGCTCGGTACGCCGTCCAACCCGCGAAAGTGTAGCCGCTTTTTGTGAAGGCGTTCGCTCTTGTCGCAGTGCTTACTCCGTATGTTATCGTTTGGTCGGACATGCTTCCGCTTCCGCCGTTCGCGTTGTACTTTATCGTGTAGCTGTTCGATTTCTTCCATTCAGCGTAAAAGGTTACGGTGTCCTTGTTGACTGTCGTTGTCTTTGATACCTTCGCCTTGTTGCCGTAGACGTACTTTTTGTAGCCCTTGGCGCTGATCTCCGCGGCAGTCCTCCAGCCGTCGTTCCCGCAGTACCATTTTTTGT
>JAMPDT010000081.1:0-294 GCA_023665525.1 Butyrivibrio sp. | reverse complement strand
CCGTCCAACCCGCGAAAGTGTAGCCGCTTTTTGTGAAGGCGTTCGCTCTTGTCGCGGTGCTTACTCCGTAGGTTATCGTCTGATCGGACATACTTCCGCTTCCGCCGTTTGCGTTGTACTTTATCGTGTAGCTGTTCGATTTCTTCCATTCCGCATAGAAAGTCACGGTGTCCTTGTTGACCGTCGTTGTCTTTGACACCTTCGCCTTATTGCCGTAGACATACTTTTTGTAGCCCTTCGCGCTGATCTCCGCGGCAGTCCTCCAGCCGTCGTTCCCGCAGTACCATTTTTTGT
>JAMPDT010000080.1 GCA_023665525.1 Butyrivibrio sp. | reverse complement strand
AGAACGCCGAGGAATGGAAAAAATACAGCCGTAACGGACATACGGGCAGGCGCGAAACCTCCACCATGCCGGGCAGCGCGGGCTCAAGCTGGTATTATATGAGATATATCGACCCGCACAACGATAAGGAGCTTGCGGACCCCGAGCTTTTAAAGCACTGGCTTCCCGTGGATTTGTATATCGGCGGACCCGAGCACGCCGTGGGTCATCTGATGTATTCGAGGATTTGGAACAGGTACCTCTATGACAAGGGAATTTCGCCCGTCAGCGAGCCGTTTGCGAAGCTTGTTCATCAGGGAATGATTCTCGGCTCGAACGGAATCAAGATGGGAAAAAGGTTCCCCGAATACGTGGTTAATCCGAGCGACATCGTCAGGGATTACGGCGCGGACACGCTCAGGCTCTACGAGATGTTTATGGGACCGCTGGAGGCATCGAAGCCTTGGAGCCAGCAGGGAGTCGAGGGCGCAAGACGCTTTATCGGAAGGGTATGGAATTATTTTACGGAGCCCGATAATATCATAACCGAGGATAACGGAGAGCTTGAGAAGGTCTATAACCGGACCGTCAAAAAGATAACCGAGGACTTTGAAACGCTGGGCTTTAACACCGCGATCAGCCAAATGATGATTTTTATGAACGCGGCGGTTAAGGCGGGCAGGTGCAAAAAGGAGTACGCCGAGGGCTTCATAAAGATGTTCTCGTGCGTCTGCCCCCACGCGGGAGAGGAAATTTGGAGCAGGCTCGGGCATAACGAAACGATCGCCTATGAGAGCTGGCCCGTATACGACGCCGAGGCGGTTAAAGAAAATACCGTTGAAATCGGAGTGCAGGTGAACGGCAAGGTCAAGGGAACCGTCGAAATCGAGGTCGGAGAGGACGCCGAGAGCGTAAAGGCAAGGGCAAAGAGCACTGCGTCGGTTGCCAAGTCGATTGAGGGCAGGACGATAGTCAAGGAGATCTACGTTCCCGGAAAGATTGTCAATATTGTTGTAAAATAGACTGATACGGCTTAAACAGAGGCATACGCAAAAAAGGCGGCTGCCTCTGTTTTTTGATGTTTGTCAAAGCAGTGACGTCATTTTCATCAGCGTTTCTATCTTCGACAGATCCTCGGGCGGCATATCCTTTTTCATTGATTCAAAAAGACTGCTTATGTCGTTTTTCTCAAAGGATATATGCTCCCTGCGCGCTTTGTTTGAGAATGCCAGAAGCAGGGGGAGCAGCTCGTCGGAGCCCTTGCCCGCCGAAAGGGACATAAAATCCCTGAGGAGCTTTGCCTTTTTTTGGTCTATATTTTCAAAATCGGTGCTCATAAATTACCTCCTGAGGCTTTCAGCCAAGCATATTCATATACTGTTCATAGAGCTTCTGCTGTTCGGGACTTAAAAATCTGCTCAACATATCGTTTGCGGTCTTTGCGCCCGCATTTTCGGAGGAGGACGGGAAAACGGGGGGCGGAGAGGCAGGGGGCGGGGAGGAAAAGGGAGCGTCCGTCTGCGCCGCGGAGCTTACCGCCGAATACAGCTTCATCATTTCGTTTATGTTTTCAAAATTGGATAAAAGATTGAAGATTTCGCACTCCTTGGGAGAGCAGTACTGCCCAAGCTCGGCGGCAATGCTCTCGGGCGTGTGCCGGGAGCGCGACAGCGGCGAGGGGCAGGGCAGGTCCTTGTAAAAGTCGATGGTACGCATTAATTCCGCCATTCTTATGAAAACAGCGAGCATACGCTGCTCGGAGCCGTCCACATACGGAAGATACGCCTTTATGAACTGAAAGCTTGTGCCGCAGGTGGCAATATCAAATTCGGTGAGATGTATTTTATCGCATTTATTCATAAAGATTACGGCGCCGCCTTGCTTTTGCTACAATATATGTATTTCCGCCTCCGAAAATTCGTAAAACCCAAAAGCGCACCGTTACCCGGGGAAATCCCCCGGGCAGGCGCTTTCTCGGTAATCAGCCGATGAGGGCGATGAGGATAATTATCCAAAGCCAGTTGTTGCAGCCGCAGCCGCTGTCACAGCCGCAGCCGTCGCTGCGGTTTCCGAAAAGTCCGTTTCCGCCGAAAAGACCGCCGCCCTCGCCGCCGCAGGCGCAGGAAAGAATAAGAATCCACAGAAGTACGTTACAGCTGCAATTTCCGCCGTCCGACAATGCGGAGCTGCCGCCGCAGCCGCATCCCGTTGCCGCTAAATCACTCATTGTATTTCCTCCGAAAATTTCTTTTTACAATATACAGATATGCCACAATAAAAATTTTGTTACAGATTAATTGTTGATTTTAGGCGGATATGCTAGTATAATCTGCATAGGAAAGACGCTGCGTTCGGCTCGAAAGCTTTGCGGCCAGGAGGAAAACGATATGGAAAAGATTAAGATGACTACGCCTCTCGTGGAGATGGACGGGGACGAGATGACCAGAGTGCTTTGGCAGTCCGTAAAGGAGGAGCTTCTGCTTCCGTTTATCGACCTAAAGACGGAATATTACGACCTCGGACTTGTTCACCGCAACGAAACCGACGACCAAGTGACCGTGGACGCCGCAAACGCCAATATCAAATACGGCGTGGCAGTCAAGTGCGCGACAATCACTCCCAACGCGGCGCGAATGAGCGAATATGACCTTAAGGAAATGTGGAAAAGCCCCAACGGGACGATCCGCGCGATCCTCGACGGAACGGTTTTCCGCACGCCCATTATCGTAAAGGGTATCGAGCCGCTTGTGAAAAACTGGAGCAAGCCGATAACGATTGCAAGGCACGCCTACGGCGACGTATACAAGAACTCCGAGATAAAGGTTCCCGGCGCGGGCAGGGCGGAGCTTGTGTTTACCGGCGAGGACGGAGCCGTGCTCAGGGAAACGATACACGATTTTAAAGGCCCGGGAATAATTCAGGGAATACACAATACCGACAAATCAATAAAGAGCTTTGCGAGAAGCTGCTTTAATTACGCCTTGGACAGCGGGCAGGATCTGTGGTTCGCCTCCAAGGATACGATCTCCAAAAAGTACGACCACAATTTCAAGGATATTTTCCAAGAAATATACGACGCAGAGTACGACGCGAGGTTCAGAGCGGCGGGAATCGAATATTTTTACACGCTTATAGACGATGCGGTGGCAAGGGTTATGAAATCCGAGGGCGGCTATATATGGGCGTGCAAAAACTACGACGGCGACGTTATGAGCGATATGGTCGCGACCGCGTTCGGCTCGCTCGCAATGATGACCTCGGTGCTTGTATCGCCCGACGGTGTTTACGAGTACGAGGCGGCTCACGGAACGGTGCAGAGGCATTATTACAGGCACCTTAAGGGCGAGGAAACCTCGACCAATTCCGTGGCTACGATTTTTGCGTGGACGGGAGCGCTTAAGAAAAGGGGCGAGCTTGACGGAAACGCGGCTCTTACGGGCTTTGCCGATAAGCTCGAAAAAGCCTGCATAGCTGTAATCGAGGCGGGAGAGATGACGAAGGACCTCGCGATTATTACGTCCGTTTCCGAGCCCAAGGTGCTTAACAGCTTTGATTTTATAAAGGCGATAAGGACAAGGCTTGAGGCGGCGCTTTAAGATAAATAAACGTTTGGAGAGGTATTTTAATGGAAAATAAAAAGATTGTGGTGGCTTTGGGGCGCAACGCCTTCGGGGAAACCTTCCCGGAGCAGAAGGCGAACGTGAGCAAGGCGGCGAGAGCCATAGCGGATTTGGCGGAGGCAAAATACCGCATAGTGATTACGCACAGCAACGGACCGCAGGTGGGAATGATTCAGACGGCAATGACCGAGTTTGCGAGACTCGATTCCAGATATACCGTGGCGCCGATGTCGCTTTGCGGAGCCATGAGCCAGGGTTATATCGGATATGATTTGCAGAACGCGGTCAGAACCGAGCTTTTGAACCGCGGAATATACAAGACGGTTTCAACGATAATAACGCAGGTAAAGGTTGACCCCTTTGACAGGGCGTTTTCCAAGCCGACAAAGGTAATCGGCCGCTATATGACCGAGGAGGAGGCGAAAGCCGAGGAGGCTAAGGGCAATTACGTCGTCAAGGAGGAAAAGGGCTACCGAAGAATAATTGCGGCTCCGAAGCCGCAGGATATATATGAGATAGACGCCGTAAGGACGCTTTTGGACGCGGGGCAGATAGTGATAGCTGCGGGCGGCGGCGGGATCCCGGTGCTGGAGCAGCAGACGACGCTCAAGGGCGCAAGCGCGATCATCGAAAAGGATTACGCGGCAGCGAGGCTTGCGGAGCTTGTGGACGCGGGAACGCTTCTTTTCCTCACGGCGGCTGACAGGCTTGTGATTAACGAGGGGACGGATAAGGAGCAGGCGTTTGACAAAATAGCGGCTGCGGATTTGAAGGCTTACGTCAACGAGGAAAATATGGGCGCGATCACCACGCTTCCCAAGGTTGACGCGGCGATTGAGTTCGTGCTTGCGGGCAGCGGGCGCAGGGCGGTGATCGCGGGGCTTGACAGCGCCAAGGACGCGCTGGCAGGCAAGAGCGGAACAACGATAATGTAAATTTATTTTTTGAAAAGGAAAGTGAAGTGCAATGGCAAAGGTAACAATTATTTCGGGTTTTTTGGGAGCGGGCAAAACAACTTTTATCAGAAAGCTGCTTGAGGAGGTTTACAAGGATCAAAAGGTCGTTCTTATTGAAAACGAATTCGGAGAAATCGGGATCGACGGCGGCTTTTTGAAGGACGCGGGAGTGCAGGTCAACGAGATGAACTCGGGCTGTATCTGCTGCTCGCTCGTGGGCGATTTCGGAAAGGCGCTTAAGCAGGTGTCGGAGGAATATTCTCCCGATATAATAATAATAGAGCCCTCGGGCGTGGGCAAGCTTTCCGACGTTATAGCCGCCGTTGAGAACGTAAAGGAGGACGCGGGGCTGGAGCTTGAAAACTTCATAACGGTTGCGGACGGCACCAAATGCCGTATGTATATGAAGAATTTCGGTGAATTTTACAATAATCAGATAGAAAGCGCCTCTGCGATCGTGCTCAGCAGGACGCAGAATATGAAGGACGAAAAGCTTGAGGAGAGCGTGGCGCTCATAAGGGAGCATAACGACAGGGCGGCGATTATCACGACCCCGTGGGACGAGCTTTCGGGAGAGCAGATTGTCAGCGCGATGAAGAAAACCTCGCTTGTTGACGAGCTTCTTAAGGAGCTTGACGTATGTCCCGTATGCGGTCACCACCATGACGATGAGGACGAAGATCATGAGCACTGCCACCATCATCATCACGACGATGATGAGGACGGGGAGCACGAGCATGAGCACTGCCACCATCATCACCACGATGATGATGAGGACGGGGAACACGAGCATGAGCACTGTCACCATCATCACGATGACGATGAGGACGGGGAGCATGAACACTGTCACCATCATCATCACCACCATGCGGACGATGTGTTTAACAGTTGGGGAGCGGAAACGCCGCATAAATATGACAGGGAGGAGCTTGAGGGTATCTTAAAGCGCCTTGTCGAGACGGAGGAGTTCGGCGTGGTGCTCAGAGCCAAGGGCATGGTTCCGTCAAAGGACGGCGCGTGGATTTATTTTGACGCGGTTCCGGGAGAATATGAGCTGAGGGACGGTCAGCCCGAATATACGGGCAAGCTTTGCGTGATCGGCACGAACGTGGACGGGCATAAAATGGAGGAGCTGTTCGGACTGTAATCGGTCGTAAGGCAAAATTAAGCGTATAGGCGGAGGAATCCGCCGCTTGCGCGTTAGGAGACAAGGCATGGAAATTCCTGTTTTTATAATCAACGGTTTTCTTGAGAGCGGCAAAACCTCTTTTATAAAGGATACGCTCGCGAGCGAGGACTTTAACGACGGCGAAAGCTCGCTTGTCATAGTCTGCGAGGAGGGCGAGGAGGAATACGGCGAAAGCGAGATGCGCGCCTTAAACGCCCACGTTGCGGCAGTGGAGAGCATGGACGAGCTGACGAAGGAGTTTTTTATCGGCGCAAGCGACAAATCCAAGGCGGGCAGGGTGTTTGTGGAGCTGAACGGAATGTGGAAAATAGGCGACTTCGTGGAAAAGCTCCCGAAGTTTATGGAGGTCGCGCAGATTATTACGCTGGTCAACGCCGAAACCTACGATATGTATCTTTCAAATATGCGTCAGGTGATGATGGAGCAGTACAAGCTGACGGAAATGGTTATTTTTAACAGATGTACGAGGGCTTCGGACAGAGCGGCGTACCGCCGAAGCGTCAAGGCGGTCAACGGGAGGGCGCAGGTATATTTTGAATCCTCCGACGGAAGCTCCAACGAGGTTGACGAGATACTTCCCTTTGACATAACGAAGGACGAGATCGAGATCGCCGACGAGGATTTCGGACTGTGGTATATGGACGCGATGGACAATCCCGAAAAATACGAGGGTAAAATAATAAAGACAAAGGCGGTCGTTTACAAGCCGAAGCAGTACGCGAAGAAATCCATGTTCGCGCCGGGACGCTTCGCAATGACCTGCTGTGTGGAGGACATAAGGTTCATAGGTTTTAAGTGCGTCTGCGACAAGAATACCGATAAGCAGCTTGCAGGCTACGCCGACAGGGATTTTATAAGCCTTGTGGCGAGGGCGGAGGTTGAATTCTGCAAGGAATACAAGGGTCCGGGCGTGGTGCTTTACGCCATCGACATAAGTTCGGCGAATAAACCCGAAGATGAGCTTGTATATTTTAATTAAAAATATATTTGAGGAGGAAATCCAATGAAGATTTTTAAAAGATTGACGGCGCTTGCGCTGTGTCTCGGGCTTGCGCTTTCTGCGGCGTCCTGCGGCAAATTAAAAAAAGCCACGCCCGAGGAGGTGCAGCAGAGCTTTGATGCGTTCTGCGACGAGCTTCTTGCGGGAATGGTTGCATCTGACCCCATGTCCGCGCATTTTTTGGTAACCGACCCTTCGGATTACGGCGTGGAGTTTAAGGAGGAGGACATTACGCTGGGCGAGGTTTCGATTGAAGGCATTAAGAGCGGAATCGAGAGCAACGCGTCGCTTTTGCGCCATTTGAAAATGTATGAAAAAGAGGTCTTGACAAAGGAGCAGCAGCTTACCTACGACACGCTGAGCGATTATCTTGAAATGCAGTCCGCGTATAAGAACGCGGAGCTTTTGAACTGCTATTTCTCGCCGATGAGCGGCATAGTGTCCAATCTTTCCACCAATTTTATAGAGTATATTTTTTACGATAAGGAGGATGTGGATATTTACCTTACGCTTCTTGCCGATGTGGACAGATATATGGAGCAGATTTTCGAGGTCACGAGAGAGCAGGCGAAGGAGGGGTATTTTCTTTCCGACGACAATGCGGATTTGGTTATAGAGCAGTGCGAGAAAATACTGAACGCGGAGGTCGAGCCTATGACAGCCACCTTCGACGAAAAAATCGCGGAGCTTGATTTGACGGAAGCGGAGAAATCCGATTATATCGAGCGAAACAGGGAGTGCGTCCAAAAATATTACCTCCCCGTATACGAAAAGACAATTGATCTTATGGAGGAGCTTATGGGCTCGCGCACCAACGAGGGCGGGCTCTGCGGCTACGGCGAGGAGGGCAAAAAGTTTTACGAGGCGATTATAATGGACAACACCAGCAGTAAAATGACGCCCGAGGAGGTCGCCGAGTTCCTTGAGGATAAGGCGAGCGATTTGCTTAAGGAGGCTACGGCTCTTGCCGTTTCGGATTACGAGGCGTTTGAGTCGTGGTACGATTACAGTCCCGATTTTGACACTCCCGACGAGGTTTTTGAATTTCTTATAGAAAATGTGGAAAAGGATTTTCCCAAGCCCAAAACAACGAACTATAACATTGAATATCAGAATAAGGCGTGCGAGGTGGACGGCGTTATCGCTTACTATCTGTTGAGCAGGATAGACGATATAAGCATCAATAACGTAAAGGTGAACGGCTCGGCGGTTCAGGGCGATTCCCTTTCGCTTTACACGACGCTCGCCCACGAGGGTTATCCGGGACATCTCTATCAGCATACGGCGTTTTGCAGCAACGACAAGATCCACGACATAAGAAAGACGCTCAGCTTTATCGGCTCCACGGAGGGCTGGGCGCAGTATGCGTCGTACTGCGCGCTCGGCTATTTGGACATTTCCGATGCGATGAAGCGGCTGATTTACATAAACGATCTGCTTACCTACGTCGTCGTTTCGAGAGTGGACATCGGCGTTAATTACGAGGGATGGGACCTCGACGATACATACAGGTACCTTAAGAACTTTTTTGAGGTGGACAGAAATTACGACGATGAGGACAACAGCGTAAAATATTTTTACAATACGGTGACGGGCGACCCCGGCAGCTTTATACCGTACACGGTGGGATATATCAAAATGATGGACATGAGGGAGCGCGCGGAAAAAACGCTCGGCGAGGCGTTTGACGCGGTCGAGTACCACGAGTGGCTCGGAGAGTTGGGAATCACGAGCTTCGGCATATACGAGGAGCAGCTTGAGCTTTGGCTAGCAGCTAAGCAGGAGGCTTAAGATATTTATGCGCCCGCAGCCCTGCGTGTAGCGGTCAAGCCCGATGTCGTCGGCGGTACGGCAGAGAAGGCTTTTGAATTGGTCGTTTGTAAGACTTTTATTATATGAAAATGCGAGAGCGGCAGCCCCCGAAACGATAGGCGTTGACATGGAGGTGCCGCTTTTTGCCGTATAGCCTCCGAAACGCGGATAGCAGCTTACAATTCGGTTGCCGGGCGCGATTATATCGGGCTTGGATATGTCGCAGGGGGTGGGACCCTTTCCCGAATAGGTGGTATGGCGGCGCCCCGACCTGTCGATATGGGACATAACGTCGTTGGTACCCACCGTTATGACCTTTCGGCTTATTCCGGGCATGGTTATGGAGCGGTAGCCCGGACCGTTGTTGCCCGCGGAGGTAACGACGGTAAGTCCCGCGTCCCAAAGCGAATCGACGGATTTTACGAGAAGGCTCGACTCGTCCTCGCATTTTGAGGAGTCCGTCCCGATTGAAATATTGACCACGCGTATGTTCCAGCTTTCATGGTTCCTGAGGATCCATTCTATTCCCGAAATAATGTCCGCGGGCGTTCCCGTTCCGTTCTGATTTAAGACCTTGAGCGGCACAAGCCCCGCGGACGGGGCGATTCCCTTGTAGAGTCCGCCGCTCATACGTCCCGACGCGCCGATTATCCCGCAGACGTGGGTTCCGTGCGAATTGTCGTCGTAGGAGGCGGAGCGTCCGTTTACAAAGTCGCTAAACACCGTCAGGCTGTCTTTCAGGTCGTTATGCAGATACATTCCCGTATCGAGCACCGCGACGTTCACCCCGGAGCCTGTTATGCCGTTTCGGTGGATTTTGTCGATATTCAGGAGGCTTCTTATTTTGTTCATTGCAATCACCTTTAGAGGGCAGGATTTTACGAATTTATACATATTATTGTATGAAAAAAAATCCGCGAAGTGAAAATTTTAAAAATACCCCCCAAAAGACCCCCCAAAAGAGGGTAAAAGTATTAACAAAACCGTGATATATTGGTAATATCTACAACGGGAATAATCTATTAAAATGGAGGGAAAGCAATGTTTAGAAGAATCAGAAGTATGAGCAGAAAAACAGGCGCTATCATGCTTGCCGTTGCCATTGTTTTCGGCGGTATCGCTGCGGGCATAGGCATCGCAACCGAAACAGCCTACGCTGACGGTGAAACGTATAAGCCTGTTACAAGAACCGAATTCGGAGCGGCAGGGGATTTCACATTCGTATCCTATGCCGATACCGAAGTAAGCGTTCATCACGCGGGGAATATTCTCTGCGGAGGAACTCTTACGGGAAATACCAATGTCGGAACGCAGATGGTCAACCGCACGGTTGCGCTGCCTTCGATTGTAAGCCTCGGAGAGTGGTATACCTCGGTATATCCCGAGAACGGCGGAGCCGCATATTATGTCAAGAGCGTCGGAGAGCCTGTCGGCAACTACGTTACCGTTAAGGTCGGCGAGCAGTATATTGATATGGACGCGCTCTACGCAGTCCTCGATGCGGTTTCACGCAGGTACATCAGCTACACGGCGGGCGCTTTCAATCCCGACGAAAAGAACGGAATGACTATTGATTTGTCGGAATACAAGGATATTGAGGATATCTGTATCAAAAATAAGGATACCGAAACCTATGTGTTCGACATAACCGATTTGGTTAAGTCGTTTGCCGGAGAGGACAGCTACGGCTCGGACGCTTACCAAATCAACATCAAGAATGTAAAGAAAAACACCAAGGTTATCATAAACGTGGACGCTGAGGAATTGGCGGATAAGAGTACGATCAACCTTTTCAAGGTCAGAGTGAACGGAAAGCTTACCGGCGACAACGGTCAGGTTGCTCCCGAATTTGCCGAGAATATCGTATGGAACGTTTACTTCCCCACCACGTCTGCGGAGAACAAAACCTTCAACATGAATGTGTCGGAGGGCATCGGATATTACCTTGCTCCCAACGCAAACGTGACGGCATCCAACTGCAGCGGAGCCATATTTGCCAACAGCATTAAGTCGGTAGGCGAGTGCCATTCCTTCGCTCTCTCTTTCTTTGAGGAGCCCGAGGAAACCACACCCGCAAACGTAACGGAAACGGAGACGACGGAGCCTGAGGAGACAACAACTCCCGAGGAAACCACCGAACCCGAAACGACCCCCGAGGAGACTACGACCCCTGAGGAAACAACAACTCCCGAGGAGACTACGGTTCCCGAAGAGACTACAACCCCTGAGGAAACGACAACTCCCGAGGAGACAACAACCCCTGAGGAAACAACGACTCCCGAGGAGACAACAACCCCTGAGGAGACGACAACTCCCGAGGAGACGACTACCCCCGAGGAAATAGAGACTACCGAGCCGATAGAAACTACCGAGCCTGAGACGACAACGCCTGAGGAGAGCGAGGAGGAAACCACCGAGCCGATAGAAACTACCGAGCCTGAGGTAACGACGCCCGAAGAGGTGACAACCCCCGAAGAAACGACTACCCCCGAAGAGGCTACCACGCCCGAGGCAACAGCTCCCGAGCAGACAACTACACCGGAGGAAGTAACAACGCCGGAAGAAACTACTATTGAAATTATTACAAGAACTCCTGAGGTTGAGAACGATGAGGATACAACGACACCCGAGGAAACTACCTCCAGACCCAGAAGAAAGGGAGAGGTAGAGGCGGATACGGGAGATAATTCCCATGCCGATATTCTCAAGCTTATCTTCGGAATTTCCGGAGTATGCTTTGCGGCTCTCGGTATCTACGGACTCACCAAAAAGAGATAAAGCAGTAAATTGGATATGCCTTTCATTAACTCGCAAGAGTTATAGACCATAGATTGTTCCCAAGAATGAAAAAGCCGCCGTATGGCGGCTTTTTTGTGGGTTTTGAGGTTTAATGCCGCTGATGGCAAGAAAAACATATCTATATGGATATGCTCTATATCCTTATAAAGTCCCTATTTTTCCCCGACCATCTCTTGAAACAAATCATTAGCAACAACATAAAAGAATATATCATCATGCTCCTGAAGAGCTTCGACGATTGACGTTTTCCCTGAGCTTGTCACTCCGTTTAAAAAAATAATACGTCCTTTATCCATCTTATCACCTCAATTCCTTAGAAACAGGAGAGGATATAGCTCCTCCTGTATTTATCTGATTATACAAAGGACTGCTTTTATTTACATTAAATTTTGTTGTGATTACGGCAATGATTGGTTTGGCAAACGGGGATTTGTTAAATCGCCTTAATTAAAAACATCTCCATTGGTTGCTCATATTTTGGAATATCAATAATAAAACCGCCACAATCTTTGTATCCCAATTTTCTATAAAAGTGCTGCGCTTCCTCATCAACCTGTGTAGATGTCAATAGCATACCATATCCTTGTGATTTCATGTCAGCTTCCCAGTATTCCATAAGTGCTTTTCCAAAGCCTTTTCCCTGATAATTCCAATCAACGAACAACATATTGCAAAATGGTGTGTTGTCCCAAAAAAGATTAAATCTTAATA
>JAMPDT010000007.1 GCA_023665525.1 Butyrivibrio sp. | reverse complement strand
CAGCTTTTTTTATTGGGTGAAGGAGTTTTTAATGGAAACCGTATTTATTGCAGATGATGAGCAGGCGATCCGCGAGGGTCTTAAATGCATAGTCAACTGGAAAGCCTTTGATTTTGAAATATGCGGCGAAGCCTCCAACGGCGAGGACGCCCTCGCCCGCATTCTCGCCCTAAGCCCCGGTCTTGTAATTATCGACATCCGTATGCCCAAAATGCACGGCATCGACGTTATAAGGGAGCTGAGGAACCGGGGCTTTTCGGGCAAAATCATCATCATAAGCGGCTATTCCGATTTCAAGTACGCGCAGCAGGCGATCCGCTACGGGGTTGATTACTATCTTACCAAGCCCGTGGACGAGGACGAGCTGACCGACATAATTTCGCAGATAAGCGCCAGCCTTTCGGACGAAAAAAAGACCTCGCAGGTGCTTCTCCATTATCAGGAAAAAGCCAAAAGGGAGATTTTGGACGACCTCGTTTCGGGCAAAGCCGACATTTCTCTTATAAACGCGGACGAGCTTCATCTTGACGCGGAAATATATCAAGTCGTCATATACGAGCAGTATATGCGCGAAAACGAAACCATGCCCTATCAGTTTTCGGAGCTTCTGCGCGTTACCAACAATGGCAGCTACACCTTTGAGCATATAGAAAAGGACGGCAAAAACGTCATCATACTTAAGGGGCAGTACGCGCTCGACAAATTTCGGCGCTTCCTCGACCATTACAGCACTCCCCCTCAGAAGGGGAGCCCGCTCGATTCCCTGTTCCTTACCTACGGCTCTACGGTCACGAGCCTCTTTGACATACATATTTCCTACGAGCAGGCGCACATACTGATAAGCCGCCGTTTTTTCTGCGCCCCCGAACAGCATACCCTGGGCTGCGACGCCCTTCCCCCGCGCGAGATAAAAAACGACCGCATAGACCATTCCGTTCTCGGTGATTACTGTACGGCAATCAGCGATTACATTCAGGCGTTTAACCGCAAAAAAATCGCCTCCGCGCTCGCCGAGCTGTCGGATTACCTTTACGGCGTGTCGGACGGTATCGGAGCAGTAAAGCTTTTCCTGACGGATCTGTTTTTGCGCATAAAGGAGCATATAAGCCATACTTACAGCTCCGCTCCCCTTTCCTTTCCCTCCAATTCGGATATAATAGCGATAATTGACAAAAAATTCTATCTCTACGAAATTACGGAGTTTTTTACCGCGCAGTTTGAGGCGGTTATGAACGCTATCGGCAATTCCTCAAGGGACAGCATTCTCGACGATATAATTTTTTACATTGACCATAATTACCAGTCGAATATCAAGCTTGAAACCATCGCCCCGCTTTTCGGCTACAACAGCGCCTATTTGGGCAAGATTTTCAGCAAGACGGTGGGCGAGAACTTCAACAATTACGTTGACAGCATACGCATAAAGCACGCAAAGCGACTTATCATCGAAAATAAGCTTAAGGTTTATGAAATTTCGGAGGCTGTCGGCTACAAAAACGTCGATTATTTTCACAAGAAATTCAAAAAATACGTGGGGCAAAGCCCCGCGGAATACCGCAAGCTTCACTGTACGGAGGACGGTTCCGATGAAGCCGAAAAGCATTGACAACGGTAATTGTGAGCGTGATGGACGCAAAAAGCGGACGCTTCCGATTTCGGAAACGTCCGCTTTACGTTAAGGCTCAGCGTCTTATTATTTCTTCTTTTTCTTTAAAACAACAACCACTACTGCAACTACTACACACACAACGCCCGCGATAATTCCGATGATCGCTCCCGTGGGAAGTCCGCCCTTGGAATCGTCCTTTTTATCGCTGTTGTTTGAGTCCGCCTTCGTTGCTCCGTCGTCAAGCTTGTTCTCGTCCTCCGCCTTCGTTTCCTCTCCGCCGCCTGCGGGCGCGTCATGGTCGAAGCCCGAAACCGTGAAGGTTATCGTTATCTTTGATACCTGCCCGGGCCAGTTCGAGGCGTCGCAGAATACGGCGTTGGCGTCCGTACAAATATCGCTGTTATAGCTATTCGCGCCGAGATACGTCAAATAGCCCTCGGATTTGGCTGTTGACTCGTCATAGCTTGCCTCGGGATAGGTATATTTCAGCATCGCCGAATCGTTTACCTGAATCGTCATATCGGTAATTTTGACGGTATCCGCTCCCGACGCGGGAATATTTGTGGACAGACCTATAAGGTTAAATTGCGTTCCCTCCGTTCCGCCTCCGTTGGTAAAATCCGCATTTTCAAGCGAAACCGTGTATGTACCGTTTCCTTTAATGACTACATCGGTAAATTCTCCGTCATGGGGCACAGGATTTGCCGTGTCCTGAACGTCCGAAAGCTGATTGGCGTATTTATAGCCTGTGACTGCGCCGTAATTAGGCTCGCCCCATGCGTTTCTGAATACCCATGAGCCGTTGACCTGAACGTACATCTGAGCGACGTACTCGTCGGACGAAGCGTCAAATTCAGCAGGAGCCGCGTCACCCCCCTCTGCCTTTGTTTCCTCTGTCGCCCCTGTCGTTTCGGGCGCGTCGGTCTTTTCCTCTCCGCCGCCCTCAGCCATAACGATGTCCGAAAGCGTGAACCTAACCGTTATTTTCTGAGGATTCTCAACAGTTGTAAAATTCACGGTAAACGCGTTCAGGTCGGTGGTAACCTCCTCAACAACGCTGCCGTCCCATGCGTTCAGAGGATCGTTTGTATCAAAAATACCGTTTGACTTAACCGCCTCCTTGGGCTCGGTCTGCGTAACGGTAAGCTCCGTTCCGTCAACAATAACCGCGTCATACTTAATCATACACGAGGAGACGGGCGATTCTCCCGTGGTAAGCGAGCTTTCGTCCAAAATATAAATCGCGCCGAAATCCTTAATCCCGGTCGCTCCCGTAGCCTTTCCTTCCTCGGAAAGGTCGGTCGCCATATCGAAGCTTACCTCGTACTGTCCCTCTCCCGTAACCGTTACGGGCTGTCCCTTCTCGGCGCTGCTGCTGCCGCCGAACGCAAAAATATTAAGCGCGAGCGGCATATTAAGCTCGTCCTCCGCCTTGACGGGAGCCTTTCCCATTGAAAACGCAAGTCCAAGCGCAAGAAGTCCGCTCATTGCGGCGGCGCATACCTTGCGCAGCTTACTTGTAAATCTCATCTCATTCCTCCTAAACATTTGATTCCGTATCGCCGCCGCGATCGTCGTCGGCGTCCTTTTTTTGCATAACTCCGCCCTCTTTTTCAATCTCCTTGAAAAACATCATCGCGAAGCCGCTGACCGTGAGCATCATACACGCCGGACCTATAAGCAGCCCTATTATGAGCGTGATATTGGTTATTCTGAAAACCATTGCCTCCGCAACGAGCAGCACTGCCAAAAAGACCGTTCTTCCGAAATATCTCAGCGCAATACGCATAGAATTTTTGATTGTCTGAAAGAGCTTATTTTCATACCTTGCAAGAAGCGGGTAAGCGTATATGAGCGCAATCACGAACAAAAACGCCGAGAATACGCCCAGCACGGCAAAGCCCGTGTGCCGTCCTGCGAGGGTGAAATCGATATACAATACCGCGGCAAAGAGAACGGTTATCGGACCTATCGCCATACCCTGCTTAAAATTCTCCTTGAACGCCTTAAAAAAATTACTAACGACATACCCCTCATGCTCCTCAATCATTCTGAGCGTAACGGTGTACGCCGCAATCGTGGAAACTCCCACCGTAATAACGGGCAGAGAGCAAACGAGCCATATGAAATTCAATTTAACCATATCCCAAAATCGGGATATAAATTTATACAGCGCGCCCTCGGTACTGAAAAACTTCATTGCTTGCTCCTCAAACTTCCTTTTACACATAAAGGGCTGCCCATACTCGGACAGCCCGTATATGATTACAATTAGATATTACTTCTGAGCAGACTGTGCCTCTTTGATAATATCGGTGAGAATCTTGGCCTCATTTTCTGACCACTCAACGCACTGGTTGTAGCCTTCTCCGTTGTTATAGGATTTAGCTTCCTTAAGCATCTCGTTGACAGCGTTCTCAAATTCCTCCTCGGTATCCGCCTCGATTGCTCTCCACGACCAAGTGGTTATGGACTTTGTAACCTGCTCCCAAACAAGCTTAAGGTCTGCGTCCTTTTTGCCCTCGGCATAGCTGTACTTCTGCGAGATTATGAACTTGCCTCTTGCGTCAAGATACTTATCCATGCTTTCGGCGTTGTTGTTCTCTCTCCATATAGCCTCTATGCTTCCTTCCGCGGGCGGAACCTGCTCGCTCGCCCAGCCCTTCTTGTTGAAGGTCTCTCCGCTCTCGGGATTTATTGCGTCAAGCGACCATACGATGTTATTAATCTTCTGCATTCCGTTACGGAAGGTGTCGCCGCAGTAAATCTGATAATCGGGGTTATCCGAGGTCATCTCGGTGTTATTGTCGGTTGCGGTAAGCTTTCCGAGCTCGGTGAGATAGGTCTTGCCGTTCTCGTCATAATCCCAGCAAAGTCCCTTAGGTCCGTACTGCTGCTCAAGGTTGCCCTGAGGGGTCGCGAACCAGTTGATTATCTGCATACAAAGCTCGGGCTGCTTGGTCTTGGAACCGATTGTCCAAAGTGAGCTTCCGCCGAGAGGACTGAGTCCGTATACTACGGGGGTTGCCTCCTCGGGAATAACGGTATACATACCCTTTCCGTTCGCAAGATTCTCTACGGAATTGAACTGTGCGCTTCCCGCATAGTTGAAGATCGACCAGAACGAACGTCCCGATTTAATCTTGGCGTTTGCCTGCTCATTCTTCTGAATATCCGAGTCGGGATCGAGAAGTCCTGCCCTGTAAAGCCTGTTGAAATACTGAATCATTTCAAGGTAAGGACCGTAGCTTCCGTCCTCGTTAATCCTCAGGGGATCGATAAACTCGTTGGTAGTGAAATCATAAAAGCCAAGCGCGAACTCGTCTATTCCGTAATAAGCCGACGCAAGCGACTTCGGGTACATTACCATGTTGCCGTCCCAGTCGGGCCAAATCGTTATAGCGTAGGTTTCCTTGCCCTCATCGTCGGTAGGATGATTCTCCTTCATCTTTACGAATACGTCAAAGAGGTCGTCAAGATCCTTTACCTCGGGACAGCCAAGCTCTACATAATAATCATAGCGAAGTTCCCAAGCGTACATAAACTCCTGATGCTGCTCTCTTCCGCTCTCGTCCTCGGCAGCAATTCCCTGTCCGATTCCGTGAATCTTGCCATCGCCGGAAATACGTCTGTTCTTCTCAAGAGCCGACTGCATATGCTCATACATATATGTTCCGTGCTCCTTAAGAAGATCTTCATACTCCCAGTCAAGAAGCAGTCCTGCGTCTACGGCAGCCTTGTAATCCTCGCCGTCCGCGCCCCAGATAACAAGATCTCCGAGGTCACCCGCTTCCATTCTTGTCGTAAGGGTGTTTCCGCTCTCCTTTACGATGTTAAGCTCGACGTTAAACTTATCCTTCAGAATAGCGCCCATCCAGCCGCCCTGAATTCCTTCGTCGTTGGCTCTTTGTGAAAATACAGTGAGCGTAACCGTGCCGCTTCCGGTATCTTTGCCGCAGGCGGAAAATGCGGATGCCGCCATTACGGCAACAAGTAATGCAACGATAACTCGTTTCATTATCTTCATTAATTTTCTCCTCCTTTTTATTTTTTATATGAACCGCCCCCGCCAATGGATACGGTTTGCATATCGTAATTTAAATCAGCCCTTAACCGCGCCGAGCATAATTCCCTCCTCAAAATATCTCTGCATGAAGGGATATACGATCAGTATCGGAATAATGGAAACCATTGATACCGTGTACTTGATTACGTTAGCGAAATCCGCGTTGTTCATCGCGTTCTTTATCGCCTCGCTGGACACGTTGCCCTGTATAAGCATCTTCAAGTCGCTTGATGAATTAAGGTAGTTGTACAGCTTATGCTGAAGCGTCTGGTACTGAGGTGCGGAGCCCATGAGCATAAGGGAATCCGTAAAGGAGTTCCAGCTTCCGACCGCGCCGAAAATCGTGATTGTCGCAAGAATCGGCTTGCACAAGGGCCAGATAATCTTGCGGAAAATCGTCATATATCCCGCGCCGTCTATAAACGCGCTCTCCTCCAGCTCCGCGGGTATAGACTCTATGTAGGTCTTGACAAGTATTATATTGTAGGGCGCAACCACGGCGGGAATGATATATGCCATATAGTTGTTGGTCAGTCCCAGCATCTGCATATTCATAAACCAAGGTATGATACCCGCATTAAAATACATTGTTATTACAAGGAACCTGTACCACAGCTTTCTGTGCCACATTTCTTTTTTGGTGACAAGATAACCGATAAGAGCCGACGCAAGAACCATCAGCGCCGTTGACAGAACCGTCTTGCTGATTGTCACCAAGAACGAACGTCCTATATCCTGCACCTGCAATATCGCCTTGTAGGTCTGAAGCGAAAAGCCCTTGGGGAAGAAAGTAACCGCTCCCTTCGTAACCTCGGCGGGCGACGATATTGAGTTTATGAAAATATAATAAAACGGGAACAGACATATAATCATAAACACCGCAAAAAGCGCGTAGTTGATAATGTTAAAAATTATGTCCTTAAAGGTAAGACGGTACATTCTTTTATGCTTCTTGTTGTACTCTTTCTCTGCCTTAAGCTCCTGCTTCATTTTTTCCGACATTTTAGCCATACCGTCACCTCCTACATTATACTCTCGCCGCGTATCAGCTTGGAAATGCCGTTCGCCGTGAACAGCAGGATAACGCTGATAATCGACTTGGTCATACTTACGACGGTGGACAGTGAAATCGCTCCGCCTTCAAGTCCCAGATTGTAAACATACAGGTCGAGAACCTGGATAAGCGATATGTTATGCGAATTCGAGAATACGAGATACTGATCCATACCGTTTGAAAGAATGTTACCTATTGACATAAGCAAAAGCACCATATATGTAGGTATAAGTCCGGGAACCGTAATATGCCACATTTTCTGACCGCGCCCCGCGCCGTCAACGGTAGCCGCCTCATAAAGCTGAGGGTCGATACCCGAAATACCCGCAACATAGATAATCGCGCTCCAGCCTACCGACTTCCACATACCCCACGCCAACATCTTGAACCATGTTCCCTTGGCGTTTCCGAGGAAGTCCACATGAGTACCCAAAACCGTGTTGATAAAGCCGTCACCCGAGAAAATAGCGAAAGCAAGAGCAAATACAAGCACCCAGCTTACAAAGTTGGGAATCGTGGTGATTACCTGCACTCCCTTTCTGAACCACTTTGTCTTGATTTCGTTAAGGAGAATCGCAAACGCCATGGGCACCCAGCTCGTAGCTATACCCAAGCCGCTCATTACAAGGGTGTTGCGCAGAACGTTCATAACGTCCTTTCGCGTCGCGGGATCCGATAAAAGCCTCGTGAACCACTTAAAGCCGACCCAGTTGTCCATGCTCAGCTCCTGTCCCGGCTTGTAATCGAAGAAGGAGTATCTCCAGCCCCAAAGAGGCAGATACGAAAACGCGAATACAAGCACAAGAAAAGGAAGCATTATGAGAAACAGAGTGTACTTTGTGGGCATCTCGCATTTCTCGTCCCCGTTCAGCTTGGGAAGCATAAGCATCGCAATCAGCGTAAAGACAAGCACTGCGGCTGCAATCCCCAAATAGACGTACATACCGGCGGGAATAAACGGAAGATCCGCCGCGTCTCCTCCCGCAAGCTTATCCGAAAACATATTGCTTGCCACCATAAAAACGGCAAAGCTGCCGCCCGTGACAAGGGCTCCGACCAGCGACGCGATATTGCCCCTCTTCTTAAGCTTAAGATTACCGAGCGACATACTTGCGCCGACAGCCATAACTATAATTCCGACCAGCATACATATCGACGCCGTCTGTACCAAATAGAACGGCGTATATGTCGTAGTCCTGATTTTTATGCCGACATCCTGCGTAAGTCCGTCAATCGAAACCGCAGATGTGAACAGCGACATATTCTTGTTAATCAATGCCGTGATCCTCGCGGGATTGATCGCCGGCAGGAAAATAAGCACTACCGCCGCCAACACTGCCGTCCTGACAACCCAGTACAGTTTGTCGGTTACGGCTGTTTTGGATTCTACTTTATTCATCCTTTACCTCCATTCATTTTATTTTTACTGCGTAAAATTTATAAGAACTGCATTATGTATTATTATAAATTATCGCCGCTTTGCGGGCTACAATAAATTATTTATACAAAATACAGTAATTATTTTATTTTTGTGAAACGGGCGGTTCCGCCGCAGGCGGGTCGCATTAGCGACATATTCCAATCCGCCTCAGTGCATAAAAAAGAGGACGAGGCATTTGCTCGTCCTCTCTGCTCTGCAACAAATCTTTAACAAACAGAATTAATTGCTCTTTTTCTTCTTGGAGGTTACTACAACCACTACTACAACCACTACAAGCACAACGCCCGCGATAATTCCGATGATTGCCCCCGTGGGAAGTCCGCCCTTGGAATCGTCCTTCTTATCGCTGCTGCTTGAGTCAGCCTTCGTTGCTCCGTCGTCAGCCTTGGTCTCGCCGTTTGCCGCATCCGTCTCATCTCCGCCGCCTGCGGGTGCGTCATGGTCAAAGCCGCTGATAGTAAAAGTTATCGTTATCTTGGATACCTGTCCGGGCCAGTTGGCAGCGTCACAGAATATAGCCTTGCAGTCTGCCATCTCGGCGTCACTATTATAGCTGTTTGCTCCGAGAACGTTTAAATATCCCGTGTTCTTCAAGCCCTCTTCATCAAGATATGCCTCAGGATATGTATATTTAAGCATTGCCGAATCGTTGACCTGAATCGTCATATCGGTAACCTTGATCACATCTGCGGCAGATGCGGGCATATTGGTCGATATTCCGATAAGATTGAACTTCGTTCCCTCGGTTCCGCTTCCGTTGGTAAAATCCGGATTTTCGAGCGAAAGCGTATATGTACCGTTTCCTTTAAGCACAACATCGGTAAACGTGCCGTCATGAGGCACGGGGTTCGCCGTATCCTGGACATCCGAAAGCTGATCTGCATACTGATAATCGGTAATACCGCCGTAGTTTTCCTCTGCCCACTGATTTCTGAATACCCATGAGCCGTCAACCTGAACATACATCTGAGCAATATATTCATCGGAGGAAGGATCGAAAGCCGCTGCGGGCTCGTCTTCTCCGCTCTCGTCCTCGCCGGTCGGTGCTTCGGGTTCTTCCGTTGAGATGGAATTAAGGGTTACGGTATACTCAATCTTGGTGAATGCGGGCATTTCCTTCAGATAGCTTCTGGCAGGCGCATAGGTATTGAAGCCGCCCGCAAGACGAATGCAGTCGCCCTTGAAATTGCCCGTGTCCTCGTACCACCATTTCCTGCTGTCCTCTCCTGCGTCTACCTCAAAGTCAAGCTGGCTTGTAACGTCATTTCCGTCAATGGTAACCTTAACGTCAAAATCCATCTGCTTATAGTCCGCTCCTGCTATAAGGCAGGGAGCTATAAAATATGTGGTAGCTGCCTCGGCGGGAAGCGTAAGGGATACGGTCTTGGTTTCTCCGACCGCAATCTTCTCGTTTGCGGCAACCACATCGCCCTTGTTTTCTCCGCCCTCACCGTAATACTGGTAAGCCCAGTCGGTGCTGTCCGCAGGATCTCCGCCGAAAGCGATAAACAAATCAAAGCTGTCGCCCTCGTCTGCCGCCGCTGAAACCGCGAAACAGCCAAGTGCCATTATTCCCGCAAGCAGCAGCGCCAAAAACTTTTTGATTTTCATTGCTAATTGTCCTCCTTTTCGCGGTAAAACCGCCAAAATATTGTGAAAAATCACCATTAGATTATAATATATGAACCGAGGTGCAAATACCCGCCTTTTTAGATATTTTATACAGATAATTTTAGACATTCACATAGCGGATTTTGGCAGTGACGGTAGTGCCCTCGCCGCATATGCTGTCCACCGTAAGCCCGCAGCCCTCACCGTAGCACAGTCTGATTCTTTGACTGACATTGTACAGCCCGATTCCGTATCTGCCGCTCATTGTTCCCTTTTCAAGGTTGCGGCGCATACTTTTGAGAGCCTTGGCGTCCATGCCGCAGCCGTTGTCGGATATTGCGATCACGGTGAAGCGGCGGCTTTCGTCCCTTGTTACAGAAACCCTTATCATTCCGTCCTTTTCAACCTCCTCAAGCCCGTGGACAATGGCGTTTTCGACAATAGGCTGCAAAAGAAGCGGAAGCACCTGAATATGCTCTGGCTCCAGCCCGTCCCGGCATTCGAGAGCATAGTTCACCCTGTCGCCGAAGCGCAGCCTCTGGATCTGCAAATAGGTTTCGATATGCGAAAGCTCGCAGTCCAGCGTCGTGTACTGAATCCCCGTGTTATCCAGCACATACCTCATGGATTTGCCCAAAAGCTTGATCGCGGTGGCGGTTTCCCCGTCCCCGGCCACAATCGCCTTCATTCTTATCATCTCGAGCGTATTGTAAAGAAAATGAGGATTTATCTGGCTCGCGAGCATTCGGAACTCCATTTTCTGCTGCTCGTTCAAAAGCCTCTGCTCGTTTATCACGCCCTCGTACATACGCTCGTCCTTTTCTTTGATTTTTTCAACCATTATCTTAAGGTCGCCGTATGCGGCGTTCAGCTCGTAACAGCCCTCAAAGCGCTCAAGCATATCGTAATCGCCCTGACTTGCGCGGTACATTTCGTCGCGCATAGCGTTTACCTGCTTGCTGAAAATTTTTATGAACACGCTCATAATAACGGCGGGCAGCACCAGCGCGAACATAATTATTATGGCGCTCGTCACCGTGAGCTGCCAAATGCTCGCGTAAGCGGAATTGCTCATCGTGACCACGTAGACCCACGAATCGGAACGCGGCATATTTAACGTCGATACGCAGGATTTGATCATTGCACCGTTGTATGCGATTTCACCCTCATAGGTAAAATAATTGTCGTCGGGATTGACAAAATCAAGCATATCGCTGCGCCCGTATTCACTTCTGTCGGGACCGTAAAAAACGCGCCCGTCGTCAATCGCGAGCATTATGCTGCAATCGTTGTCCTCGATTCGGCTGCCGAGATAATTGTCGCTCACCTTTATCATGAGGATCGCCTCTGCGTCCGTATCGTAAAGCGTGATCTTGCGCACAAGCGTCAGGTTCCAGTAGCTGTTTCCGTAGGAATCGGCGTTTTCGATAATATCCCAGTACACGCTGTAACGGCTTTTCGCGACCATATACCAGCTCTGCGTTTCGATTTCGTCCGTGACCGCCCTGAAATTGCGGTAGTCGGACGCGCCCTTTTGATTCGTATAAACAAATACGTCAGCCACACCCGCGTAATTCAGCTTGTACGATTCAAGCGCGCCGTAGCCGTCCACCGCCTCGCAGAACGCCTTGTCCATCGGATATTCCCTTGAAAGAAGCTCCGTAAGCGCGCCGTCAAAGGCGATTTCGTCGGAAATGCTCTGAATTTGATTGGTTATTTCATACATTACGGAGCGCACCCTGTTGTTATTGGCGTTCAAAAGCCCCGAATGGTACTCCTCCAAACGGCTGACATTGTACGCGATCAATATGGCGCCGATACACAGTATCGGTGTAAAAACCGCCGCAAAGTACATTATTATCATCTGCGTTTTCATTTTGGTCTGCCGAAACGCGGCGGCGATATTTCCGAATAATTTGTTCATATTTTTATTATAATTGGCGCGCGTATGCCTGTCAAACCATACGAAAATAAAATAATGAATGTATTTTCAGCCGTCCGATGCTATAATATACAAAAGCCGACCAAGCAGGCTTTCATTTCCCGCGGCTTGCCGAGGACGATAAGGAGGAACGTAAAATTATGAAATTCAGTAACGGATGCTGGCTTCAAAAGGAGGGCGTCGAATGCTTTTCGCCGCAGGAGGTTTACTATTCCAAGGTCAAGGAGCGCAAGGTAACTCTGTGCGCCCCCACATACAGGGTCGCCAACCGAGGCTGCACCCTCGGCGGCATAAATCTCACGATAACCGTAACGTCGCCCATGCCCGGAGTTCTCCGCGTGCAGACGGCTCATTTTCTCGGGGAGGACCGCAAGTCTCCCGAATTTGAGCTTAACCTCGGCGGCGGCGAAATTCTTGAGGTTGAGGACAGCGACGGACGCATAAGCATAACAAGCGGGAGCCTTACTCTCGACATAGACAAGCTCCCCTTTTGCATGACTTACAGAAGCGGAGACAGGATCATCACAAAAAGCTCGGGAAAGGATCTCGCGCTTATAAAAACCGACCGGAGAGGGCTTCCCTATGACAGGGGCGATTCAAAGGATACCTATATCCGCCAGCAGCTCAGCATAGGCGTGGGCGAGCTTATCTACGGCTTGGGCGAGCGCTTCACTCCGTTTGCCAAGAACGGGCAGAGCGTGGAAATATGGAACGCCGACGGCGGCACGAGCACCGAGCAGTCCTACAAAAATATCCCTTTTTTCATATCAAATAAGGGCTACGGCGTCCTCGTCAACCACCCCGAAAGGGTCGAATTTGAAATCGGGACCGAAACGGTCACCAAAACGGAATTTTCCGTGCCCAGCGGCTATCTTGACTACTTTCTTTTTGACGGTCCCTCAATGAAGGACGTGCTCGTAAAATACACCGATTTGTCGGGCAAACCCGCGCTTCCCGCCCCTTGGACCTTCGGTCTTTGGCTTTCGACCTCCTTTACGACAAATTACGACGAGGCGACGGTAATGAGCTTTGCGGACGGTATGCTTGAGCGCGGTATCCCCCTGCGGACCTTCCATTTCGACGCCTTTTGGATGAAGGAGTTCCACTGGTGCGACTTCGTTTGGGACGACAGAATATTCCCCGACGCAAAGGGAATGCTCAGGCGAATGAAGGAGAAGGGGCTTAACATCTGCGTATGGATCAACCCCTACGTCGGTCAGGAGGCGTCCATTTTCAAGGAGGGCTGCGAGCGGGGCTATTTTATCAAGCGCAAAAACGGCGACGTATGGCAGTGGGATATGTGGCAGCCCGGCATGGCGATCGTGGACTTCACAAATCCTTTCGCCCGCACATGGTTTCAGGATAAGCTCGAGGCGCTTCTCGATATGGGCGTGGACTGCTTCAAGACCGATTTCGGCGAGAGGATCCCCACCGAGGACGTGATGTACTTCGACGGCTCTGACCCCGTAAAAATGCACAATTATTATACCTATATTTACAACAAAACCGTGTACGAGCTTCTCGTCCGCAAGCGCGGCAGGGACGAGGCGGTTCTTTTCGCGCGCTCGGCGACCGTGGGCGGGCAGAAATTCCCCGTTCACTGGGGCGGCGACTGCTGGTCCGACTACGAATCAATGGAGGAAAGCCTGCGCGGCGGTCTTTCCCTGTGTATGTCGGGCTTCGGCTTTTGGAGCCACGACATCGGCGGCTTCGAGCATACCTCAACGCCCGACGTGTACAAAAGATGGGCGGCGTTCGGACTTCTCTCGACGCACTCGCGTCTCCACGGCAGCCAGTCCTACCGGGTTCCGTGGGTTTATGACGAGGAGGCTGTCGATGTCGTGAGAAAATTCACAAGGCTCAAGTCGGCGCTTATGCCGTATCTTTACCGAAACGCGATTTACACCTCCCAAACGGGAATCCCGATGATGCGCAGCATGGTTCTCGAATTTCCCGAGGAACGCGGCGCAGCTTACCTTGACAAGCAGTATATGCTCGGAGATTCGCTTCTCGTCGCGCCGATTTTCAACGACAGGGGCGAGGCTTCCTTCTATCTTCCCGAGGGCATTTGGACGGACTTCCTCACGGGCAGGGTCTACGAGGGCGGCAAATGGTACGCCGAAACCGTCGAT
This sequence comes from Butyrivibrio sp., assembly GCA_023665525.1. GTDB lineage: Bacteria > Bacillota > Clostridia > Lachnospirales > Lachnospiraceae > Eshraghiella. Next base: position 28,449 of record JAMPDT010000007.1, on the reverse strand, counting down.
TATCTGCACATTCCGCTTCTTGCAAGGGAAAACAGCATAATCGCGGTTAATCCCGACGCCTTCGGTCCCGAATACGACTACTCGGAAAACCTTGTTTTCTGCGTAATGGGGCTTACGGATACTGCCGAAACCACCGTGTACGCAATGGATAAAGCTCCCGTCGCGAGCCTTCGGGCAGTTCGCACGCAAAACACCGTAAATCTCACCATCGATACAAAAAAGCCCTGCAAGGTAAGGCTTTGCGGACTTGCGGACGAAATCGAAATCGCGGGCAGCATGACCTATACCGTGACGGTTTAAATTAAATCGGACAGGGGGCTTGTGCCCCCTGCCTGCCGCGCGGGGCGCGCCCCCGCGCAAAAAACGGACGAGGCTTAATGCCGTTCGTCCGTTTTTGTTTTATTGCTTTTATAAAAGCGCCTTCTATTGCTCCTTATGCTCCTTTATATAATTTTCCCAATACTCGCTCTTGAAATCTACGGTGTCCGCATATCTATACGTATCGACAAGCTCCATTTGCGTCTCCCCCGTAAAATCAAAGCAATCCGTTTCGGCGTTAAATTCGAGCGTCTTGTATACCAGCGGTCCGTCAAGGCTAACGCCCGACGCCACATCATTGGACCTAGGCTCAATAAATACATTAATCCAGTTGCCGACACTGATTTTTCCGTCCCGAACGACAATATACTGCTTATAGGGAGATAACGAACATCCACCCAAAGCTCTGTCCGTTATACCGAATTCGACTTCTACCGTAAAATCTCGTTTTTCTTCAGACTCTGTAACAGATAAGGATATGTTGCCGTCCGCAGTAATTTCGGCATCGCTTACAGTAATTTCATTTTTGAGCGCTTCACAGAAGCTGTCTCCGGCAATAGTAATGAAATTGTCATTAGCACAGTCGTAAACATAGAGGCAGCAGAAAATACTATTTCCATTTTCCCAAATAATACTGTCTAAGCGTATGCATATATCCTCCTGTCCGTCGCCTGTAACGTCCGACCAAAAGAGTCTTGGCGCAATAGAGGTTTTATTTCCGTACACAGAATATGCGTCGCGCCTAAGAACATCAAAAATTACTCCGCCTATCGTATCGCATATCGGATATTCCCCGCTCTGACCTGCCCTGCCAATCTCTATAATACAGTCGTCCTCCCCTGACTTTTTGCCCTTGTCAATTACATACCAGCCGTTATCCGCAACGAATTTGCGGTAGCTCTTGCCGTCGATTACCTCCGTTTCAAGCTCGAAGCCGGGATAAAAAATCTCACGAAAATCGCTCAAATCGGGCCGGGACCACGCCGTTACACTCATTATCCCGGGTTCCTCGGGCTTTGTTTCCTTCTCATTAAGAGCCGCCGCTTCCGCCGCGTTTGCCGTTGTCTGCTCCGTTACGCTTTCCGTCGTGCTTATTTCCGTCTGCTCCGCCGCCGTCCCCTTGCTCTCATCGGAGCCGCCGTTCCCCGTCCCCGACGAGGCGCAGCCCGCTATTTGAACTGCCATACATAATGTAAGTCCCAAAAACGCCGTTTTCTTTGTAATAAGCTTCATATTTATACCCCTTTCTTTTATGCTAATTTATAAAAAACGTTGTATTTGAACAGTCCTCCATAACGAGCAGACAAAGAAGCCAGCACTTCTATTGATGTAATATATCCGTTAGCATACGATACTCCATTCTCACTAACCACCGTATAAACGTCTTTAATTGGTACATATGTATACCCGGATGTCGTTGCCACTCGTGCATGCCATTTTGTTCCGTTCATGTATTTAAATTTGGGAAATTGTCCCGTAACAGCATTATTCAGTCCCATAAAATGATACACATCGTCAAACCAATAACTATGATATACAAGTGAAGTCTTGTTTATCAATCTTCTTGCGTTCTCAAGCGCCTGACTCCATACCGACGAAGTTGTATCGGGAAGTTCTCCCGCCAATACCCTTTCATATGCCGAGAACTCACCTCCGCTTATCACCTCAAACGCCGTTTTTGAATCTTTTGCCATACGATTCTGTATTACCTGCGCAACTCCGATTTGATCCAATGCGTCTTTGGGAGACTCAAACCATATAGTTCTTGATATTTTATCCAACTGTTCCACATACGGAACAACGCTTGCCGCAGTGCCGTATGCCGCCGAAGCGCTCGCGCACTCATTATCGTCCGATGGCTCGCTTTTTCTGCCGCCAATTCCTATATCATTGATACGGTACATAATCTCAAGCGTTACATCTCCTGCTTCCGCTATATAACGCTGCATATCAGCACAAGCAAGTCCGTCAACATACCTTCCGTTTTTCCAATCAACATAGCGTCCATTATAAATCCAGCCCGTCTCGCTGTCCACATAATTGCTTTTATATTTGTATCCGTTTACATTTCCGGCGTACAGAGGATTTGTATTTAAAAATTTTCGACCGTTTTCATCAAACCGATACACCGAACAAAGCACATCGTCAATATATTTATATTCACAAATAACGGAATCATTGTGCTTTAATCCGATTATAGTAAAATCGTCGTCAAACACATAATCATATTCCTCAGAATCATACTCAAAACCGATCAGAACTCCTTGTATATATATGTAATTGACGGTGTAATCGCTCTTTACCTCGCTTAGCAGTTCCCCGCTCTCACTCCATATAAAATATGTAATCTCTCCGTCCACGTTCTTTGATATTCTTCTATAATTATCATCGTATTCATAATGAACGTGAAAGTCCGAAGCATCTATATCTGTCAGCAGATCACTAAATTCCGCACCCGAATATTCCCACGTTAAGTTCATATTTTCATATTGTTCCTGTGAAACTGTGTCAGTGAAAACTTTTGCCTGAGACGAAACAGCCTGAGACACCGCCTCCTCTATAACGCTGTTTACATCGGAAACCTCCTCTGCATTTTCCATACGGACAGTCTCACTTGCCGATGTGCTTGAAGAAAACAAAGTGACTAATGATAAAGCAATCGACATAGACATGATTAATTTATTTTTCATATTTGCATTCCTCCTTTTATTTGTTTATTGTACCATTGTTTAAAAATTATGTCAACGACCTTTTTGATGTGTATCTTATATGATTCCCCCGCCCCTATATCTCCGGCTCGAATCCCCTGTTCCTCTTGCGGTATTCCCTCGGCGTAACGCCCAGCTCCTTTTTGAAGCATTGGATAAAATGGCTTTGCGAGGCAAAGCCGAAATACTCCGAAACCTCGGCGTAGGAATAATCCGAGAATTTCAGCATATTTGCCGCCGCCTTGATTTTTTCGCTGCGGATAAAGCTTCCCATGCTTCTTCCCGTTTCCCTTGCGAAAAGCGCCGACAGATAGCTTCGGTTCACGCCGAGCGCCTTTGCCGCGGAAGCCACCGTAAGCCGCTCGTTTCGATGCCTGTATATATACTCTATCGCGCGCACTACTCGAACGGAATAGAGCGAGGCTTTGGGGAGCTTTGCCATTTTTACGGTGAAATCAAGAAGCATTTCATTATGAAGCGATATAATCTCCCCCTTTTCTCGGAGCAAATCCATTTTTCCGATATAAAGGTCGCTTAACGTGTAGGCAAGCTCACGCTCAAGACCGTGCTCCACGCAAAGCCGCGTAATCAGCGATACCGACACCACGAAATGATAGCGCATATTGCGCAGGGAATCCTTTGAAAGCCGCCCGTACCTAGGCTCGTCATAAATCCCCACATAGTCGGGGCTGACAAACGCCCTTTTGACCTCCTCGACGTTTCCTTGGACAACAATATTATAAAATCCGAACTCGTCCTTATATTCCACGTGCGCGAGCCGCTCCTCCCTCTGCGTAAAAAGTCTGGAATTCAGCTCCCTGTTCATACTCATATCCGTACCCCTCCCTTTTGATTGTGCAACAAATTTGACTTTTTTGCAACGGATTTTATATATTTGTAATAAAAAAAGAAATAATATAAGCTCAGGAAAACAAGAAGGGAGCTGTTCTATGAAAGAGTTTACGGGATTTAAAAAAGGAATCAATCTCGGCGGCTGGCTGTCGCAGTGCCGATTGGAAAAAGAGCATATGGAGGGCTTCATAACCGAGGCGGATTTTCAAAAAATCAAAAGCATGGGCGCAGACCATGTGCGCCTGCCCATTGATTACGAGCTTATCGAGCGCGAGGACGCAACCCCGATACCCGAGGGCTACCGCTATATTGACCGCTGTGTGGAGCTGTGCGCCGAATACGGTCTGAATATGATCCTCGATCTGCACAAAACCGCGGGCTACGTTTTCGACGACGCGGCAAACTGCGGTGAATTTTTTGAAAGCGAGGCGCTGCAAGGCAGATTTCTCGCCCTTTGGAGCAAGCTCGCGGCGCATTACGGCAAATACGGTTTCATCGCCTTCGACCTGCTGAACGAGATTGTTGACGACTCCGTATGCGAAATATGGAATACCCTCGCGGCAAAAGCAATCTCGCGTATCCGAAGCCTTGCGCCGCGAAATTGGATCCTTGTCGGAGGCACGAATTTCAACAGCATATCGTCGGTTAAGGGTCTGCTTTTGCCGCCCGACGAGCGGATCGTATATTCCTTTCATTTCTACGAGCCTATGATTTTTACGCATCAGGGCGCCGAATGGGTGGGCGGCATGGACACGGCTTTTCGGACCTCTTACCCGCTTACCGCGCAGGAATATATCGAGCTGTCCGACACGCGTCTGAACGGCTGCTGCGCCGATTCCTGCCGTCAAGTTCCCGCCCAAGCCTCGGGCGCAGATATGCTGCTTCCTCTTTTCGAGGAGGCGCTGCGGGTCGCCGACGAACGCGGCGTGCCTCTGTACTGCGGCGAATACGGCGTAATTAATTTGGCAAAGCCCGAATACAAGCTCGCATATATAAGGGACCTCCATTCGATTTTTGAAAAATACGAAATCGGGCGGGCAATGTGGTGCTGCAAGGGTATGGATTTCGGACTGACCGACAGCCCCTGCGCGCCGGTTTTCGACGAGCTGTGCGCCCTGCTTTAGGCGTTCAGGCACATACGCAAAAAACGGCTGCCCTCCAAGGGCAGCCGTCCGTATTTTCGATTCGCGCAAATCCGCCGTAATTAATCGAGCGAATAAGGAAGAAGCGCAATGTGCCTTGCTCTTTTGATTGCAACCGTGAGCGCTCTCTGGTGCTTCGAGCATGTACCCGTAATTCTCCTGGGAAGAATCTTCCCTCTCTCGGACACAAATCTTTTTAATTTATTTACATCTTTGTAATCAATAGCATTATTGGCGCTATCGCTGCAAAATACGCAAACCTTTTTTCTTCTGCGACCCATTCTCTTCTTCATCGGAGAATCGCCCTTGCCTTCTCTCGGATTAGACATTTCCAATGACCTCCTTGCATTTTAATTTCAAAGCTTTTAAAAGGGCAGTCCCTCGTCGTCCACGCCGTCGGGAATATTCATAAATCCATCCCCCGCCGCGCTCGGCGCCGGTCTGCTTGCCGCGGGAGCAGGAGTATATCCGCCGTCGCCCGACGACGCCGCCTTGCTTTCCGCAAACTCAATCTCGTCAACAATTATGCGGACACTGTAAACCATCTGCCCGTCCTTGTTGGTATAATTATCATTCTGAACACGTCCGCTCAAAACAATCTTGATCCCCTTATGGAGATAACGCTCGACAAATTCCGCCTGCTTGCCGAATGCCGTGCAGTTAAAAAAATCCGCGTCGGGCTCTCCGTCCCTCTTGAATCTCCTGTCCACCGCAACGGAAAACCTCGCAACCGCCGTCTGGCTCGCACCCTGCGAATATCTCACCTCGGGGTCCCTTGTCAATCTTCCCATTAAGATAACTTTATTCATATCTGCCTCCAATCCCGGTCCGTCAAACTGCCACGAACCGATTCAGCGATTATTCCTCTACCTTAACGCATAAATATCTGAGAACGTTGTCCATGATACGAAGCTGGGCTTCAAGCTCTGCCGGAGCTGTCGCTTCCGCATCAAAACGGATAAAGTAATAGAAGCCTTCGTTCATCTTCCGAATCTCGTAAGCAAGCCTTTTCTTACCCTGTTCGTCAACACCTGTAACGGTTCCTCCGAAACGGGCTATAAGCTCCTTAACCTTCTCGATGACAGCCGTTCTTACGTCGTCCTCAATAACCGCGTTTACAACGACTACTAATTCATACTTGTTCATGCTGTACTGCACCTCCTTCTGGTCTTGTGGCTCCCCGTCACCGAGGAGCAAGGAATATAATCTTTATATCACGAAAATATATGATACCATACAAAAAAATATAATGCAAGCACTTTTACCATTTTCCGTTTTATTTTTCCGTGTACCACCGCCTGAGCGTCTGCTCTGCGAGCTTGCCGTACACGGTAAAGTCCCTGTTTGCCCGCGCCTCCTCAATCGGCGGCATATACGCCTTCCAGTCCCACCAAAAATAACCGCAGAACCAGTCCAAATCCCACGTCGCTTCCATCGCGGTTTCATAGAAATCCGACTGCTCCCGCTCGTCCGAGGGCTTGTCGGGTCTGTCCTTAAAATCCCACGGATACATGGAACAGCCGCTCTCGTTCCTGATTCCTATCTCGGCAAACATAATCGGTCTTTTGTATTTTTCGCGGCAGAGCTTAAGGCGCTCGATCACGGGCAGCCAGCTCGCGCGCATTGCTTCGATTCCCCTGCTTTTTTCGGTCGTAACGGGATAATACGCGGAAATTCCGATCAGATCCACCGCCTCCAGCCAGTCAAAGCGCAGCTCGTCGCCGTGATTTATATTGTGCATAATTATTCCGTGATAAACCCTCCTGACCTTCGCCACCATATCGACGCAGTATTCCGACTGCTTGTCCATGCCCGCCATTTCGCAGCCCGTGCAAAGCATTTCACAGCCGAGCCGCTCCGCCATTTCCGCGTAATAAAGCATAAAATTGTTGTAGGAGGCGAACCATTTTTCCCAATAATGCGAATACTCCTCCGCGGGAAAATCAATCCGCGCGCGCCAAGCCTTGTCAAGGCAGTTGACCATCGGCTTTAAGCAGACCTTAAGCCCGAGCGATTTTGCCTTGCGCACCGCAAACTCGATTTCCGCGTCCGTCTGCGTCCTGCCGTAAAGCGAAAACACGACGGTGCTTGCGAAGGTTTCCTGCCAGCCGTTGACGGTTATGCATATCCAGTCAAGCCCGTTTGACGCGAGCCGCTCCATCGACGCCTCGCCGTTTTCGCACATAATCTCTCCGGGCTTTGAAAAAAAGCCCCATGTATATCCCTTGCAAAAAATATCCTTATTCATAAAGCGTCCCTTCCCTGTTACCGCTGCCGCGCCTCTCCCCGACGCGCGGCGGTATGTACGAAATTTTTCTTATCAGCACCATTATACAGTGATATTCGCGCATGTCAAACAATATTTGCGCGCGCCTCACGAGCCGCTGGATTTGTACCGGCTCACGCCGAAGCGCCAAAAGCCGTAGGCGGGAATTATAAAAAGCATCGCAAAAAGCGGCGCAAGGATATAAAAAATATTTTCGCTCCGTCCCGTCAGATACAGAAACGGATAATACTGAACGGCGGCGTAAGGTATTACAAGGGTCGTAAGCCGCAGTATTTTTTTGCCGTAAATGCCGAGAGGATATTTGCCGAACTCCCGCGCGCCGTCGGTAAACACATTCATTATTTCCAAGCTGTCCAGCGTGAAAAAACAAAACGCCGCGTATATCAGAAAGAGTCCCGCAAAAAGCGCCGTACCGCCCAAAAGCATAAAGAACACCGCAAGCACGCGCCCCGCGGTCCATTCCACGCCGCCCTTTGCGATTCCGTAAACAAGCATAACCAATGCCTGCAAAAATCTGGCGATTCTCGTAAACTCGAATTTACTGCCGAGCACCTGCAAAACATCACTGCGCGGACGCACAATCAGCCTGTCGAATTCCCCGCTCCTCACCGTTCCCGAGAAAGCGTCAAAGCCTCTCGCCCACATCTCCGCGAGCGTGTAGCCCATAAGAAAAACCGAAAAGCACAAAATCACCTCGCCGTAGGTAAAGCCCTTCACGCCGTGAAATCTGCGGAACATAAAATACACGCCTATCAGCACGTTGAACGACGTCAGAAACTGCCCTATCGCGGTGAGAAAAAACGACATTTTGTACTGCATCATGCTTCTGATGTTTATCGAAATATAATGAAAAAACAGTTTTATCGGATTAACTCTTTTCATTCCGTCAGCCTCCCTGTATCACGGTTTTTTTCTCGCCGCGCCCGCACAAAAATCTGCCCGCGAGCACAATCGCCGCAAGCCATACAAGCTGAAGCGCGACTGCCCTTATCGTTTCTCTCCCCTCCATGCTCCCGCTGTAAATGCGCAGAGGCACGTTTTGCATCGCCGCAAACGGCAGCAGCTCCAGTATTTTTTGCACCTTCGACGGAAAAAACGGCAGAGGTATTATCTGTCCCGCCAAAAGCTCCACCGAGCACGTAAAAACAATACGCACGCCCTGCGGCGACACGGTAAAAAAGCAGATTCCGTAAACAAGCATACAAAACGCCACGGTAACCGCAAACCCCAGCGCCATCGTCACGACAAAAAGAGCAAAGCTCCCCAAGCCCGCAGGAGCCGTAAGTCCGTAGGGCTCCGGCAGAAAAACCGCGACAATAAGTATCGGCAGGCACCTTAATGCCGCGCTTGAAAGCCTGTTTGCCGCGCTTCTTGCGAACCACATATTATAGATGCTTATAGGTCTGCAAAGCTCGTACGCGATGCCGCCCCCGACTATCGAATCAAAAATCTCGGCTTCTCCTATCCACGCCGCAAACAACGCCAAAAAAGCCTGTTGGAACCATATATATGTCGCGGTCGCCTCAAACGACATCGGGAAAGCCGCGGGATTGGTGTCGTAAAACGCCTTATATGTAAAAATCTGCATAGCGCCCCACACAAACTGGGTGACCAGTCCGGCAAGCGCAGCCGCCCTGTACTGCAAGCCCATAACGAAGCGCAGTCTGAAAAAAGCAAGATATTTTTTCATTGCCGCACCCCCTATATATCATACTCGCGGTAAAGCTGCGCCACCGTTTCGTCGATTCCGCTTTCGCCGCCCTTTATGCCGTCGATTGAGCCGTCCATAAGAATGCGCCCCTTGCCGATGAGTATTATGCGTCTTGTCAGCGCCTCAATATCCTGCATATCGTGAGTCGTAAGAATCACGGTGGTTTTGTGAAGCTTATTCTGCGTCAGTATGAACTCCCGCACCGCCAGCTTTGAAACCGCGTCAAGTCCTAAAGTCGGCTCGTCCATAAAATTTAGCCCAACTCCGCAAAGCCTTGATACGCCTTGCTTTAACAGCATACAAAAGAGTGTATCGTGTTCTGTTTTTTCGTATTGTCCTAAAAGAAGGATACTATTCTTGGCATGGCAGTTCCCCCTTCAAAAGAAAAACGGAAAGCATTCTGCTCTCCGTCTTTCCCATCACTCTATTTTATTTCTGGCTCCATATGGCTTAGTCCTTATTGTGCCTCCAGTTTTCCAGCCAGTCAACCATCATTTTTCCCTTTCGAAGATCCTCCGTTATCCACTGGAAACATTTATTCTCCGGGCTTGCGAAGTTGATTACCAATCCCGGAGTACGTTTTACCAATTGCGCGGCAGTTTCCGTCACAGAAGGATCCCCATGTCGTTGATAGATGCCGATTTCTGTTTGCTGGATGCGTTCCAACGCCTTTCCCTGCATCTTCAATTTGTCCCTTCCTGGCATATAAGGAGGCAGTCCATTGTTCATGGCGTATTCCCTGAATTCCTCATGTTCTGCCTCATTCTTATATACCGGAATCACCCGCAGAAACATTTCCCTTGCCTCTAGCGAATAGTTTCTCCCCCAATGCCTAAATACGAACTCAAACATCAGATACCGAAAGCTGTCCTCAATATAATGTGGATCTATCGTACTAAACTCCGGCGGTGCCACCTTGGTTCTTCCCTCATCCACACTTTCTACTACACTGGAAAACAGAGGAATCTCCTTGTAATATAAAATGACTTTCCACCTGCTGGAATAATCTGTATGGTAACTCACATTGCAGAACGCAAATAAATAATAGGACTGTGTCCCAACTGCATCGTCATTAACATCCTTCGCATAAGTTAAACCATTGCCCGTTTCATCTTCGTGAACAAAATAAACTGTGTAATCAGGATCAGGCCTATAAAAAAGGAAACAGTCATCTCTGCCAGACTTATCTGCTTCTCCTTCAACCGATTCCCAATTGTCCAAATCTTTTAAATAGAATTTGGCGCGTTGGGATGGATTATACAGTAACCCGAATCTCCGTTTCCACAAGAGTTCTGTATCATGAAGGTTGGCGGTTTCTGTCTTTGGCGTATTTGTATCCCCTTTCCTGGTGTAGATTGCTCCCTTAAAAATTGGCGAGCCGTCGTTTTTATAGTCCTTCAGCAAATAAAACGGCGTGTTATCACTCTGTTTGCAACGATTACGTCTACCTCCTTATCTGCTATGGAAATCGTTTTGACATACGCCTCCGGTATATATCCGCCAGCCCATGATGGCTTTTGCCGAAGCAGATCGATCACATTCTGCTGATTCTTACGGTTCTCATCGCTTACTCCTAAAATATGATATGTTTTATCTTCAATCCCGATTATGATATAGCAGTCCCTGTTGGCTGGACTATTTGCCATACAGATAATATCATGGAGCAGATCAGCGTTGCACGAATGCCACTGCTGTTTGAAATCCCAATACTCCCCTTCTGCACGGCGTTCTATCAATTCCTGTATTTCAAACCGCAAATCAATATCGTCCATCTTTCCCTCCTGTCTTTGGTATCTTTACGCATCCTCAAAATTCACTACGCCGTTGATCCGTTTCACTTCCTCCGCACACTTTACCTACGGTTTTTCCGTCGCGAAATCCCTGAGCGTATGCCGGACAAAGAGATCCAGTTTTCGCTGATTTTTAAGGATGACTACTTTCTGCCAATAAGTTTCTGCGGCTTTTTTATACCGTGTCTTTGCTGTTTTGGAACGGCCATTCCGAAGGATCCAGCAAACAAATTCCCAATCAAATTTTTCATTGCAGCCATTTGCCATATCGGGACGTGTCGCTCCTTTATATGTGCGGTAGCGTCTGTATGCCCTATATAGGCAAGAAAACCTATTAAAATCCAAAAAAATGATTTGATCGGCTTCTTCCATACGTTTTTCGTAAAGAACACGGGAGTAATTCCCTTCAATAACCCAATTTTCTTTTTCCATAAATGATTTTACATCAGAAGCCATTTCCTCATCGTTTCGCTCAACCCAATTTGGAGCAAAATGGATACGGTCGAGATGCAGGACTTCACAATCATAGTAAACGCCCAGCTTCTTTGCCAGCGTGGATTTCCCTGAACCGCTATATCCTATAATGGCTATTTTCATATAACCCCCCCCGCCGTATTACAGTTTTAATTTTATAATTTCATTATATCACAAACTCAAAAACGTGAAAATAGTGAGAATACAGCCTGATTTTCCAGCGGATAAATACCGCTATGTCCCCTGATGGACACAGGATGGATCAATAAAACAATCCCAAATTTAAAGGCTATGAAACAAGCCGATATTCCTTCTGTCCGCCGCTCGGTGCAGCCTTTCATTTTCTTCTTTGAGATTTCTGTTCTCCTGCTCCAATCTACGAATCCGCTCTTTCAGCGTTAGAATTTCATCCTCCATCGCCATATCAAAAATCCCGCGCCTCGGATCAGGCATCCCAGCCTGCTGCTCCAACGCCTTATCAAGCAGCTTCCGTATGGCTGGGTTTTTATAAAAGAAACCGCGGGACAATCCCGTTTGCGCCATCAATTTTGGCACGGTGATCTTTTCCTGTTTGTCCATCATATCAAGAATCGTCTTTTGGGCGAGTTCAATCTTTTGGACACTGACTTTACGGTTGCAGGCAATCATTGCGTCGTATTTGCTCATACTCGTCCTCCCATCCGTCTAAATTGCAGAGAATTATCTCCGATAACCTGTTCCGGGCTTTTCGTGTGTCGTCCGCCAGCGTTTGATTGCTCATTTTGCGATAATATTTTACGTTCTTGAGATTGTTATGGCCGAGCAGTTTGGCAATTGTCCAGTCGTCCAAATGCATCTCCGTCAGCTTTACCGCATAATAATGACGGAACATATGTGTGTTGAATCCAAACAGCTTCCCCTTGTCGTCCAGCAGGTTCTGCTCATATATCATCCTTGTGATTTTGTTCTGTACTGTGCTATATTGAAGCGGGCGGCTTATATCCTTTTCATTTACAAAAATATAGGGCGTATCCCCATAACGCTCTTTTGTATAGTCCGCTGCTTTCTGAATCAAAGACGCCAATTCTTCGCTAACGGGCTTCTCGTAAGTATTGGTTTTCATCTGCCGGATTCGTATGATGTTCTCTCCGTTTTTGGTGTAAACGCATCCAGGTTCCAGTGTCAGCGTATCGGAAATCCGCGTGCCAAGCATTTGATGGATAATCATCAGCCGCGCAATCTGCTCATCCATCTTTACAATGGCAGCATTGAGCCGCCTCAGTTCGGCGTCCGAATAGACCTTGAATTTTGCTTTGGGAGCAGGTGGAATTTCCCGCGTGAGGAACAGCCCGCAAAGGTGAGGATAATTGCACATCCAGCCAATGCTTTCGAGAAGCGCTCGCAGCCTGTTTAAATCCGCATGGTAATGCTTGGTTTCCGTCGCCTCGGTTTTCAGATAAGTCAAGTATTCCTCAATTACTTCCCGGCTGATGTCTTTGGCTGACTGTACCTTTGGATACTTTTCTTTGAGATAGCGTGACAAACGCCGGATTGCTGTCATTTCCTTCTGTACGCACGCAATCGCTTCCCCTTGTAGATTTAAATATATCCCTTTTTTGACTTCTTCCCGAAGCGGCTTTTGCGCTATTCCTGTGAAATTAATTGTCTTGTAATTTTTGATCGGATTGGCGCGGAACTCGATGTCAAGCTTGTCCAGTTCCCATGTATCTTCTGGCTGTTCTCGCTGTAATACAAACTTCAGCATCCTTTCAAAATAGGTTATCTCACGCGCCCTTGCTGTATTGAATTTTCCGGTTGCCTGTTTTCTTTGTATTGTAAGCGGAAGCCCTCTTCCAAGCATCCATCCTTTAAACTGGCGCAGCCATACAGGAATGTCTTTATCCCGAAGGCTGCTTTCCGGCGTGCTGTAAATTTGAAAAAATTGGCAAAGCTTTTTAAAATATTGGCGATCGCTGTATACCCTTGCAATACACACCTGTCTGCTCCGCTCTACGATAAAATCCGCTATTTCCTTGCGTATAACAGGGGAGGGGATTGGTTCTAAATCATAATAAGGATTTTTCCCAACCATTTTCCGCTGTGATTCTGTAATTTCTCTTTTATCGTATAAATCCAAAAGCCATATCTTGTTCTCCATTAATGTCCGACCCCTCTCTTTCGATATCAGCGGCAATACTATGCTGACTGAAATATTCTTCATTGGCCTTTTCAATCCGTTTCGGCATATAGTCCACATACTGCTGCGTCATTTCTTCGTACACATGACCCAGATAGTCCCGGATGCTCTGTAGCGGGACATCTGAATCATAATAATAGGTGGCCAACGTATGACGGTAATCATGGCATTTAAATGTGTACTTTCCATCTTGAATTCGCAGCTTTTTGCAGTTTTCCTGCATCTGCTTCCGAAAATTGCGGCTGCTATACGCTTCGCCTTTTTGATTTGGAAATACATACGAACCCGCTTTTATATCATATTTTTTCAAATAAACCTGCATTAGGAGATATAAGGCGGACGGTATAGGGATTCGCTTGTAATCGCGCATTTTAGTTTGGTACACTTGGAGCCACGCATCCTGTCCCTGTATGTAATAGGCGTCGCTCTTAAGCTCACATATTTCACTGATTCGCAGCCCAGTCCCCCACAGGTGCAGGAACATCAAACGAAGATGCTCAGGGAAAGCGTACAGCTTATTGAAAATTTCATTTACCACCTGCTGCGGTACACTTCTATCATGATGGGTTGGCTGCAGTTTCATCAAATGGTAATCTGCATCAAACGGGATTTTCTCAATATAGCGTCTGGCTTGCAAAAATACAAAAAAGTGTAGGATGTTCATCAGTTTTTTATTATACGTTTCTGCTTGCACATCCCGATAGCGCTCCTTTTTGAAATATGCATCCATCTGTGACGGGCTAATCATACAGATATTTTCTGTTTCATCTTGATCCAGTTCTGCTAAAAAAGTCCGAATGCAGGTAATTTCTGACCTTAACTTGTTGATAGATAAATTAGTAAGCCCAATCCCATACCTGGCATACTGCTGCAACAGTTCCCGGTTCTTTTTATTAGTGACTTCCAAAAATGAAATATGAACAACTGGCGATGCCTTATCAATGCGTTCCGGCTGCAAATGGATGCGCTCCATGTACCATATGGGAGCGTCCCAATGGATTTCATCTTCCTGCATAAAAAGCGCCTTGCGGCAAAAATACAATGCGCCAACCAGTTTCTCAGAATTTATCCTTGCATTCGTCTTTTCCACAAAACGCTTAGCTTGATGGAGTTCTAACTGCTCAATGTCATCTATCCCTTCTTTTGAGCAAAAATCATATAACGCCCGCAATCCCAGCAAATTTATTCTTGTTGTTTCGGAGCTCATTTCATTGCCTAAAGCGTAATGAAGGATATCATACACCTGACGCTTTAACTTTTCCGGCACATTTCTCGTAAAATCCCACACAAGGTCTTCTTTCTTTATTGCCTTTATAAACTGTCTTGCAATCTGTGTATTAGGATGATGCGGCAAAAAAAGGATTTCATTCTTATAGGCTGGTTTTACAGCTTCACCGCCGGCAATCAGCCGCATTTTCCGCTGTGCGGAATGCTGCTTGATTCTATCGTATGCTTGTAAATAGGAGCGAATTGTACCATTCACAAAATTCTTTCGCTCCAAATCCTTTTGAAACTGTTGCCGCAGCGGATAATCCAAATCTGAAATATGCCAAATTCCATTCTGCGCCATGAACTCCATGACATGATTTCGCCCTGTAGCCTTTGCCTCTGTGCATTCGTCCAGCTCCGCTTTCAATTGAGCCTTAAGCTGTTCCATATTTTCCCGATGCTGGGATTGGCCCAATATCTGTGCGAGCATAGTTCTCATCCCCTTTACAATAATTGTTCGATTCCATAAAGACTGGAATGCTGTTCATAAAATTCCCGGCTGGCCTCTGTCAGTTTGTCATCAAGTATGCCAAGGTATTTAATCGTCGTGTCCAAATGCTTGTGTCCGAGCGCCTGACTGATTAATTCCAGCGACCACCCTGCATTCCATCGTGCATTGGCAAAATATCTCCGGAACATATGGGCTGTCAGCTTCACGCCTGTTTTCTTTTCCATCCGCTCTAACATATCGTTGACGCTTTCTACCTTTAAGGGCTGACCTGCAGTTTCTCCAGCGATATTGATAAACAGGAACGTCTGCCGCTGCAGTAGCTTTTTATATTGATTCATATAGTGCAGAAGGAAATGGAAGGCATCATCGCTGATTTTGGCACGGCGGAATTCTGCATTCTTAGCACGGGCATTGTTATCGTTATCCTCCCGAAAATATACGCTGATGGTATGGTTTTGATAATCAATATCCCTTGTATAATCCACGCCGAGCAATTCCCCAATACGGAACCCTGTTTCCGCAAGGAGCAGCAGAAGAAGTTGATCACGGATGTTCGTACAGGCCTTCAAAATATCGACAATTTCATTTTCCTCAGCCGCCCGGACATTCCGATCTTTCGGTCTGAAATATCCTTTAAAGGATTGGGAACGGATTGTCCGTTTCACGCCGGCAGCATTTGCAACTGTAATCTGGTTATAGGATAATACTTTCAACGGTTTGGCACATCCGCAGTCGGCAAGATACAAAAAGAACCCGAACACATCCTTAAGGTATGCGTTGCAGGTTCCGTTCCCTGTAGTCCCTATGCGGTTGTCCGTAATATGTTTTCCTTCCTTCAGCCAGTAAAGGAATTGCACAAAATGCCTGCTCTGTTCTTCAAACCCTAATCTCCCAACTTCATCCACCCCCATTTTCTGCTCTGCAAGGTATTCCATGTAGCAGCACAGGGAGAAAGCGAGCCGTTTCACCGTATTGGGCGAACGGTTCGACTCAGTTTTATGCTTTAGGAATTTGCTTGGGAACGGGACAATGCAAAAGTTTTCCTGATCTTCAATGTAATAAAATTTCCGTTTCCCTTCGGCAACCATTTTTACGGCGTATCGTTTCATCGTCCGTCCTCCTTCCCTAGCTGCATACACAGGATACTCGAAGCTGCTTGATATATCCAGCAAAAAAACAATAAATAATCACTTTTTGCAAGGCCATAACCTAGCGATAGCCATAATTAGTTTTCGGTTCTATTTCCAATCCCAAACTTACAGAAATAGCTTTATTAATATCTGCCATGCTGTTCCCATCCAGCCTCCCAATATAGTGTGTAAGCCGTGTACGATCTATAGCCCGCAGATGTTCAAGCATGACGGTGGAAACCATAGGCAGCCCTTCCTTTTTCAAGAGGTGTACATGGGTTGGCATTGACCTTTTTCTTCTGCTGGTAATTGCTGCAACAATAACCGTAGGGCTATAACGGTTCCCCACATCATTCTGAACAATCAGTACCGGACGGATGCCGCCCTGTTCGCTACCGACAACCGGGCTTAAATTGGCAAAATAAATATCGCCCCTCTTAATTTCCATATGCGTCCTCCATCATTAAGTAAACGGCGGCTGCCTGTTCTCATAACAAGCAGCCGCCTGCCGTTTCGTATCAATCGTTTTCCGCCGATATTCGATCCACGCCATCCCTCGGCAAACGGGAACGCACTTTCCGGCCATGCATTTGGCCTCATTGGAATCTCACCACCCCGTGGATCTCACCGGGCCGCCCTCCTTTGCTGCGACGGCCCACGGTACAAAATACCGCTTCAACGCTCGGCTTTAGGACTGGACGGAAGTATCTTTAATGCCCCTGCCTGTCGTCGCCTTCGCTGCGGATGCGCCGCAGCGTCTGAGTTATTGATATCGCTTGCTCATGCGGCTTGCCGGAGTTCAGCCGGGAAGCAGGGGGAAGGTAAAAAATGCGCTGTGCTATTCAATTGTCAAAGGACGAAGCAAGGGGAGAAAAAGCCCCCTCACTTTCCATGCCGAAAAGCAAAGGGGGCTATGCGCAAAAATTTTAAATTTTATAATATTTCTTTGAGCTTCTGCAAAATTGCCGCAATCCGCCTGCTGATATTGGACTGGTTCAACCCATACATCCGTCCCAATTCCGTTTGGGATTTCCCTTCAAAGAAATGCCGGTATATCAGCAGCCTCTCATCCTCCCGAAGCAAAGACAATGCATTATGGAGCTTGTCCAGCATAATTCTGTCTATCGCACTCCCTTCTGTATCCTGCGCCCCGTCTACAAGGACATCCTCGCCATTAAAATCATCTGCCGTAAGCATGTCGTAAGAAAAATCGCCGTTTTTCTCAGACTGCTCCTTTAAATATTTCTGACGGCGGCGGGATCTATAAAATTCCCTGTAATCTTCTTCCGTCACCTCCATCAGCATCCCATGCAAAGGGATAAAAAGCTTGTCCGAATACCCTTCGGACGATTGAACACGGGTGTAAAATTCCTGATATGACAATTCTATGTACACGCCGTCTTCTAAAACAAAAACCTTCTTCGGTTCATATTTCACCACGTTTTCCTCCAATCAACCGTTTTGCATTTCCAAAAACGATTGATACGGAGGGCTGCGGCAACAGATAAATTTGTAATTACCTGTAATGAAAAATACGAACCTTACCTCAAAATTAAATTTGGTAAGATTTCGTTCTGCAATGTATTTGCATCTGATATAACGCTTCGTGCCATTGATGATTATCCTGTATATAATTTTAAACTCATATAAAAAGAGCCGCAACTCACTATCATGAGCGCGGCTCAACCCAATGCCTATTTCATGCAATGCATGGTAATTCCCCTTATTTCTTTGGCGGAGGGAAGCCGCCTTATTCCATTCTCCCTTCTTGTTTCTTCTCCATATTTTTTATCTCACTCTCTAAATATGATTTATAACTCATTTTAGATGAGTTCAATGGTTATTTATATAATCGGAAGCGCAGAATAAAATGTAAATGAGGTGAGCTGAAATGCAGAATCCGATTGACTCCTTTAGTATTGCGCTGCGCACTGCCAGAAAAAGGCATAATCTAACGCAGCGAGAATTGGCTGATAAATTACACATGAGCGTCCGCACAATTATCGAAGCGGAACAAGGACACAGCAATCCCAAATTTGAAACCGTGGCGCTTTTGGCAAAGGAATTGAACATTAGCCTTGATGCGATCCTGTTCCCGGATTCGGTTTCATCCACGGTGTCAAAAAGCGTTGTTGACTTTTTCTCTGAAAAAAATGAGGCGGAAGTACAGAAATATATCCTTCTCTGTCAGCAGGCAGATACGCTTAAAAAATGAAGGCGGCTGTTTTGATTTATTGCAATCAAGCAGCCGCCTTCATTCATTTTATGCTCGTATAATTACTGTCCGCGACAAACTGCGTACATTGTTTTCCATCCCACTTGATTTAAAATCAGAATGCGCTGAAATTTTTTTGTTTCATCAGTTCCTCGGAATATGAAGTTATTTAACGCTGCTCCCAAGCCAAACCGATTCGGACAGTTTGGGTTACATCCCCGCTGAATCCGCCGGAACGGGTTATTTTGACCTGATAATAGCCTGCTCCGTATTTCTCCAATGTCGCCGTGCCAATCTCGATAATCTCATAGTTCGATTTCGGATTTTCGGAGGAAATTGTAAACGCAGAAGACGAGGCGACCAGCGTTCCATTTTTATAAACTTTCATATCATAATCGGATATACTCGTCGTAGAGCCTGTTGAAAGCGCCTCCCATGCGCAGGCAATACGGAATGGTATGGTTGTATAATCACAATACACATTTTTCTCGAAAGAAGTGGAATTAACGGTTGCATCAAAGTGTGTCCTTCTGCTGTTTCGCGCTACCTGATAACAGAATCCTGCATCTATAACCCCAGCCCCTTCCTGATCGGAAGCCCTTGTATTTGTGACATACGACATAGAAGAGCCATAGTTATATGACGCGCTTGCCATAAGCGCTGCTTTCAATGTTTGTGGCTTGTCCCTTAAACCGCTGTTCCGAGCAATCATCTGCACGATTGTCCCAGTTACATGGGGTGCTGAAAAACTTGTACCTTCTGCAATTAAGGAATACATTAATATTTGACCCGGAGCACAAACATCCGGTTTATTGACCGTTTTAATATTCTCCCGATATATGCTATAGTTCGTCTGCATATATGCCCTAGCCGCTCCCGGATTTGTACCTGAAGAATTTACAGCACCAACCGCAATAACATTCGGAGCCAGTGCTAAATCATTTATATAGTCACTGGAAGGATTCCCGTTTCCGGATGAAACAACGATAGCTACGCCTGTCCTTTTAACTAACTGATCCAATCGTCTGGAACGTGTAGTGTACACGCCTTCACTTAAAGCACCACAGGATACATTAACCACATGAACGTTATACTTGTCAATTAATGTTTCAATGTCGTCAATTATAGTTGCCGTAGTCATAGCACGGGCATATATTGTACAGCCAGGAGCCATCTTTTTAATGATCCCGCTTGTTAACGCGGCATGTTCTGTTTCATTTGTCGAATTTGTTCGAAGTATATTTTGGGCATCATTGCCCATGATACTGCGTTTAGGGACACCAGACTCAACGAGTCCGACACGAATCCCACCCCCTGTATAACCTTCATCGACAGCTACATTGCCGTTAATAATCCGATATGTATTTTCAATTGAATCAAAGTCTGTATCTTCAACGCCGCCAAGATAATCAATATAGACAACCTCTGGACTAGCGGAAAGCTTTTGTATTTGAACAGGGGTTAGCAAAATATTACTTATAAACGGAGTAAAAATACCGATGCTCCCATATTCTGCTTTTGTAAGCCCAGCAGAGGAAAGGAATACCGCAGTTTTATTGCTATAATGTTCCTTTAAGATCGCTTGTTTTTGAACAGCGATTTCATCGTGAAGCTCCAACATCATTTTCTGATGCGCTTCATTTATTTCTTCGCTGAAAGTAGAGGTATCCACATTCATAATTGCCAGCTCTGCCGAAGACAACTGTGCACGGGCAAGCGCACGTTGATCAACCTTTTCCAAGTCTATGTTGTCAGTTAGCTCAATTGTTACCGGGATTCGTTCATCTTCCTCCGCTTCTACTAAACGCTCACGAAGAGCATCACTGATAGTCGCTGCTGCTGCGGCAGAATCTTTAGAAGCAGTAAGGTCAACGGCAATCATATCCGCTGCCTGCGTTGAGGTAATAAAAAGAGAGATAACGAGCATAATTGCTATTGTGAGTGATTTAATTTTTTTCATAGGCATCCTCCGTATAAAGAATAATGTTAAACGACTAACCCCTTATATCTATCTTCTGACAGGACAAAACGGCAATGGACACGACCAGCAGCCGTGTCTTTGATTGCCTTAATTCCCCAAATATTTGTGTAAATGCCGTGTAGTCGAATAAAGTCCATTAAACCATAGGCATCACCTCTCGTCGTTAACACAGCGATGTAATCATAAACTATTGGTCAAAATCCAGAGTATCCGTTGTTTTCAAAATACCTTCTATACGATCATCCATCAATAGCCTTACTATAAGCTCCGGTTCGAGTTCTGCGGTAAATTGTGATGTGTAAATTCCGGTTTTCACTTCTTCATATGAAATTCCATAGTCGTTTAGGAATGTATCTATTATTTGAGCAACTTCCTTCTTGATAATTGATCGCTGCAAAATCAATCGTTCTTCATCGTTGCCTTCTAAAGCATCCAATTCCTCTTTGTATTTTGCCAAAACAGCACCATCGTTAAATTTTAGTAATACATTGACCTGTATTTTTTCGGTTCCTGCTGTTTCAAGGTACTCCTGATCTATCCAAATATCCTTATACGGCTTTATTTTCAGATACAGCACAAGCGCAAGCTCCGGCGGACAAACCAAGGCATTTATTTGCTCTGCCGTAACAAAAATAACATCGCTTTCCATAAACTCTTCAGCTATGCCTAACGGCTTCACAAAGGCGTTATATATCTCTTCCTTTGATGCGCCGGCTGTATCGGTTACCCGAACGGCAAATACATCTGCTGTATTATCCGATTTTTCCATCACCGCTTTCAGCTCATCTGCGAGAATGATAGAACCCTTTACGGCTTGTTCGGAATAATCCTTCCAGATTTGATCTCCGTCACCAGCCCAAATCGTTTCTCCCGGCTGCGGGGCGCTTGTTTCAACACTCTGTGATACGTCAGTATTCGGCTTACTGCTGCTCTGAGATGCATTCGTTTCGCTTCCTTCCGGTATATATGCGCTTGGTCTGCTTCCCCGCGGTTCTATATTTTTCATGAAGAGCGCCGTACCTGTAACAGCAAAACACAAACAGGCGGCAACCGCGGCAATTTTAAGCCACATAGCCTTTGTTTTAATCTCAGGTTTTACTTCGGCGAATTTTATAATATATCGGTCGTCGATTCCATTAATCGCACTCATCAATTTTTCTTTATTCATATAAGTATTCCCCTTTCTTCAAGAAACGCTTTCATTTTTGCTTTCGTTCGGAATATCCTTACCCGAATCGTATTCGCTCTTATGTTTGCTTTTGAGGCTATATCCTCATAAGTATCAAAATACCAAAACCTTCTTACAAAAATCATCTGCTCCAATTCTCCCAATGTCCCCAAAAATTCGTTTATGCAAGCTGCCAGTTCCGATTCGGTAATCTCTTCATCTATTGATTTTTTAGACGCAATACATTCCTCCAATTCCTCAATGCATAAATCATAATTTCCATTCCGTTTCTGAGCATTGTCGCGTCTATATCTGTCAATCGAAATATTACGTACAATCCTGCATACAAATGCCAATAAATATTTTGGGGTTTGGGGCGGAATAGCATTCCACACATTTAAATATGCGTCGTTTAGACATTCTTCGGCGTCGGAGTAATTATTTACAAGATTCATCGACACTTTCATAAGCACATACCCGTATTTATCCGACAGATGAGTGATTGCCTTTTCCGAACGTTTAAAGAATAAATCAATTATCTCATTATCATTCATTCTCCTTGCACCGCCTCCTTTCATTCGCCTTTACTTATATATTCGTTTTTTTCTTCGCTTTGTTACATAGAATTATAACCTTTCTTGATCCGGCAATAATTCTTCATTAAATTTATATTATTGGTAGTACTTCTTTCTGCCGTATTTTCTTCAAGCGAAAGCTTCCCCGGACCTGCCATTTGCCGTACATATTCAGTCAAGCGCCGTCATCGTCCGCAATATGGATTCCGAATTTTTTATCCACATCAAAACACATTTCAATATATACCGCGATCTCCTGTCCAATGCCGCATAACAAAAGGACGCTGATGATTTCCGCGTCCTCCGCTTAACTGTCTGCTTGCTGCACTCCCATTACGGAATCGTTTTGTTCCTGTTCAAGGCTTACTGCCAAATCCAACGCCGGAGCAAGGATCCTATCATACCTTGCTTTGATATAATGCATATAAAACTTCCTTTGCATTTCGGACAGATACGGCGCTTCATCAATCAGCGCGCCAAGCTTATCGAAATTGATACGAGGCACAATCCGCTTTACCGCCTTATTGCAGCCCTCGTATTCCGCGCTCATAAGAAAATCACGGTAATTGATTTTCCTGCCGTTCTGCTTGATGGCGGAGGTCGGGTACTGATAGATTCGCGCATTCAGCGCGTCCTCGTTTGTCAGCACCTCGTTCATAATTCTTTCGTCAGCCTGCGGCAGCAGACAGCTTCCGCAGTCATAGATGGGCGCAAGACTCGCTTCTCCCGTGCTATCATCGAACAGGAAGCCCCAGTTGCCGTTGTGACGGTCGAAATTACCAAGCAGCGCGTCCACTGCAAATACATCCCAAAAGTATTTTTCCAACTCCTCCGACGGTACATACCGCTGCTTTTCGATGGTGTCGAGAATATCCTCAAGCTCCGTTCCCGTCCCGTTTGAATCCGATTCTAAAATCGTATTTTTGATGGAGCAGAAATCAAAGAACCGCTTTCCGTCCGCCGTGAAGTCTTTGCAGGCGCAGACGATTTTTTCCTTGCCGCCGACCTTGAAGGTCCCGAGCAGGGTTTCATGGGCTTTTACGCCGATCAGGTTGAAGATACTGCTTGCGATATGCTCGCTGAAGCAGCTATTGGTGTAGGAAAGCTCCGTGGGCTTATTCTTGCCCGAGGGCGGAAATTTCAACATATACAGCGTTCCGTTGTATTCCACAGCAATTTTCTTTCCGTTTGCCCCGTTGTATGCCTTGCCAAGTACCACACGGCAATCTGTAAAATCTATTCCCTCAATCACTTACTCTCACTCCCTTAAAGATACTTTTCTCTCAGATAGTCTGCGTGTTCCTTCGTGATTACGCCGTCGTTGATCTCCGCGATGTTGATGCTGCCGTACAGCTCTCCCCACAGACAGTCGAGCAGCGGCGATTTGTTTTTCAGCCCCTCTTTGTATGCGTCCAAATCATGCTGCAAATAGGCGGGCAGACCGTATTCATAGGAGCGTTCCCGCTGCGCCTGATGAAGCCCTTCGGCAGTCAGCAGCTCCATTGACACGTCAAGCGCCTTTGCAAGCTTGTATACCGTTTCGGCGGAGCATTTTTCCAGCCTTGTCTTTCCGCTGCATATATCGTTGAGGGTAGCGTGTGGGATTCCCGCGTCTATGGCTAACCTGTATTTGGTCATGTTCCGCTTTTTCAGTAAGCTCTCGATTATCATTTCGGTCACATCCTCTCTGTTATGATTGTATCGGTATACCGAAATAATGTCAAGAGCTACCTTTATTTGGTTGTTCTTACAATCAAGCGCGTCAGATTGAACACATGCATGGCACCAAGCCTCAATCCAAATGAGCAGGATTTCGCCGGGCGAAAAAATTTTTGTTATATCACCGCAAAAGCGTACTGTCAACGAGGATTTTTCAATGCTTCAGCCTCAGCCAATATCGAAACAGGCAGAGCCACTGCACGTACAAAATAACCCCGTCCCTCGGCAGCGGCGCCATTCCCGCCCGTTTCAGCGCCGTTTCCGCCTGCCTTTTGGTCAGCAATCCCCTTTTTCCGCAGATTCCGTATTTCATACAGTGCGCGGCAAATTCGGCAAACGCGGCGCGTTCGCCGCCGCTCAAATCGGGTATCGCTTTCCTTGAAAAATAAAGCAGCACCGAATCAACCGACGGCGCAGGGTGAAAATCCTCCCTGCGAAAGTAATATGCAATCTTCATTTCCCAATTTACCTTGAGGCAAAGGGACGCCGCGCTTTCCCTCGGAAGCCCCATAAATCTCTTTGCCGCCCCCTTTTCCATAACAAGCCATATGTCCGTGGGCGGGTTCTTCGCCTCCGTCAGCTTTTTTACAATCCGCGCGGTAATAAAATACGGAATATTGGCAAAAACCTTGTAGCTCCCCTTTGGCGGCAGCGGATATTTCAGGAAATCACCGCAAATCAGCTCGAGATTGTCATATTTGCCAAGCCTTTCTCCCGCCCGCTCATACAGTCTGCGATCCAACTCAACCGAGCGGACGCTGCCGCCCTTTCTGCACAGCGCGTCCGTCAGATGTCCCTTTCCCGTCCCGATTTCAATTACCGTATCGTCTTTGGAAATATTGCTCAAATTAACTATTCTTTGGATAAGTCTTTTTTCAGTAATAAAATTTTGCGAATCCGACAGCGGTAAACGCTCCCTGCCGTCGGCTTTTATGTGCCTGCCGCTCTTTTGCATGGTCTGCCTCCTTCTTTTACATAGGACGGCGCGCGCCCTTATTTTTGAAAAGGCAATAAAAAAGCAGGCAAAACTCCCAAAAACGGAATTTTACCTGCCATAACCAAGCAACAAGGCAAAAAGCGCCGGATACGGGTATACCGCATTCTGCACCGCCTATATGTGATAATTATTTGCACGCCAAAAAAGCCCGTTTTTACGGAAAATCCGTGTCCGCTTTTCTATCGCCCCTGTATACGGATACGGGCGCAGCAAATAATAATCACTCTAATGCCACCTTTCTGTTACTGTGCAGCTTGTTTAAGCTCCACATTGTTTTCGATTATTATAACATATCCTTTCGGTTTTTCCAATACTATTATCTGTCATATTCGACCTTCAAATAAATCTCGGGGAGAATCACGGCGGATTCCTCATTGTCATCCTTATCCTTCCATGCGACAATAAAGCGTACCCTCGCCTTATACGGCTTATAGCCTTTTTTGCTCAAAATATTAAGCCGTTCGGCGCACGCCTTTGACTGCTTGACAACACGAACCGTATGCGAATCAATTTCCGCCGTCAGATAGCTGCCGTCAATCCCCAAGGGCGAGCCGCTTTGCAGTTGAAAGATAAGCTCCTTCTTCCCCTTAAAAAAACCGAGCGCAACGTCCTTATGTCCCATTTGGAGTATTATTTCTTTCGGGGCGGCATAAGAGTTATTGTCATAACGCCGCTCTGCCCCCGACGCGGTAAAATTATCAAAAACAGCGTTATTGTAATGAATATAAAGCTCTTTTCTTGCTCTTGTCATTCCCACATAAATTCTGCGTTTCATTTCGTCGCTGTCAATATCTATATCATTCATCAGCATATAGACCGCGTCAAATTCACGTCCCTTCGCCTTATGTATCGTAGATACGATCACCGATTCCTTGTCGTCACCGTAAAAATCCTCATAATTTGATTCCTTGATAAATTCCTCCAAATCGGAGCGGTATTTATTGGGATTTACCGTTTCAAAATCCAATATCAGATTCTTGCAGTTTTCAAGACACGCGCTTGATTTATACCTGACAAACAGGCTCTGCTTCGCCGCGTTCCAAACCTCGTCGGGAATTTTCGAGTATTGCAGCTTTTTGTCTATCTGCTTTAAGAAAAAACGTATTTCCGCAAGATTGTACATCCAAAAGCCGTCGTTCGACTGTATCAGCTTGGCGCGGACCCCGTACATATTCAGCAAGCCAAGCACCCGCAGAGCCTCCTCGTTCGTATTCGTAAGGACGCAAGCTCTCCCGTCATGCTTAGATGATATAATTTCACGAACTATCGGTTCCTCGAGATTGCCGCCGATATGCCTTGTAAGGCGTACCGTGCCGTTATCGCATGAAACCGCTCTGCACGGAATGCTCTTCATACGGTTTGTTATCGAAGCGGCAAACGCGTTGGCTAATTCCACAATATTCGGAGCGCTGCGGTAATTATCCGGCATTTCATAGGTTACCGCCCCATGCTTTGTTATAAACGAACGCAGATACTTTGAATCGGAGCCGCGAAATTCATAAATATTTTGGTCGTCGTCGCCTACCGCTATTACTCTCATATCGTCGTTGCGGGACATCAGCGCCTCGATAAGCGCAAACTCATTCTCGTCCATATCCTGCGCTTCGTCAATTACCACCACTGTTTTTGTAATGCGCCCAAGCTCCGCCTCGCCGTTGTAAATCATTTCGGTCGCGTTTTTTACAACGTCCTCCGCTCCTTCAAGGCTTCCGATTCTGCCGAGAAGGTCAAAGCAATATGAATGAAAGGTTTTAATCTCCACATAGCCCGCCGCATTACCGATTAACTCCATAAGTCTTTTTTTGAACTCCGTAGCGGCGGCGCGTGAAAAGGTTACCATAAGGAGCTGTTCATGCTTTACCTCCTCCAAAAGCAGCAGGGAGGCGAGCTTATGGACAAGAACCTTTGTTTTTCCGCTTCCGGGTCCGGCGGCGATAACTATGCATTTCGACTTATCATCATTAATAATTTGCCGCTGCGTTTCGGACAGCTCCGCAAAAAGCTGCTTATATTTCTCCGGCGTGATATTTCTTACGATCTCCGCGGCGCGTTCTCCCTTAAAATACTTCATTATAAACTGCTTGAAATCCATTTGAAAGTAGTCCTGTACAAACTGCAAGGCGGCATCATAGTCACGTACCATAAGATGCGCGTATTCACCAACAATATGTATCTGCTGTATTTTCTGCTTGTAAAATTCGTCAAGCATACGATAATCCTTACGCTTATAACATATCTTGTTGTCGGTGACAATACGCTTGATTTCCATACCGCTGTACAGAACAAGGAACCCCCCCTCAAGGGTAAGCGCGCCTATTTTGGACAAATACAAAATGGCGTCCTCAACGTCATGCACACTCGGCTCCTCTTGGATAAAATCAAAGCGCGGTCTGTCGCAATAAGCCTTCCATAATCCTATCAGGGAAAACTCCGCCAACACCTCCTCCGAGCCGTCATCGGGCTTATCCTCCGCCAAACGGTAAAGCTCCTCCACAAGAAAACGGCATATATCCGCTCGAAGCTCATACTTCCTGCGCAACAGTTCAACACTCATCAGCGGAATAACCTCCGAGCCGCTTTCTCCGTCTGCCGCGGCTTTCTGTATATAGCTTTTGATTGTCCAATAATACAGAATCGTCCTTATGTTTTTTGCGCTCGAATGAGCTATACCCGCCGCCATCGCGCGCTCGTTCAGCTCCTTTTGCTCCTTCAAGCCGCTGCATAGCTTACCCTCCTCAAGCTCGTCTATCATAAAGCCTTCAAGCCTTGCAAAGCGCTCAAATATCTGAGTTGATTTATTCTGCGAATCGGCGCGGCGGATATACGCCGACATATCTCTTGAGTCCTCAAGCAAGCCGTCCTCCCGCATAAGCGTAATCGCGTTAATGACGTCCTCCTTTTGAAGCCCCAATATATCGGCAAGATAATCAACGCGTGATTCCGCGTCGTCGTTTCCCGCCTCGGCAATGCTTCTGCTTGAGATAAGAGATTTTACTATCCTCAGCGCGTTTTCCCGCTGTTTGTCGTCATACAGAGCGGAGTCATTAATTATATCGCTTGCCTCCCGCATATTTTCGGCAAGTATGCTTGTAGCGTAAACATGAGGAACATTTTTGCCGCGCTTGACATAGCCTGCGTTTTCCAGCGCCGCAACGGCTGTTCTTACGCGCACTTCGATGTCCGAGCCGGGCGCGTCGTCCCAGCCCGCCTGACGCGCGATTTCAAGCGGCGAGCAGCATACCCGCGTTCTTGTCTTGGTCAAGTCCTTAATAGCCTTCCACACCTGCTGAATTTCGCTTATGCTGAGCTTGGTCTGATTCAGAAGTATAAAATGCTTATCAAGGTCGTTATCGTTAAACAGCACATAGCATTCCGCCTGCAAGGACTGGTCGCGCCCCGCGCGTCCCGCCTCCTGTACATAATTCTCAAGCGAATCCGATATATCGTAGTGAATAACTAATTTTACATCCTTTTTATCAACTCCCA